>JBAQHZ010000026.1:0-23641 GCA_049288585.1 Chania sp.
GTTGTGACAGATTGCCCGCTTCAAGAAACGGACGACAGTTTGGGTGATTGAATAATTTCATATGACCTTCCATTTTTTCTATTGGTGGGAGATAAAACCGTTCCAGCCCCTACGGCTGCTACAGTTACAGGCGCAGAAAAACTAAACACGCTGCGCCCTATGAATGAGTAAACGCCTTCTTGAGGAGGGCAATAGATAAAAATTGAAGGTATACGGCTGAAAGAATATGTTTGGTGAATGATACAACGCGGGTATAACGGCCACATCCCAGGCTCATTTTGGTATAATCAACGCGACAACCTCTGCGGCTTGAAAGAAGTTGCTGTGTTTATCGATAAGGAATCGTGACGTAATGCTTACAGGATCGGATAAAAACCCCCATCAGCCGCAGAATAAAACCCTTTCTGGTTTTTCCCGTTTAGTCGAGCGTGTTAAAACCTGGCCCAGCGTTGCCCATCTGCTACGCGCCGCCGAACGTTTTAACGATCGTATGGGCAGCCAGTTTGGTGCTGCTATTACCTATTTCTCCTTTCTTTCGCTGATTCCGATCCTGATGGTCTCGTTCGCCGCCGTGGGTTTTGTGCTGGCTTCCAACCCGGATTTGCTGGCTGAACTGATCGGCAAAATCGTCAACAGCATCAGCGACCCAACGCTCGCCAGCACGCTGAAGAACACCGTGAATACGGCGATCCAGCAGCGTACCACCGTCGGCCTTACCGGTTTGGCGCTGGCGCTGTATTCCGGTATCAGTTGGATGGGAAATTTGCGTGAAGCGATCCGCGCCCAGTCGCGCGATGTCTGGGAACGCAATCCGCAGGATCAGGAGAAAATTTACTTCCGCTACACCCGCGACTTTATTTCCCTGATCGGCCTGCTGGTAGCGCTGATCGTGACGCTCTCGCTGACTTCGATCGCCGGTTCCGCTCAGGCGGCTATTGTGCATGCCCTTGGGTTAGGCAGTATCGAATGGCTACGACCAGCGATGACTCTGATTGCACTATCCATTTCGATCTTTGCCAATTATCTGCTGTTTCTGTGGATCTTCTGGATGCTGCCGCGCCACAAGCCGAAGAAAAAGGCCCTGCTGCGCGGCACGTTGCTTGCCGCAATCGGCTTTGAGGTGATTAAGTTTGTGATGACCATGACGCTGCCGCAGGTGGCGAGATCCCCTTCCGGCGCAGCCTTTGGCTCCGTGATTGGGCTGATGGCATTCTTCTACTTCTTTGCCCGCCTGACGCTGTTTTGCGCCGCCTGGATCGCCACAGCCCAGTACCAAGAGGATAAGACCCTGCCACAGGTGAAGTGAATCCCGACCGTTAATGCCAGCCGTATAGTTATGACTGGCTTTTTATCCTGATAAATGCGGTAAAAAGCAGTGTATAGCTTCGATAACAAACCGGTCGCACAACAAAAACCAGCATAACCTACTAGCCTACAACTTTTCTTTTCTCATTTCACAGCCGTTACACCTACAAATTCATTATTCAACGGTGTTTAAAACCAAATAAAAGCCACTTATTAAATCATTAGTCTTTTTAACAGCTCATTTACCGAATTGCACAAAGTTACGCCATTGAAAATGGCATTTTGCTATGACTAAAATGGGTTTTTATAAATCCAAAATATAAGAAACAACTATGCAAGCTTCCATCGCAACAACTGTGGACGCCGAAGAGGCATCCACACCGGTTAACTCCCGGGGAAAAGTCATTGTCGCCTCGCTGGTCGGTACCGCCATTGAGTTCTTCGATTTCTATATTTACGCCACCGCCGCCGTCATCGTCTTCCCGCATATCTTCTTCCCACAGGGCGATCCTGCTGCGGCAACGCTGCAATCGCTGGCTACCTTCGCGATCGCCTTTATTGCCCGGCCGATCGGCTCTGCCGTCTTCGGCCACTTCGGTGACCGCGTCGGGCGCAAAGTCACGCTGGTTGCCTCCTTGCTGACCATGGGGGTCTCTACCGTGCTGATCGGCCTGCTGCCAACCTATGAAACCATCGGCATCTTTGCGCCGATCCTGCTGGCGTTGGCGCGTTTTGGCCAAGGGCTGGGGTTAGGGGGGGAATGGGGCGGTGCTGCCCTGTTAGCCACCGAGAATGCGCCAGCACATAAACGCGCGTTGTACGGTTCTTTCCCTCAGTTGGGGGCGCCCATCGGTTTCTTCTTCGCCAACGGCACTTTCCTGCTGCTCTCCTGGCTGCTGACCGACCAGCAATTCATGACCTGGGGCTGGCGCGTGCCGTTTATCCTGTCTGCCGCGCTGGTGTTGGTTGGCCTGTACGTGCGCGTTTCGCTGCATGAAACCCCGATTTTTGCCAAAGTGGCCAAAGCAGGTAAACAGGTGAAAATCCCGCTCGGTACGCTGCTGAGCAAGCATATGAAGGCCACTATCCTCGGTACTTTTATCATGCTGGCCACCTATACGCTGTTCTACCTAATGACCGTCTATTCCATGACTTTCGGTACGGCAGCGGAACCGCTGGGGCTAGGTTATTCGCGCAATAGCTTCCTGTGGATGCTGATGGTTGCGGTCATCGGCTTTGGTGTAATGGTACCGATCGCCGGTTTGCTGGCGGATGCCTTTGGCCGTCGCAAGACCATGATTGTTATCACCCTGCTGATGATCGCCTTTGCCTTCGTGTTCCCAAGCATGCTGGGTTCTGGCAATCAGGTGCTGGTGATGGCCTTCCTGCTGTGCGGTCTGAGCATCATGGGCCTGACCTTCGGCCCGATGGGCGCACTGCTGCCGGAACTATTCCCGACCGAAGTACGTTATACCGGGGCTTCTTTCTCGTATAACGTGGCCTCGATTCTGGGTGCGTCTGTCGCTCCCTATATCGCCACCTGGTTGGCAAACAATTTTGGGCTGTTCTACGTTGGCCTGTATTTGGCAGCGATGGCGAGCATGACGCTGATCGCTCTGTTGCTGATGAAAGAAACCCGCCACCAGTCGTTGTAATCCTTCCCGGCCCCGGTTTACTGGGGCCGTTTGTCATAAAACCCGGCTATTCTGTCTGCTACCCCTTCTCTACGGAAACTCATTATGTCATTGCGCCGTTGGTTGGCTGTGTGTGCTGCGCTCGTGGTGCTTATCTTTTTTGCGCTCTATTTCTGGCTGAAACCGGCGCATCCAGACGCCTTGTGGCATATCGTCAGCCAGCAGTGCCTGCCAAACCAGCAGCAAAGCAACAATCCGGCACCTTGCGCGCAGGTGGATGAAGCGGCAGGATTTGTGGTACTGAAGGATCGCAATGGGCCGCTACAGTTCCTGTTGCTGCCCAGCACTAAAATCACCGGCATCGAAAGCCCGCAGGTACTGCAACCCGATGCACCGAACTTTTTCGCCTTAGCCTGGCAAGCGCGTCATTTTATGGCGGATAAATACGGCAAACCAATCGACAATGCCAACCTCTCGCTGGCGATCAACTCAGAGTACGGCCGCACGCAGAATCAGCTGCATATTCATATTTCCTGCCTGCAACCGGCAGTCAGAGATCGGCTGGCACAATTGAGTGGCGATATCAGCGAACAGTGGCAACCGCTGCTTGGTGGTTTGTTGGAGCATAGCTATCTGGCACGCCGCGTCAGCGCAGCCGAGCTTAAGCAATCGGGGGCCTTTCGCTTACTCGCACAGGGCGTACCGGACGCGCATGAAAGCATGGGCAGTTACGGCCTGGCGATGACCGCATTGCCCGCAGGTGATTTTCTGCTGCTGGCGGTCAAACGTGATCTGCTGCGGTTGAATATGGCCTCGGCAGAAGAGATTCAGGACCATAGCTGCCAGGTGCTGAGGTAATCGACTATTATCGGTTCTTACCTTGAACAATAAAAAGAGGAATAACCATGCCCTACGTCAATATCAAAATTACCCGTGAAGGTGCCACTGCGGATCAGAAAAAACAGCTGATTGCCGGTGTCACCCAGTTGCTGGTCGATACGCTGGGTAAAAACCCGGCAACTACCGTGGTAGTGATCGAAGAGGTGGATACCGATAACTGGGGTATCGGCGGCAAGAGCGTGACGGACCTGCGCGCAGCCGCCAAATAGCCCACCTTTCACTCATAGACGACGGGAAACCCGGTGTTTCCCGATCGCGATCATAAAATAATTAAAACGCCGTTTTATTTCTATTGACTGCCCCCGCCCTTGCGTTGAGACTAAACGTATCTCACATCAGTCAGACTCAACTCTTCAGTCAGGGATTATCATGAACAGCAAAAATCTCGCCGTGATCGGCGAATGCATGATCGAACTGTCGCAGAAAGGCGCAGATCTCAGCCGTGGATTCGGTGGCGACACCCTTAACACCGCCGTCTATATCGCCCGTCAGGTTCCGCAGCAGGCGTTGAACGTGCATTACGTTACCGCGCTCGGCACCGACAGCTTCAGCCGGGAGATGTTGCACGCCTGGCAGCAGGAACAGGTGAAAACCGATCTGATTCAGCAACTGGAAAACAAGCTGCCAGGGCTGTATGTGATCGAAACCGACAACACCGGTGAGCGCACCTTCTACTACTGGCGTAACGACGCCGCAGCCCGTTACTGGCTAGATGGCCCGCAGGCGGAAGATCTGTGCGCGCAACTGGCGCAGTTTAACTATATCTATCTCAGCGGTATCAGCGTGGCAATCCTCCCCTCTGCCAGCCGGGCAAAACTGCTGACCTTGCTGCGCCAGTGCCGGGCCAACGGCGGCAAAGTGATCTTTGACAACAACTACCGACCGCGCCTGTGGCAAAGCAAAGACGAAACCCAGCAGGCCTACCGCGATATCCTGTCCTGCACCGACATTGCTTTCCTGACGCTGGACGATGAAGATTTGCTGTGGAGCCAACTGCCGGTTGAGCAGGTGGTGAGCCGCACGCGCGATTTCGGCGTGAGCGAGATTGTGATCAAGCGTGGCGCGGACTCCTGCCTGGTGTTCAGCGCAGACGGGGCAACGCACGACGTGCCTGCGGTGAAACTGCCGAAAGAGAAGGTTATTGATACCACCGCAGCCGGGGACTCATTCAGCGCTGGTTATCTGGCGATTCGCCTGACCGGCGGTGATGCCGTCAGCGCCGCACAGCGCGGCCACCTGACCGCCAGCACGGTGATTCAGTACCGTGGTGCCATCATCCCGCGTGAAGCCATGCCGCAGTAATTTCTCTGCCCACTAAAACGCCAAAAGGCCAGCGACAATGCTGGCCTTTTTGTTGGACTCGAAAACCAATCTTAATACCCTATGGATTTCAAGTTGCAGCTAGGCGCCAAGCTATCTCATCCCCAGGAGCTTACTTTAGTAAGTGACTGGGGTGAGATAGTGCAGGTAACAACGCTGCCGCTTGAAAGACGACGGGTATTTAGCCTGCAACCGCAATGCGTTTCATATCGGTCATATAGCCACGCAGTTTGCGGCCAACAGATTCGATTGGGTGGTTGCGAACGGCTTCATTCACATCACGCAGCTGCGCGTTGTCCACGGAAGTGCCAGCAACAGACTTGCCCAGATCGCCCGTTTGCAGGGTCTTCATGAAATCTTTCAGCAACGGTACTGCCGCGTTGGCGAACAGGTAGTTACCGTATTCCGCAGTATCCGAGATCACCACGTTCATTTCATACAGACGCTTACGCGCGATGGTGTTGGCGATCAGCGGCAGTTCGTGCAGTGATTCGTAGTAAGCAGACTCTTCGATGATGCCAGAATCCACCATGGTTTCGAACGCCAGCTCAACGCCCGCTTTCACCATAGCCACCATCAGCACGCCGTTATCAAAGTATTCTTGCTCACTGATTTTGCCCGCAAACTGTGGTGCGTTTTCGAAGGCAGTTTTACCGGTCTCTTCACGCCAGGTCAGCAGTTTCACATCGTCTTCTGCCCAGTCAGCCATCATGCCGCTGGAGAAGGCGCCAGAGATGATGTCGTCCATGTGTTTCTGGAACAGCGGAGCCATGATGCCTTTCAGTTGCTCAGACAGCGCGTAAGCACGCAGTTTCGCTGGGTTAGACAGGCGATCCATCATCAGGGTGATGCCGCCCTGCTTCAGCGCTTCGGTGATGGTTTCCCAGCCGAACTGAATCAGTTTTTCTGCGTAAGCAGCATCGGTGCCTTCAGCTACCAGCTTGTCGAAGCACAGCAGAGAACCTGCCTGCAACATACCGCACAGGATGGTCTGCTCGCCCATCAGGTCAGATTTCACTTCTGCTACGAAGGAAGATTCCAGCACGCCCGCACGATGGCCGCCAGTGGCCGCTGCCCATGCCTTGGCGATCGCCATGCCTTCGCCTTTTGGATCGTTTTCCGGGTGAACAGCGATCAGCGTTGGCACACCGAAACCACGTTTGTATTCTTCGCGTACTTCAGTACCTGGACACTTAGGCGCTACCATCACCACGGTGATGTCTTTACGCACTTGCTCGCCCACTTCAACGATGTTGAAGCCGTGGGAGTAACCCAGCGCTGCGCCGTCTTTCATCAGCGGCTGTACTGCGCGGACTACAGAGGAGTGCTGCTTGTCTGGCGTCAGGTTAACCACCAGATCGGCCTGTGGGATCAGATCTTCGTAAGTACCTACCTTGAAGCCGTTCTCGGTGGCTTTGCGCCATGAGGCACGTTTCTCTTCAATGGCTTCTTTACGCAGCGCATAGGCCACATCCAGGCCGGAATCACGCATGTTCAGGCCCTGGTTCAGCCCTTGCGCGCCACAGCCGACAATCACCACTTTTTTGCCTTTCAGGTAGCCCGCTTCATCAGCAAATTCGTCACGCGCCATGAAACGGCACTTACCCAATTGCGCCAACTGCTGACGCAGGTTCAATGTGTTGAAATAATTAGCCATGGTTTACTCCGGTAAGATGTAAGGTTCATTCCCCGCTCGGTGTATGCGGGATAAGTTGCGTTCAATGTATAACAGGAATTGCGTTGCTTAAATTGATATATTACGAATGTGATATTGCAATTTATGCAACACTCTCACTGCGAGCGTACTGATATGGATTTGCGTGATCTCAAGCTGTTCCTGCATCTTGCTGAAAGTCATCACTTTGGCCGTACCGCCAAGGCGATGCACGTCAGCCCGTCCACGCTTTCCCGCCAGATCCAACGGCTGGAAGAAATTCTTGGGCAACCGCTGTTTCTGCGTGATAACCGCACCGTGCAACTGACCGATGCCGGTGAACAACTGAAAGTGTTTGCCCAGCAAACGCTGCTGCAATATCAGCAGCTAAAACATGCGCTCGGCCAGCACGGCCCTTCGCTAAGCGGCGAACTGCGGCTGTTCTGCTCGGTCACCGCCGCCTACAGCCATTTACCGCCGATCCTGGATCGCTTCCGCGCCCAGCATCCGCTGGTGGAAATCAAGCTGACCACCGGCGATGCCGCCGATGCGGTGGACAAAGTGCAATCCAACGAAGCCGATCTCGGCATCGCCGGGCGGCCGGAAACCCTGCCCTCCAGCGTAGCCTTCACCCAGATCGGCGAGATCCCGCTGGTGCTGATTGCCCCTGCCCTGCCGTGCGCGGTGCGCACTCAAGCCTTTGCCGATCAACCTGACTGGGCCAATATTCCGTTTATCCTGCCGGAGCACGGCCCTTCGCGCAAACGTATCGAGCTGTGGTTCCGCCGCCAGCGCATTACCAACCCGCTGATTTACGCCACCGTCGGCGGCCACGAAGCGATTGTCTCGATGGTCGCCCTCGGCTGCGGCATTGCGCTGATCCCGAGCGTGGTGGTGGACAACAGCCCGGAACCGGTACGCAACCGCATTTCAACGTTGGACCATATTTCCATGGTTGAACCGTTCGAACTGGGCGTTTGCGTGCAAAAAAAACGCCTCAGCGAACCGCTGATCGAGGCGTTTTGGCAGTTGCTCTACCCAAAATAATTTAAGCGAAGCTAATCGCGCTACGGTTTGAAAGACAAACATAACAATGCCCTATGGATTTCAAATTGTAGCTAGGCGGCAAGTGAGCACATCCCTAGGAGCTTACCCAAGTAAGTGACTGGGGTGTGCAAACGCAGCCAACAACGCTACGGTTTGAAAGACGACGGGCATTCATAGATCTGCTGGATCGATCTGCTTCATCGCCTCCACCTGCATCAGCCAGTGGTAAAGCGGTTCAAGCTGCAAAAAAACCTGAGCCAGCAGGGCAATCAGATCGGCGCTGAACAGCTTTTCCACCTGGCTGTCGGTGGCCATCACCGCAAAAGACTTGCGGTTGTACCAGGTGGCGATCT
Organism: Chania sp.; assembly: GCA_049288585.1. GTDB lineage: Bacteria > Pseudomonadota > Gammaproteobacteria > Enterobacterales > Enterobacteriaceae > Chania. Next base: position 8,214 of record JBAQHZ010000026.1, read on the forward strand.
CGGGTGCCTGCTCTTTCACCAGCGGCCGTTTGTAGCTTTCCCCCACCAGTTCAAACGGCGCACGGCAACAGGCGGCCACCTCTAAAAACGGCTGTGGCCGATGCCGCAGGGTATGGCGGAACAGATCCATCGTCAGTTTGTTGGCGCTGTAATAACCCAGCCCATAACGCAGCATGTCCGGCCCCAGTTCAAAGAAATACACTGGCGCATCTTTCCAGTCTTTGCTTGGCCGTTTGAAGGTCAGCCACATGCGGCTGCGATAGCGCGATTTGTCATGGGAGAAACGCGTGTCGCGATGAATACGCGACAGCGTTTTACCAATCGCTGGCCGGGTTTCGAAGTACGGATCGATAGCCAACATCGCCGGGCTGAGCGCCTCCACCAGCGCGCGGAATGGCGTTAACAGCTCACGATCGTACACATCGCGATTCGCTTCAAACCATTCTTTGTCGTTCTCAATCCGCACCTGCTGAAGAAAATTCAGCCCTTGCTGACTGAAACCGGTGAACTCATTAGCCATGCGCTGTCCTTGTCGCTGATTTCAGCCCTGCAAAAAGAAACGGAATGACGGATTGTCGGTTTCATCGTGGCAATCGTAGCCTAGCGCCGTCAGGTGCTGATCAAACTCCGGATCGCTCTGCGACAGCTCAAAGCCCGCCAACACGCGGCCAAAATCGGTGCCGTGGCTGCGGTAATGGAACAGGGAAATGTTCCAGTGAGTCCCCAGCGTTTGCAAAAACTTGAGTAACGCACCGGGCGATTCTGGGAATTCGAAGCTGTACAGGCGCTCGCGCAGCGGTTTCGACGGTCGCCCGCCGACCATGTAGCGCACGTGCAGCTTAGCCATTTCGTCGTCAGACAGATCCACTACCTGATAACCACCGCTGTTCAGCTCGTTGATGATCTCCAGCCGCTCAGCGCGGCCACGCGTTAAGCGCACGCCGACGAAGATGCACGCATGATCGGCATCGGCGTAACGGTAGTTGAACTCGGTCACCGCACGGCCCCCCAGCAGTTGGCAGAACTTCAGGAAGCTGCCCTTCTGTTCTGGAATGGTCACCGCCAGCAGCGCTTCGCGTTGTTCACCCAGTTCGCAGCGTTCAGAAACATAACGCAAGCCGTGGAAGTTCACGTTGGCACCGGAAAGCACATGCGCCAAGCGTTCACCCTGAATATTGTGCTGCTGCACGTATTTCTTCAGCCCGGCCAGCGCCAGCGCGCCTGAAGGTTCGGCAATCGCCCGCACGTCTTCAAACAGGTCTTTCACTGCCGCGCAGATCGCATCGCTGTCGACGGTGATCACATCGTCAAGATACTCGCGGCACAGGCGGAAGGTTTCGTCACCAATGCGTTTCACCGCCACGCCTTCGGCAAACAGCCCGACACGCGCCAAGTCCACCGGATGACCCGCATCCAACGCCGCACGCAGGCAGGCGGAATCTTCCGCTTCGACACCGATCACTTTGATCTGTGGCATCAGTTGCTTGATCAGCACCGCCACACCCGCTGCCAGCCCACCACCACCGACAGGGACGAAAACCCGATCCAGATGTGCGTCCTGCTGCAACAGTTCCATGGCCAACGTGCCCTGCCCGGCGATCACCATCGGGTGATCGAACGGCGGCACAAAGGTCATCCCTTGCTGTTGTGAAAGTGCGATTGCTTTGGCTTTGGCTTCATCGAAGTTGGCACCGTACAGCAGCACTTCGCCACCGAAACTGCGCACCGCATCCACTTTGATGTCCGCAGTGGACACCGGCATCACGATCAGGGTTTTGATCCCCAACCGGTTACCGGAAAACGCCACACCCTGCGCGTGATTACCGGCCGAAGCAGTGATCACGCCGTGGGCTCTCTGCTCTTCATTCAGGCTGGCAATCATCGCGTAAGCCCCGCGCAGCTTGAAGCTGTGCACCGGCTGACGATCTTCGCGCTTCACCAGAATAGTATTACCGAGGCGCGCAGAGATTTTGTCCATCGCCTGCAACGGGGTGACCTGAGCCACCTCGTAAACCGGCGAGCGGAGCACCGCTCGCAGATACTCCGCGCCACAGGGGGCGTCGGATAGGGGAAGGGATTCCGCCATTTGTATCAGCCTCCCAGCTTGCTTTTATCGCGTACTGCGCCTTTATCGGCGCTGGTGGCCAGCGTCGCATAAGCGCGCAGCGCATAAGAGACCTGGCGTTCACGGGCTTTTGGCGTCCAGGCTGCGTCGCCGCGTGCCAGTTCCGCTTCGCGGCGGGCAGTCAGTTCGCTGTCCGACACATCCAAGGCAATACCACGCTGCGGGATATCGATGGCGATCATATCGCCGTCCTGCACCAGGCCAATCACGCCGCCGCTGGCCGCTTCCGGTGAAGCATGACCAATCGACAGGCCAGAAGTGCCGCCGGAGAAACGGCCATCGGTGATCAGCGCACAGGCCTTGCCCAGGCCCATAGATTTCAGATACGTGGTCGGGTAGAGCATTTCCTGCATGCCCGGCCCGCCTTTCGGACCTTCGTAGCGGATCACCACCACGTCACCAGCCACCACTTTGCCGCCAAGGATCGCGTCTACCGCATCTTCCTGGCTCTCGAACACTTTGGCCGGACCACGGAAGATCAGGCTGTCTTTATCCACACCGGCGGTTTTAACGATACAGCCGTCTTCAGCCAGGTTACCGTACAGCACTGCCAAGCCACCGTCCTGGCTGTAAGCATGCTCACGCGTGCGGATACAGCCTTCCTGACGGTCGGTATCCAGCGAATCCCAACGGCAATCCTGTGAGAATGCCTGCGTGGTGCGGATACCTGCCGGGCCTGCGGCATACATTTTTTTCACCGCTTCGTCTTTGGTCAGCATCACGTCGTAGGCTTCCAGCATCTGCGGCAGGCTCAGCCCCAGCACGTTACCTACGTCGCGATTCAACAACCCAGCACGATCCAACTCACCGAGGATGCCGATCACACCACCAGCACGATGCACGTCTTCCATATGGTATTTCTGCGTGCTCGGTGCCACTTTGCACAGGTGCGGCACTTTGCGCGACAGGCGATCGATATCCTCCATGGTGAAGTCGACCTCGCCTTCCTGAGCCGATGCCAGCAGGTGCAATACGGTGTTGGTGGAACCGCCCATGGCGATATCCAGCGTCATGGCGTTTTCGAACGCCGCCTTGTTGGCGATATTACGCGGCAGTGCGCTTTCGTCGTCTTGCTCGTAGTAACGCTTGGTCAGCTCAACGATGCGCTTACCGGCATTGAGGAACAGCTCTTTACGATCGGCGTGGGTCGCCAGCAGCGAACCGTTACCCGGCTGCGAAAGGCCGAGCGCTTCGGTCAGGCAGTTCATCGAGTTGGCGGTAAACATGCCGGAGCAGGAACCACAGGTCGGGCAGGCGGAACGTTCTATCTGTTCGCTGTCAGCATCGCTGACGTTCGGGTTCGCCCCCTGGATCATCGCATCGATCAGATCCAGCTTGATGATTTTGTCCGACAGCTTGGTTTTACCAGCTTCCATCGGGCCGCCGGAAACGAAGATCACCGGAATGTTCAGGCGCATCGCGGCCATCATCATCCCCGGGGTGATTTTGTCGCAGTTGGAGATGCACACCATCGCGTCGGCGCAGTGGGCATTCACCATGTATTCCACAGAGTCGGCAATCAGTTCGCGCGACGGCAGGGAGTACAGCATGCCACCGTGACCCATGGCGATCCCATCATCCACGGCAATGGTGTTGAACTCTTTTGCCACACCGCCGGAGGCTTCGATCTGTTCGGCAACCAGTTTGCCCAAGTCGCGCAGATGCACATGGCCCGGGACGAACTGGGTAAAGGAGTTGACCACCGCAATAATCGGTTTGCCGAAATCGGCGTCGGTCATCCCGGTCGCGCGCCATAATGCGCGGGCACCCGCCATGTTGCGGCCGTGGGTGGTGGTAGCGGAACGGTACTTAGGCATGCTTATTCACTCCAAATATATTCATTTTACCGGCGGCGAACGGGCCGCCCGTTTACTGATGTCTGTCGTTATTGATTCACGGGATCCAGCCAACCGTACTTATCTGCGGTTTTGCCGGTGAACAGGCCAAAGAACGCCTGCTGGATCTGCTTAGTGATTGGACCACATTTGCCGATCCCGACCTGGATGCCGTCAACGCTGCGCACCGGGGTGATTTCCGCCGCCGTGCCGGACATAAATACTTCGTCCGCCAGATACAGTGACTCACGGGAAAGCACCTGCTCGCGCACTTCGAAGCCCATGTCTTTCGCCAGTCTGATGATAGCGTCACGGGTGATGCCCGGTAGTGCAGAAGAAGTGAATGGCGGAGTAAACAGCACGCCATCTTTCACTTCAAACAGGTTCTCACCGGCCCCTTCAGAGATGTAGCCGTGAACATCCAGCGCGATACCTTCCTGATAACCGTGGCGGCGTGCTTCGCTGCCCACCAGCAGGGAAGAAAGGTAGTTACCGCCCGCTTTGGCGGCGGTGGGAATGGTGTTAGGTGCCACACGGTGCCAGGAAGAAACCATCGCATCGATACCTTGGTCCAGCGCATCTTCGCCCAGATACGCACCCCAAGGAAACGCAGCGATAATCACGTCAGTTTTATAGCCAGGCGGTGGGTTAACGCCCATCCCAACATCGCCGATAAACACCAGCGGACGAATATACGCACTCACCAGATTGTTTTTACTCAGCGTGGCACGGCAGGCTTCCATCAGTTCGTCGATGCTTTGCTCCACCGGCATGCGGTAGATTTTGGCCGAATCATGCAGGCGCTGCATGTGTTCACGGTGGCGGAAAACTACCGGACCCAGGTGGGAATCATAGCAACGTACGCCTTCGAATACCGAGGTGCCGTAATGCAGCGCATGTGACATCACGTGTACTTTAGCCTCGGCCCAGGGAACCATCTCACCATTGAACCAAATGTAATCGGCTTTCTTTGTCATTGTTCCATTCCTTGTGGCGCAATCAGGCGCGTATTTGTTGTGATAGTTGTTGCTGAACCTCAACGCTGGAAACATCCATCAGCTTGCTTAACTGTGATGACAGTAAATCCACAGAGCGCTGGCTGGCAACGGTCAATTCAATATTAATATTGTCAGAATTGATACCCGCAGCCATATTCATGGCGCAAACCTGAAAGCCACGGTGGCGTACCACGCGCAATACGCGCTCTAACATTTCTGGGCGGAAGCGGGCCTGGATCGAGAGTTGATGCTGCATCATGATACTTTCTCCAACATAGTTTCATTACCTGCGCCCGGCGGCACCAGCGGCCAGACGTTCTCGAGCTCATCAATGGAAACCTGTAACAGATAAGGCCCTTCGCTGTTGAGCAAGGCATCTAGCGCGTCCGCGACCTGGTCTTTACGGGTAATACGCTGGCCGGGGATGCCGAAGGCACTAGCCAATATCAGGAAATCGGGGTTATCGGAGAGGTTGGTTTCGCTGTAACGCCCATCAAAAAACAGTTGCTGCCACTGACGAACCATCCCTAAACGCTGGTTATCCACTAACACGATCTTCAACGGCAGTTGCTTGCGTTTGATGGTACCCAGTTCCTGCACGTTCATCATGAAAGAACCATCGCCGGATACGCAGATCACCATGTTTTCAGGATGCGCCATCTGGGCACCCACCGCCGCAGGCACACCAAAGCCCATCGTCCCCAGGCCGCTGGAGGTGATGAAGTTCTCCGGGCGCTCAAAGGTCATATGTTGCGCAGCCCACATCTGGTGCTGGCCCACGTCGGTGGTCACGATGGTATTGGCCGGTTTGCGTTCAGAGAGTTGCTTCAGTAACAGCGGTGCATAGATTGGTTGACCGGGATGATCGTAGCGCCAGGCATGGATCTCTTTCAGTTCGGCCACCCGCTGCTGCCAGGCGCTGATATTCACCGGCTGTTGCAGGGCTGGCAGCAAGGTTTTCAAATCACCGTGCAGAGCAACGTGCACTTGGCGCAGTTTGCTCATTTCTGCCGGATCGATATCCATGTGGATCACTTTGGCATGCGGCGCAAAAGCGTTCAGCTTGCCGGTCACACGGTCATCAAAGCGGGCGCCAACGGCGATCAGCAGGTCACACTCCTGCACCGCAAAGTTGGCCGCTTTGGTACCGTGCATACCTAGCATGCCGAGATAGTACGGATGGTCGGCATCGGGTGCGCCCAGCCCTTTAAGGGTGGCAACGGCAGGGATCTGGGTCACCGCGATAAACTCACGTAATGCGGGCACCGCTTGCGCCATCCCCACACCACCACCGATGTACAGCATTGGCCGCTGCGCCTGCTCCAGCAGCCGCGTGGCCTGAGCCAGTTCGGCAACCGGGTGTTCCAGTTCGGCTTCTACCGGCATCAGGTGAGGCGGTAAATCGCCCTGTGCCAACTGGATGTCTTTCGGGATATCGATCAGGACCGGGCCAGGGCGGCCGCTGGTGGCAATAGCAAAGGCTTCAGCCATGATGCCAGGCAGCGCTTCCAATGACTCCACCAGGAAACTGTGCTTGGTACAGGCCAGAGACAAGCCCAGAACATCGATCTCCTGAAAAGCATCGGTACCAATCAACGCAGAACCGACCTGACCGGTGATAGCCACCACCGGCACCGAATCCAGCAGCGCATCCGCCAGACCGGTGATCAGGTTAGTGGCACCAGGGCCGGAGGTGGCGATACATACGCCGACTTTACCGCTGGAACGGGCGTAACCGATGGCGGCTATCGCAGCACCCTGTTCATGGCGACACAGTAGGTGTTCTACCCCGCCGTCATACAATGCATCGTAGACCGGCATAATTGCGCCGCCCGGATAGCCGAATACCGTATCCACTCCCTGTGCACGCAACGCTTGAACTACCCACTGAGCACCATTCATGGTTATTTCCCCGCCTTACTGCGGAAAAGGCAGGATTTTATTCCGTTGTTCATTCTCTGCTCCTCGTTTTGCTTTTCTCTTGGCATAAAAAAACCCCCGGACCTGACGGTGCGGGGGGTTTTCTTGCGATTCCGGCTTGTTTTCTAAGCCTTTATTCGTCCAAGTGCAGCCCCGCACGGTGGGATAATAATCACCACCACGCTAATCACGACTAGGCTAATCACTTGGATAAAGGCTTTCATAATGGGTTTGTTCACTGTGCTCGCGTCGAACTAATGCCTACAGAGTTACCATAGCAGCAGGTGGTATGACAACATTTTTTTGCGTTATTATTCATCGCAATCTGGTCATACCTCAAACAAAATACTGGTAATTCAAACGTTAACACGCTAACCCGATGCCTTGGCACTCAGCACGCTCGTCACCCGCAACGAATTGTGAAAGAGCATTGCGGCAAGATGCGTACAACTTCGCACGTTGATGTTCACCAACTGAAATAAACAAATTTTAATTGCACAGCGTTGCGCAAGTCAGCCATTCCCGACGCGCATCTCTTCCGCAGCTCCCGCATCATGTGGCCTTCAGCAAGGAGAGCACTATGTCACTGGCGGTCGTTTATACCCGCGCCACTATCGGTGTTCAGGCACCGTCGGTCACCGTGGAAGTTCATATCAGCAATGGTTTACCTGGCTTGGCATTAGTCGGCCTGCCAGAAGCCACGGTAAAAGAGGCGCGCGATCGGGTACGCAGCGCGCTGATCAACAATGGCTTCACCTTTCCGGCCAAGCGGATCACCGTCAACCTGGCACCCGCCGATTTACCTAAAGAAGGCGGGCGCTACGATTTACCGATTGCACTGGCGATCCTCGCCGCTTCAGAGCAGCTTCCTGCCGACCAACTGATGCGCTATGAATTTCTCGGCGAGTTGGCGCTTTCGGGCGCGCTGCGTGCCGTCAACGGGGCGATCCCAGCTGCAATAGCGGCAACAGAAGCAGGCCGGGGGTTGATTCTGGCGACAGCCAACGGCAAAGAAACGGGCCTGCTGCCAGATAACAACACGCGGGTAGCGGAACACTTGTTGGAGGTTTGCGCCTTCCTGCAAGGAAAAGGAGAGCTGCCGAACGCTGTCGCTCCGCCTGCGGCTGAAGCACCGGCAGAAACCGCCGATCTGCAGGAGATCATCGGCCAAGAGCAGGCCAAGCGTGCATTGGAAATCGCCGCCGCCGGTGGCCATAACCTGTTATTACTCGGCCCGCCGGGCACGGGAAAAACCATGTTGGCCAGTCGACTCAATGGATTACTCCCCCCGCTGAGCGATCAGGAAGCCCTAGAGAGCGTTGCGGTCGCCAGTTTGTTGCACCACCCTGATGAAACGCTGCCATGGCGACAGCGGCCATTCCGCGCGCCCCACCACAGCGCTTCTATGGCGGCACTGGTCGGTGGAGGTTCACTGCCCCGGCCAGGGGAAATTTCTATGGCACATAATGGCGTTCTGTTTCTTGATGAGTTGCCGGAATTTGAACGACGGGTGCTGGATGCCCTGCGAGAACCGCTGGAGTCGGGTGAGATCGTGATTTCACGCGCCGCAGCCAAAGTACGCTTCCCGGCACGGGTGCAACTCATTGCAGCCATGAACCCCAGCCCAACCGGCCACTACCAAGGCGTGCATAATCGTACGCCGCCACAACAGATCCTGCGCTATCTTGGGCGGCTCTCCGGCCCGTTTCTCGATCGTTTTGATTTGTCGATTGAAGTGCCGCTGTTACCGCCGGGGATGCTGGGTAAGCAACGCAGCGTCGGCGAAAGCAGCCAGCAGGTGCGTCAGCGGGTGTTGCAGGCACGCGAACGGCAACTGACCAGGGCAGGCAAGGTGAATGCACTATTGAATAACCGAGAAGTGGATCGGGATTGCCACTTGCCGGCGGCAGAAGCAGATTTTCTGGAAGCGACACTGAGTAAGCTGGGGCTGTCGGTTCGTGCCTGGCATCGCATCCTAAAAGTAGCGCGCACGCTGGCAGATTTAGCCGGGGAGAAGGATATCGATAAACGCCACCTGAGCGAAGCCCTCAGCTATCGCAGCATGGATCGGCTGTTACTGCAGTTACACCGCAGCCTGGAGTAAAAAATGGGGCCCAAAGGCCCCATGGTGATCAATCGTCGCTGTCGGTGTAATCTTCCACCGCATCTGCCTGCGGCTTGCCGCCTGACAGCGTATGGAACTTTTTCGGGCGGCGAGTGCGCGCCAGATACTTGGCCCATACTTTCTCTTGCTCGGTCGCGGCCTCACGCTCACCACGGCACACTGCGACGAACTGTTGTTCTTCTTCAGTGGCTGGCAGACGTTTGCCCGCATCCAACTCGTTGAACGCATACCCGAAACGCTCTAGCAATTGCGCTTCTTTAATGGTGAAATCGCCGTGACGGGAGAACCCGCGAGGATAGTGTTTATTATCAAAAAAACGATTGGTCGTGATGAAGCTATCCGCCATCTGACACGCTCCTAATTCTCTCATGGCCGTGCTGTTTATGGCGCGGAGTATTAGATAGGCTTGACATTGTGTAAAACAAAACATTTAAATCCTAACGACAAAAAATTTTGGAGACAGGTGTGGATACCGAATTACTGAAAACCTTTTTGGAGGTCAGTAGAACGCGTCACTTTGGCCGGGCAGCGGAATCCCTGTACTTAACGCAGTCTGCGGTGAGTTTCCGCATCCGCCAGCTTGAAAATCAATTAGGTGCAAATTTATTCACTCGTCACCGCAATAATATCCGCCTGACGCCAGCCGGCGAACGGCTGCTGCCCTACGCTGAAAGCCTGATGAACACCTGGCAGTTGGCAAAAAAGGAAGTTGTGCGATCGTTGCAGCACACCGAGCTTTCGATCGGCGCAACCGCATCGTTGTGGGAGGCTTATCTGACACCCTGGCTGCAATCGCTCTACCAACAGCGGGAAGCGTTGCAACTGGAGGCCAGAATCGCGTTACGCCACTCTCTGGTGAAACAGCTGCATGAAAGACAGCTCGATTTACTGATTACCACCGAGCCGCCAAAGATGGAGGAGTTGGCGAGCCAACTGCTGGGTAACTTCTCGCTGCGGCTATTTTCTTCCGCCTTACGCGACAAGCAGGCACCGATGCCTTATATCAAGCTGGAATGGGGAGCAGACTTTCACCAACAGGAAAGCCGGATGCTGGACAGCGAAACCATGCTGGTGCTGACCACCACCTCGGCACATCTGACGCGTCAACTGCTGGAAACCACCGGAGGTTGTGCCTTTCTGCCCAGCCAGTGGGAGAAAGAGTACCCACAGTTGGTTGTGGCGGCCGATACGCCAGCCATCGTTCGCCCGCTGTACGCCGTGTGGCTGCAAAACAGCGATCAGCAGCCGCTCATCCGCCAACTGCTGAAAATACCTTTAAATACCGCAGCCTAAAGCGCTATAGCGGCTTCAGTCGCGGTTGACTGGGCCTTGCCCTTCTTGCCAGCCAAAACGCGCTCATCGCCTTCTGGAGGCCGATAAAGCAGAACAGCAGAATGCCGATGACGATCTTGGTCCACCAAGAGCTTAGCGTACCGTCGAAAGTGATATAGCTCTGGATTAACCCTTGAATCAACACGCCAAACAGGGTTCCCAGTATGGTGCCGACACCGCCGGTTAGCAGCGTGCCGCCGATGACTACCGCTGCAATGGCATCCAGTTCAACGCCGCTGGCCGCCAGCGCGTAGCCCGCCGAGGTATACAGCGAAAAGACAATCCCGGACAGCGCGGCCAATGTGCTGGAAAGCAGGTAAATCAATACCGTCGTGCGCTGCACCGGCACGCCCATCAATGCCGCAGAAACCGGGTTACCACCGATGGCATAGACGTTATGGCCAAAGCGTGTGCGGTGCGCCAACACCATCCCTATTGCCACTACCAACAACATCACCAACGCCAGCAAGGTAAGCCGCCCGCCACCCGGTAATTTCCAGGCATAGTTTGCCAGCGTGGCATACAGCGGGTGATCGATCGGTATCGACTCTTCCGAGACAATAAAACTCATACCACGAACGAAGAACATACCTGCCAGAGTGATAATAAATGCTGGTAGCTTGAGAGCATCAATGATCCACCCCATCAAAGCACCAAAAGAGGCTCCCATCAGCAGCGCAATCATAAAAGCATAGCCAGGGGCAATACCGTAGCTGCCAATCAGTTTCGCCAGCAGCACGCCGGTGAAAGCAATCACTGAACCGACCGACAGATCGATCCCGCCGGACAGGATCACAAAGGTCATCCCCACCGCGACAATACCGAGAAACGCGTTATCGGTCAGCAGATCGCACCACACGCGCGTTGAGGCAAAACCAGGGAACTGGCTGAGGCAAAAAGCGTAGCCAAGCAGGAAAACCGCGATCGTGATTAACAACGGCAAATTACGTTTCATCATGGTTTTCGTCTCCGCCACAGCCAGTGTAATGAAACGCTCGGGGATTGCACCATCAGCACCGCCAATACCACCATCGCCTTCAACACCAGATTGAATTCAGGTTTATAGCCGGAAAGCAGAATGCCGGTATTCATTCCCTGGATAATCAAGGCCCCTACCACCGACAACAACAGGTTGAAACGCCCACCTAATAGCGATCCTCCGCCAATCACCACCGCCAGAATCGCATCCAGTTCCAGCCATAAGCCAGCATTATTGGCATCAGCCCCACGGATATCTGCCGTAATGATAATACCGGCCACCGCTGCGCACAGGCCACAGATGACATACACCGCGATAACGACCCACTGCGTGTTAACACCCGCATTGCGCGCCGAGCGTAAATTGATACCCACCGCTTCAATAAACAGCCCCAACGCCGTTTTGCGCGTTAACAGCCAAATCAGCAGCAGCATTACCGCAGCAATAATCACCGGCATCGGCAAATACATCAGCGTACCACTGCCCAGTTGTGCCAGCCCTTCACGCTCGAAGGTGACAATCTGCCCCTCAGTAATCAGTTGGGCAATACCACGCCCGGCCACCATCAGCATCAACGTAGCCACGATCGGTTGTATCTGTAACACCGCCACCAGAAAACCGTTCCACAAGCCGCACAATGTTCCCACAATCAATGCCGCCCCTAATACATAGGCCAGTGGGTATCCTGCGCTGGTCATCGTGGCAGCTGTCGCACCCGCGATCGCCATGACAGCGCCAACGGACAAATCAATACCGCCGGTGGCAATCACCAACGTCATTCCTAGCGCCAATAACGCGACTGGGGCGCCACGATTGAGAATATCAATAACGCTGCCAAACAAGCGCCCATCCTGAATATGAATCGAGAAAAAGTTCGGAGCGACCAGGCTATCTATGATCAAAATGACCGCCAGCGCCCCCAGTTGCGTCGCCCCAGTAGGCATAGTCCATCTGATCTTGCGCGCTCCACCGGTCATGGAAAAACTCCTGTGGTTCATTCTGCCCCCTGTTGCACGGCAATAGCCTGCATAATGGCGGGAACCGTAATGGCATCATGATCGAGCTGCGCCACATGCTTTCTGTCACGCAGCACCACAATACGATCGGCGTACCCTGCCAGTTCCTCCAGTTCTGAGGAGATCACCAGTAGTGCCAGCCCTTCATCGCACAACCGCTCTATCAGGCGGATAATTTCCGCATGCGCCCCGACATCAATACCGCGTGTCGGTTCGTCTAAAATAAGAAAACGGGGTTTGGTCGCCAGCCAGCGTGAAAGCAGCACCTTCTGTTGGTTACCGCCAGAAAGATACTGAATCTGCTGTTCCGGCCCCGGCGTGCGGATGCCCAGCAGTTGGATAAAACTTTCGGCAATTTTGGTTTGTTCACGCAGGGCTAAAGGCTTCAGCCAACCACGCTGCGCTTGCAGCGCTAAGATGATGTTTTCCCTTACCGTTGCGGCACCAACAATACCGTCGGTTTTACGATCCTCCGGGCAATAGCCAAACCCTAGGCTGGCGGCTTTACGCGGCGTACGGATCTCCACCGGCTTGCCCTCGACGGTTGCCTGACCTTTGTCCGGTGTCTTGATACCAAATATCAACTGTGCGGTTTCGGTACGGCCTGAGCCCAGTAAGCCTGCCAAGCCGACAATTTCACCTGGGCGTAGCGCCAGCTCGAACGGTTCAACCATGCCACGCCGGCCATAACCGCTAAACGCCACCAACGGCGCAGCCTTTACCGCCTCATGCGCAGCGCGCTTCAGCAAGGTTTCATCAAAACTGTGTCCCAGCATCATCTGCACCAGTTCAAGCCGGGGCAACTCGGCGGTAATGCACGTTCCTACCAGTTTGCCGTTACGCAATACGGTAATACGATCGCTGATGCGATATACCTGCTCAAGGAAATGGGTGACAAAAATCATCCCCATTCCCTGCGATCGCAACTGGCTCAGAATATCCAACAGCATGGTGACTTCTTTTGCATCCAGGCTGGCGGTAGGTTCATCCAGAATCAACACTTTGGCGGAAAGATCGACGGCCCGGGCAATCGCAACAATTTGCTGAATGGCAATCGAATAATTGCCTAGCGGCTGGCTGACATCCAACTCCAGGCCATAACCCTTGAGCAGTTGTTGTGAATTACGCAGCATGGTTTTTTGATCGACCAAACCCAAACGGGTGGGTTCACGGCCAATAAACAGGTTAGCCGCGACCGAAATATTCGGTAGCAGGTTAACTTCCTGATAAACCGTACCAATACCCAGCGCCTGTGCCTGAGCGGTGCTTTGCGGCGCAATCACTTTACCCTCCAAGCGAACCTCACCAGCGGAACGCGGGTAAACCCCAGTTAATGCTTTGATTAACGTCGATTTCCCCGCACCATTCTCCCCCAAAAGCGCCACAACCTCGCCGCGCTGTAACGTAAAATCAACCTGATCCAGCGCTTTTACGCCCGGAAACTCAACGGATAAACCGCTTATTACCAGTAACGTTGTCTGAGGTGTGGCCATCATTTATCCCGCCTGTTGCCATCAATAACCCATGCTTTTCTTCATTTCGAATTCCTGCTTGGCGGTGTCAGGTTGCAGCAACTTTGATTCGGTTTGGATGAATTTTGTTGGTTGGGTACCGTCTTTTTTCATCGCCAGGAGAGCATCAAATGCTGGGCCCGCCATGTTTGGCGTCAGTTCAACCGTAGCGTTGGCCTCGCCATTGATCATGGCTTTGAAGATATCCGGTACACCGTCGATGGAAACAACCTTGATTTGCGAACCTGGTTTGAGACCCGCTTCTTTAATAGCCTGAATAGCACCAATCGCCATATCGTCATTATGGGCATAAACAGCGCAGATATTTTTGCCGTTCTGTTCCGCCTTGATAAAGCTTTCCATCACTTCTTTACCTTTGCTGCGGGTAAAGTCACCAGACTGCGAACGGATGATTTTGAGGTTATCGGCAGAAACAATGCCGTCAGCGAAACCTTTCTTGCGGTTGATCGCCACGCTGGATCCTACCGTCCCTTGCAGTTCGACAATGTTACAAGGTTTGCCAGCCACTTCTTTTACCAACCATTCCCCTGCGACCTTGCCCTCATGCACGCTGTCTGAAGCCACAGCGACGGTATATAACGACGGATCGTTCACTTCGATCATACGGTCCAGCAAGAAGACCGGGATTTTGGCTTCTTTCGCTTCTTGCAGTACCGGAGCCCAACCGGTGGCGACCACTGGTGCGATGAAAATGGCATCAACATCTTGTGCAATAAAAGATCTTACCGCTTTAATCTGGTTTTCCTGTTTCTGTTGCGCATCAGCGATCTTCAGCGTAATACCACGTTTCTCCGCTTCCTGTTTCGACACTTTGGTTTCTGCCGAACGCCACCCTGATTCAGAACCGATCTGAGAAAAGCCGACAACCAATGGTGCAGCCTGAGCCGCCCCCATCAACACACCGCTTGCGGCGGCCGCTAACAGTAAACGCTTATACATGTTTTTCTCCTCGCTCTGCTCAGAATGCAACAAGCTCAGGCAGAGATGGCTGTTGGTGTATTCGCTTCAGTGAGATGTGCCCAAAAATCTTTAGGGCTAATAAGATGTAACTGAACTGCAGATTGGAATGATGAGCGCTATCACACCCTAGTATTACAACCAATTTGTGCATGGATTCAGCTAAAAATGTCTAAAATGGGAACGGTTTCGGCAGGAGTATTAGGCAAGATGTTGTGATAAACGAGGTTGTTTGAGGAAAATTTGAAGCAAAAAAAACCCTTTGCTTTCGCAAAGGGTTTCTAATATGGCAGGGGCGGAGAGACTCGAACTCGCGACACCCGGTTTTGGAGACCGGTGCTCTACCAACTGAGCTACGCCCCTAAATTTTCTTACTATTAAGCCTGCTTGTTTAGCAGGCTTAATTTTATAATAAGTGGCGGAACGGACGGGACTCGAACCCGCGACCCCCTGCGTGACAGGCAGGTATTCTAACCGACTGAACTACCGCTCCGCATTGTTCCCTTGGGAACGAGGCGAATATTACGGTTTGCCTTCGATCCCGTCAACGCTTTTTCTCAATATTTGAATCAGTTGCTGCAAAAATCACCCGTGCGGGGAGTTTAGACG
>JBAQHZ010000027.1:0-10060 GCA_049288585.1 Chania sp.
CCCCAGTCACATAGTTATCTATGCTCCTGGGGACTCACAAACTTGCCGCCTTCCTGCAACTCGCATTATTTAGAGCAGAGGTTGCTTAGCCAACAGATCCGATGAGCAAAGATGCGCCTTGCAATTCATACTCAAAAAACGAAAATGAATTCCACCATACGGAAAATAGAAGGTGAATCATGGCCACACCCGTACCCGCCAAGCGAGGCAAGAAGCCGCGCACCGCAGCACCCGCCGCCAGTGCCGCAACCGGCCAGGTCCAATCACTGACCCGTGGCCTGAAATTACTGGAATATATTGCTGAAGCGCACGGTAACGTCGCGCTGACCGATCTGGCCCAGCAGGCCGGATTGCCTAATTCCACCACCCATCGCCTGCTCACCACCATGCAACAGCAAGGTTTTGTTCGCCAGGTGGGCGATCTTGGCCTGTGGACCATGGGCGCACATGCGTTTGTGGTCGGCAGCAGCTTCTTGCAGAGCCGCAATCTGCTGGCGATGGTGCACCCGACGCTGCGCCGCCTGATGGAGGAATCCGGCGAGACGGTTAACCTGGCGGTACTGGATACCAGCGAATATCAGGCGGTAATTATCGATCAGGTGCAGTGCACCGCGCTGATGCGCATGTCGGCCCCGATTGGCGGCAAGCTGCCAATGCACGCTTCCGGCGCAGGCAAAGCGTTTCTGGCTACGCTTTCAGACGCTCAGGTCACCAAGCTGCTGCATAAAAAAGGCATGCACACCTATACCGCGCGCACGCTGACACCGCATAACCTGAAAGAAGGGCTGGCGCTGATCCGCAAGCAGGGTTTCTCGTTTGACGACGAAGAACATGCGCTCGGCCTGCGCTGCGTGGCGGCCTGTATTTTTGATGAGCACCGCGAGGCCTTTGCGGCGATCTCCATCTCCGGCCCGGTTTCACGCATCACCGACGATCGCGTGACGGAACTCGGGGCGTTGGTGATACACGCCGCCAAAGAGATCAGCCTCGAATATGGTGGCGTGCGTTAACGTTCTCACCGGCCTGCCATCTTGGTCAACCGGCTGAGGTGGGGGCCAGTCTCCTCTGTTGTATTTCTGTGACTGCCTGTAGAGATCTTGTTTCCCTGCTCGCTAGAAGCATGAAGCCGATCACAGTTAGCGATCCTGCCTGCTGAAGCCGATTGCCACTGAGAACATTTGCCTCGATATTGTTACCGATAACATGTTACCGGTAACTTTACTGGGCAGTAACAATATAACCGGCCCTCAGCAATCGCGTAGCAGGGCTGCCATGTGAGGACGGAATGATTAACCACAGCCTATCGCGCGTAACACAGCGCATCATCGAACGTTCAAAACAGAGCCGCTCTGCCTATCTGGCGCGCATCGCCGAGGCCCGATCGCAGACCGTACATCGCTCGCAGTTGGCCTGCGGTAATCTGGCGCACGGCTTTGCCGCCTGCCAGCCCAGCGATAAAGCCGCGCTGAAAAATATGGTGCGTAGCGATATCGCCATCATCACTGCCTATAACGATATGCTTTCCGCCCATCAGCCTTACGAAAATTACCCGCAACGGCTGAAACAGGCGCTGCACAGCGTGGGGGCGGTCGGCCAGGTGGCCGGTGGCGTCCCCGCGATGTGCGATGGCGTGACTCAGGGGCAGGATGGCATGGAGCTTTCGCTGATGAGCCGTGATGTGATCGCCATGTCCGCCGCTATCGGGCTGGCGCACAACATGTTCGATGGCGCGCTGTTCCTGGGGATCTGCGACAAGATCGTGCCGGGGCTGGTGATGTCAGCGCTGTCTTTCGGCCATCTGCCAGCGGTGTTTGTGCCTGCCGGGCCGATGAGCAGCGGCCTGCCAAACAAAGAGAAAGTACGGGTGCGTCAGCTCTATGCCGAAGGCAAGGCTGACCGTAACGCGCTGTTGGAAGCTGAAGCGGCGTCTTATAACGGGATCGGTACCTGCACCTTCTACGGCACCGCCAACACCAACCAGATGGTGATGGAAGTGATGGGCCTGCATCTGCCGGGCGCCTCCTTTGTGCATCCAGATACGCCGCTGCGCGATGCGCTGACCGACGCCGCGGCACGCCAGGTGACCCGGCTGACCGAAACCAGCGGCCATTATTTACCGATCGGCCAGTTGGTTGATGAGAAAGTGGTGGTTAACGGCATTGTTGCGTTACTGGCCACCGGTGGCTCTACCAACCTGACCATGCATATAGTCGCGATGGCGCGGGCTGCGGGCATCATCATCAACTGGGATGATTTTTCTGAGCTTTCTGACGCCGTACCGCTGTTATGCCGTATCTATCCCAATGGCCCAGCAGATATCAACCAGTTCCAGGCCGCCGGGGGCGTGCAACTGGTGATAGGTGAACTGCTGAAAAACGGGCTGCTGCATCAGGATGTTCACACCGTTGCCGGGTTCGGCATGGAGCGCTACACCCAGGAACCCTGGCTGGATCATGGCCAACTGGCCTGGCGCGCTGGGGCGCAGAGCTCGCTGGATAACAACGTGATTGCCAGCATCGCCGCACCGTTCGAGCACCACGGCGGCACTAAAGTGCTTTCCGGCAATCTGGGGCGTGCGGTGATGAAAACCTCGGCGGTACCTGCCGATAACCAGATTATTGAAGCGCCGGCGATAGTGTTTGAAAGCCAGCACGATATCGTACCGGCCTTCGAGGCGGGCAAGCTGAACCAGGACTGTGTGGTGGTGGTGCGCTTTCAGGGGCCACAGGCCAACGGTATGCCAGAGTTGCATAAACTGATGCCACCGCTCGGCGTTCTGATGGATCGCGGCTTTAAGGTGGCACTGGTGACCGATGGCCGTCTGTCGGGGGCCTCCGGTAAAGTGCCTTCGGCGATCCACGTCACGCCGGAAGCCTACACCGGCGGGATGCTGGCAAAAGTACAAAACAGCGATCTGATCCGCATTAACGGTCAGACCGGCGAATTGCAGCTGTTGGTGGATGCCGCCGAACTGGCTCAGCGCACCGCTTATCAACCGGATTTGAACACCGGGCATATCGGTTGTGGCCGTGAACTGTTCAGTGCGTTACGCAGCCAACTTTCCGGCGCGGAACAAGGAGCCTGCTGCATCCCGTTTTAAGAGGCAAACCTCAGCCAGCCCGCTCAATGACTTCAGCCTGTGGAAGCCCCGCATAACCTGAAGTCAACCGCTGGCTGAAACGGCGCTTTTTGCGATAGGCAAACACGTCTTCTACGTGCCCATCCTTAATCCGCTGTTGCAAACCGCGCCAGTAATCCGCTTCGAACAGATCGCTGTGCATCTCCTCAAAGACCTGCCGGATGCGCCGATCGCCACAGAGGAAATGACGGAACTCCTCCGGAAAGACATCATTCGGTGAGACGCTGTACCAGGGTTCACTGGCCATTTCGTCTTCCGGGTAGCGCGGCGGCGGAATATCGCGAAAACTCACCTCGGTCATATAGCAAATTTCGTCATAGTCGTAGAACACCACGCGCCCATGGCGGGTCACGCCGAAGTTTTTAAACAGCATGTCGCCGGGGAAGATATTAGCCGCCGCCAACTGTTTGATCGCGTTGCCATATTCTTCTATCGCATCGTGCAGTTGCTGGTCGTTGGCCTGTTCCAGATACAGGTTCAGCGGCGTCATCTTACGTTCCATGTACAGATGCTTAATGACCACGCGATCGCCAAGATCTTCCAGCTTTTCCGGCACTTCCAGCTGTAACTCTGCCCACAACTCCGGGCTGAGGCGCGCCTTATCCACCACGAAGTTCTCATACTCCTGCGTATCCGCCATGCGGCCAACGCGATCGTGTTCTTTAACCAACTGATAGCAGGCCATTACCTGATCTTGCGTAACCTCTTTCTGCGGGGCGAACTGGTCTTTGATCACTTTGAACACCCGATCGAAAGACGGCAAGGTAAACACCAGCATCACCATACCTTTCACACCAGGAGCAATAATGAATTGTTCCTGAGACTGCGCCATAAAGGTCAGGTATTCGCGATAGCATTCGGTTTTGCCGTGCTTCTGGCAGCCAATCGCCATATACAGCTCGGCAGTGGTTTTACCCGGCAGGATCTCACGCAGCCATTCCACCAGCGCCGCCGGTAATGGTGCATAAACCATAAAGTAAGAACGGGCAAAGCCAAACACGATGCTGGCTTCGGCTTTACTGGTCAGGCAGGTATCAATAAACAAAGCGCCGGAATCGCTGCGGTGGATCGGCAACAGGAACGGATAAACGCCGTCTGCCAGCCGCAGTTTGCCCACCAACCAGGCGGCTTTGTTACGGTAAAACAACTCATTGGCCACCTGGAGCGTCGCTCCGGCCAGTTGCTCGGGGTTAAAGTCCCGCAGCAATACCTGAGTGATATAACCGATATCACGCGGCAGATCTTCCCACGGCAGCCGCAGCGGCAGATCGGTCAGCAGGCTGTGCAGCATCGCCGCCATATCGCTATTAGGCAGGAAATTGCGCGACAGTGGCCGTGGAATATCACGAAAACGCCGTTCGGGCTGCGAACTGAAAACAAACAGTTTGTCCGGGGTTAAATCACGGTGCTTAAACAGACGGCAGTAAACCGAATTGAAAAAACTCTCGGCAATTTCAAAGCGTGGGTAATCCGGCAGTAATTCGGTGTATACCGCCTTCACCCGGCTGGGGAAATCCGCGTCGTAATAGCGCTGCCCGGTAATGCATTTCAACTGCTCCACCACCAAGCCAACATGGTGATCGTAAAGATGGATACGCTTTTTCATCGCCTGCTGTACGGCGGGCCAGTCGGCCTGCTCAAAACGCTGCTGCGCCCCGGCGGTGACCTCCAGAAAGCGACCATATTGTGCATCAAATCCCTGCAAGATTGTCTGTGCGATCAACAACTCCCGTTTTGCCACCATCTTTACCCCTCCCTGCCCACGAGGCAGAGCCTGCAAATGCAGGCCCTGAATTACGCATTGTTACGGTGGTGAGACTAGAACTGCTGTTCCTCGGTCGAACCGGTCAGCGCAGTGACGGAAGAGGCCCCGCCCTGAATGACGGTGGTGACTTTGTCGAAGTAGCCAGTACCCACTTCCTGCTGGTGCGAGGCAAAGGTATACCCGCGTTCGACGGCGGCGAACTCCGGCTGCTGCACTTTTTCAACATAGTGCTTCATGCCTTCGCCGCGAGCATAGGCGTGGGCCAGGTCGAACATGTTGAACCACATGCTGTGAATACCGGCCAGGGTGATGAACTGGTATTTGTAGCCCATGGCAGACAGCTCATCCTGGAAGCGGGCGATGGTCTGATCGTCCAGGTTTTTCTGCCAGTTAAAGGACGGCGAGCAGTTGTAAGCCAGCAGCTTGCCGGGGAATTTGGCATGAATGGCGTCGGCAAAACGCTTCGCTGCGGCCAGATCTGGGGTTGAGGTTTCGCACCACACCAGATCGGCGTAAGGAGCATAAGCCAAGCCACGGCTAATCGCTTGTTCAATGCCAGCATGGGTACGGAAGAAACCTTCCGCCGTGCGTTCACCCGACACAAAGGCGCTGTCGTACGGATCGCAATCGGAAGTCAGCAGATCTGCCGCATCAGCATCGGTACGCGCAATCACCAGGGTCGGCACGCCGAGTACGTCGGCCGCTAAGCGCGCAGCTACCAGCTTCTGGATCGCTTCCTGGGTCGGTACCAGAACTTTGCCGCCCATATGGCCGCATTTCTTCACTGCCGCCAGTTGGTCTTCGAAGTGTACCCCTGCGGCACCGGCTTCGATCATCGCCTTCATCAGTTCAAACGCGTTCAGCACGCCGCCAAAACCGGCTTCTGCATCGGCAACGATCGGCAGGAAATAGTCGGTATAGCCTTTGCTACCCGGCTCAATCTGGTTCGCCCATTGGATCTGATCGGCACGGCGGAAGGTATTATTGATACGCTCAACCACCGCTGGAACAGAGTCTACCGGGTACAGTGACTGGTCCGGGTACATGGCAGAGGCGGTATTCGCATCCGCAGCCACCTGCCAGCCGGACAGATAAATCGCTTCTACGCCCGCTTTCGCCTGCTGCAACGCCTGGCCGCCGGTCAGCGCACCCAGACTGTTAACGTACCCTTTGCGGGATTTACCGTGCAGCAACTCCCACAGTTTGGCCGCACCGTTTTGCGCCAGCGTGCAGACCGGGTTGACCGAACCGCGCAGGTTGATCACGTCTGCGGCACTGTATGGGCGGGTGATGCCTTCCCAACGTGCTGATTTCCATTCCTGTTCCAGCTGTTGGATCTGTTGGGTACGAGAGGTTGTCATATATTTATCCTTTGTCATTAATGTAGGGTTAATAGTCAGGAACGGTTTATCAGGCCAGTAATTCGTAGCCGGGTAAGGTCAGGAAATCGATCAGCTCATCTTGCGTAGTGATACGCTCCATCAGGCGCGTCGCTTCTTCAAACCGGCCAGCGTTGTAGCGCGCCTCACCCAATTCTTCACGTACTACCAGCATTTCTTCTTTCAGCATTTGGCGGAACAGCGCTTTGGTCACCAGTTGGCCATTGCTGAGGCTCTTTTCATGGTGGATCCACTGCCAGATAGAGGTACGGGAAATCTCGGCGGTGGCGGCATCTTCCATCAGGCCATAAATCGGCACGCAGCCATTGCCGGAGATCCAGGCCTCAATGTATTGCACCGCCACACGGATATTGGCGCGCATCCCCGCTTCTGTACGCTCACCGTCACAAGGTTCCAGCAACTGGGCTGCGGTGATCGGCGCATCCTGCTCACGCAGTACTTCCAGCTGATTGCGGCGATCGCCCAGAATACGGTTGAAGACTTCCATCACCGTATCGGCCAACCCTGGATGCGCAACCCAGGTGCCGTCGTGGCCGTTAGTCGCTTCCAGTTCTTTGTCTGCGCGCACCTTACCGAGCACAATGGCATTCTGTTCCGCATCTTTGCTGGGGATAAATGCTGCCATGCCGCCCATCGCAAAAGCACCGCGCTTGTGGCAGGTTTTGATCAGCAAGCGTGAATAAGCGCTGAGGAAAGGTTGGGTCATGGTGACGGATTGGCGATCCGGCAGCACGCGTTCGCCGTGATTCTTCAACGTTTTGATATAGCTGAAAATGTAATCCCAACGGCCGCAGTTCAACCCGACGATATGATCGCGCAGGTGATACAGGATTTCGTCCATCTGGAATACGGCGGGCAAGGTCTCAATCAGTACGGTCGCTTTGATCGTACCGCGCGGCAGTTCGAAGCGATCTTCGGTAAAGCTGAATACTTCACTCCACCAGGCCGCCTCCTGCCAGGACTGCATTTTTGGCAGGTAGAAATACGGGCCGCTGCCTTTTGCCAACAACTGGCGGTAGTTATGGAAGAAGTAGAGGGCAAAATCGAACAGCCCGCCGGGAATGGCCTCGCCTTGCCACTGCACATGTTTCTCTGGCAGATGCAGGCCGCGAACGCGGGCGATCAATACCGCCGGGTTCGGTTTGAGCTGGTAAATCTTGCCGGCTTCGTTGGTATAGGAAATAGTGCCGTTCACCGCGTCGTGCAGGTTGATTTGCCCTTCGATCACTTTGTCCCAGCTTGGGGCCAGCGAATCTTCGAAGTCGGCCATGAATACTTTGACGTTGGCGTTCAACGCATTGATCACCATCTTGCGTTCAACAGGGCCGGTAATCTCGACCCGACGATCGCGTAAATCGTCAGGAATGCCACGGATTTTCCAGCTGCCATTACGAATGGAATCAGTTTCCGAAATAAAATCCGGCAAACCGCCGCGATCGATATTTTCCTGCCAGCAGACGCGTGCAGCCAATAGCTTGTTGCGTTGCGGAGTAAACTTCGCCACCAGTTCCGCCAGGAATTCGACGGCATCATCCGTTAATACCTGTCGCTCAGCCGCGCTGAAACCCCGCGTAAACGTTAACTCCGTGCCTGCTATCTGTTGCATCATTGTCTTGATCCTTCCCATCAGCCCGCTCCGCCATTGCTGGTTGAGCAAAGTATTATTGTCGGAAACCACGGCATTTCAGGGTGAAAACACAACCGCTAATTGGTTAGATATCAGCCCTTTTGACTCTAGAATAACCAACAAAAATTAAAAATCAAAAACGATTTCCATTTTTTTATTAAATATTTTATTAACCTTTTATTATCAATAAATTACAGAATTTATCATTGATAACAAACTAGGAACCCAATTCCGATAAAGTGAGAAAAGTGATGTAGTGGATTGTTTTAAATGAAATTATTGGTGATAAGGCGTCGAGAAAGGGGGGAGAAAAGCCGCAGAACAGTGCATGGTGGCCTCGATTCAGCCACCATGCCAGGAGGAAATGTTACTCGAGAGTAGGGTTCATATGACGCAGATCGAACGGGGTGATCTGGTAGACGTAGTAATTCAACCAGTTGGCGAACAATAAATGACCATGGCTGCGCCATGAAGCTTTAGGGGGGAGTTCAGGGTTGTCGTTAGGGAAATAATTTAGCGGAACGCTAGGGTTAAGGCCTGCATCGTTATCACGACAATACTCACCCGCTAACGTCAGGGTATCGTATTCAGGATGCCCGGTAACAAATGCCAGACGCTTGTCACGGCTGGCGAACAGATAGGCACCAGCCTGCTCCGACTCGGCCAGAATATCCAGATCCGTATACTGACGGATAACGTCGGCAGGGAAATCGGCATAGCGTGAATGTGGAGCCAGGAAGGTTTCATCAAAACCACGGGTCAGCAAGGCATGCTGTTGCAGCGTCTGATGTTGATACACCCCTGAGAGCTTCACCTCGCGAGTCATCTTTGGAATACCGTACAAGATGTTTAACGCCGCCTGGACCGCCCAGCAGACAAACAGCGTGGACGTCACGTGGTTCTTAGCCCAATCGATCACACGCTCGATCTGCGGCCAATAGGCGACATCACAAAAATCAACCAGGCCCAACGGCGCGCCGGTGACGATCAGGCCATCGAAATTCTCATCCTGAATATCTTCAAAGTTGCAGTAGAAATTGTTCAGGTGCTCGGCAGGCGTGTTCTTCGATTCGCGGCTATCGATACGCAGCAGTTGTATATCGATCTGCAACGGAGAATTGGAGAGCAAGCGCAGGAACTGGTTCTCAGTCTCGATCTTTTTTGGCATCAGGTTGAGGATAAGCACTTTTAACGGCCTGATTTCCTGTGTTTTTGCTCGTGAAGATGTCATCACAAAGACATTCTCGTTGCGCAAGAAACTCACCGCAGGTAACTCATCAGGAACACGAATCGGCATTGCCTAACCCCCCACATATCCGTTTATACGTTTAGACTTCTAGATGCCTGAAGATAACGTTTTTTTACCACCATGTCGAGTATTCAACAGGAAGGTGAAAATGTTTCATCGCCAGAGAGGAAAAGGAGGATTTGATAGACCGGAAAAGCAAAAAGGCCATCCTTGCGGATGGCCTCTCGGCTTAATTGATGCTTGGCAGTGTCCTACTCTCGCATGGGGAGACCCCACACTACCATCGGCGCTACGGCGTTTCACTTCTGAGTTCGGCATGGGGTCAGGTGGGACCACCGCGCTATTGCCGCCAGGCAAATTCTGTTTCATTCCAGGCCGTCACGTGTCTCTACACGTAACCACCAGAACCAATCTTGGAACATCGCCGAAAATTAAAACTTATATTCTCTCTCTCACCAAAACACCTTCGGTGTTGTAAGGTTAAGCCTCACGGTTCATTAGTACTGGTTAGCTCAATGCATCGCTGCACTTACACACCCAGCCTATCAACGTCTTAGTCTTAAACGTTCCTTCAGGGACCTTAAAGGCCCAGGGAAGACTCATCTCGAGGCAAGTTTCGCGCTTAGATGCTTTCAGCGCTTATCTTTTCCGCACTTAGCTACCGGGCAATGCCATTGGCATGACAACCCGAACACCAGTGGTGCGTTCACTCCGGTCCTCTCGTACTAGGAGCAACCCCTCTCAATCTTCCAACGCCCACGGCAGATAGGGACCGAACTGTCTCACGACGTTCTAAACCCAGCTCGCGTACCACTTTAAATGGCGAACAGCCATACCCTTGGGACCTACTTCAGCCCCAGGATGTGATGAGCCGACATCG
>JBAQHZ010000028.1:0-2385 GCA_049288585.1 Chania sp.
GGTAGAAGGTTTCGGCTTCTGGTACTACCTCGCGACTTATGTGATTTTTGAACTGATTTACACTTCGGTGATGGTGCCTTATGAAACATTAGCCACCGAGATGACCGATGATTTTGCCGTGCGCTCCAAGCTGACCGGCTACAAAGCCATCTTCGGCAAAATGGCCAACTTCCTGGCCGCCTTTATTCCTGGGCAATTCATCCTGATCTACGGTAAAGAATCGGCGCAGCCCTTCCTCTATACCGGTATCACCTACGGTGTGATTCTGTTTATTGCTATTGGCGTGCTTTATCTGTTCTCTTGGGAGCGAAAAGATGAAGGGGTAGCGGTTGTGAAGCAGAAACAATCGCTACTGAATACGCTGTTCTCTCTGGCCAGAGATATGCAATCCACTTTCTATCTGAGAGTGTTTCGCAAGCATTTGGGTATGTATCTGTTCGGCTTTGGTGCCGAGTGGCTGTTTGCTTCCGTCTTTACCTATTTCGTGATCTTTGTGCTGCAGTACGATCCGACGATTCTGGCCGGGCTGAACAGCCTGAACGCCATGCTGCAATTGTTCTCCACGGCGCTGTTTATTGGCCTGTGCGTGAAAAAAGGCTTCAGCAAGCCATACAGCTGGGCGCTGGGTATCGTTATTTTTGCCGTCTGCTGTTACTCGCTGCTGCGCTTCTTCAACCTGCCAGCGCATTATGCGACTGCTGCCATCATCGGGGTGACGGTGATCTTTGGCCTAGGGACCGGCGGGGTGTATTACATTCCCTGGACGGTATATACCTTCCTGGCCGATGTGGATGAAGTGTTTACCGGCCGCCGCCGCGAAGGGATCTACGCGGGCGCCATGACCTTCTCTGGCAAAATTGTTCGCTCAATCATCGTCTTCACCATGGGGGCGATCCTCAGCTACTACGGCTTCCAGTCGAAGTCCCATACTCAACCGGAAACTGCCATCACGGCCATCTCCTGGGTGTTCTTTGCTGGCGTGATTATGCTGGCGCTGGTGGCCATCGTCTTTAGTGGGCAGATGACGCTGAATCGCCAAACCCATCGTGTGGTGCTGGATGAGGTTGCGCGCATCAAGGCCGGTGGAGAACTGGGCGATATTCAACCCGAAGTGCGCCTGGTGATCGAAAAGCTGGTGGGCCTGCCTTATGAGCAATGCTGGGGTAACAGCGAGATCTGCCAGAAGATGAATATTGTCCCTGAAGTGAAAGCCACCGTGCGTGAAGCCGTCTCACAGGCCTGATGTTCCCACGATTCATTGATGAAACCTTCCTGCATTTGCGCAGGAAGGGTAATAAAAGGAAAGGGAAATGAAGAACGTTCCTCTGTCGTTATGCCTTGCTCTGGTCAGCATCTGCAACAGCAGTGGTGCCGCGTCATTGCCCGTTCCTAATGAATTGGTATGGCAGGCGATCGCTTTTGGCCAGTCAACCGATGTCAACTTTGCTACCAACGTGTTGCCGGGCAAGGTGGGCACCAATCAGGTAACGTTGGCCAGTGGCCAGCCATTACCTGCCGGGCCATTGAACACGCCGTTTCACATTGAAAGCCGTGGCGGAAAGATTGGTAACAGCCACGATGGGTTAACGTTCTATTACACGCGTATTCCGGCCAGCGCCAATGTGCTGCTGGAAGCGGACATTACGGTCGATCAGTTTGGCCCGGAAACTGGTGCGCTACCTGCCGGGCAGGAAGGGGCGGGATTGTTGATCCGCGATATTCTTGGCAAACCCCGGTTGGAAAAAGTGCAGCCGGGATATGAGGAGTTTCCAGCCGCGGCCAACATGGTGATGAATGCCATCATGACGCAGGATAAAAAAGATCATCACCGGGTGAAGATGACGCTTATTTCGCGCAACGGCGTGATCAATTCCTGGGGTAACGCCGGTATTGAGATCAAACGCGCAGGTTACCAACCAGAGATCGATCTCAAGAAAACGCCTCGTTTCCGTTTACGCCTGGCCCGCACCGATGACGGTTTTGTCGCGGCCTATGCGCCCGAGGGCAGTGATAACTGGGCTAGCCAGACGATCGGAGATGCGCATCGTGTCAACGTGCTGGAACCTGAAGGCTATTACGTCGGTTTTTTTGCTTCGCGCAACGCGAGTATCACCGTGAATCAGGCAAGTTTGACGCTGAGTCAGAGCTATCTGCCTGCGGCGGAGAAATTTGTCGCCAAAGCGCCAGCGACACAAATCGAAGTGGCCTCAGCAGCGATAGCTGCCACGGATGACTATGTTTTCCAACTGCGCAGCAACGAGCAAGGCACCCTAACCCTCAGCAAAGACGGCATCGTCGTGGCCAGTGAGCGTAGGGTAAAGCCGGGTGAAATGCTGGCGCTGAATATCCCGTTGGTCAAACCGGAAACCCGGCTGGATTACCGCT
>JBAQHZ010000029.1:0-14192 GCA_049288585.1 Chania sp.
AGTTTTTGCTGGGCAAACTCAGCGCTGGCAAACATTTTCAGGTTAGCCAGCGTTTGTGCAGCAAAGGCTTCGTGCATATCAATCAAAGTGAGATCCGCCAGGGTAATACCGGCACGATCCAGCGCCAGCGGTGTGGCATAAGAGGGGCCAAGCAGCATATCTTCCCATACGTCAATGGCGGCAAAGGCAAAACTGCGTAAGTAGCCCAGCGGCTCCAGCCCAAGTTCTTTGGCGCGGGATTCGCTCATCAGCAACACGGCTGCGGCTCCGTCAGTCAATGGAGTGCTGTTGGCTGCGGTTACGCTGCCATGTTTACGGTCAAATGCCGGTTTCAGCCGGGCATAGGATTCCAGGCTGGAATCTTTGCGAACGTTGTTGTCTTCAGCAATCGGCGTTTTATAGGGGGGAACGTAGGCCGTCATCACCTCATCGTGCAACAACCCCTGCTCCCAGGCTTTGGCAGCCAGCTGATGCGAGCGGTGGGCCAGCGCATCCTGCTGTTCGCGGGTGATGCCGTGGGTTTTTGCCATTTGCTCGGCGGTATCTCCCATACGCAGACCGGTAGAGTATTCGGCTACTGCCGGTGGTACCGGCATCAAATCGCGGAATTTGAGCTTGCTGAACAGCTTCAGGCGTTGCGATAGGGTACGTGCCTTGTTGACGTCCACCAGCGTGCGCGCCAGCGCCTTGCTGACGCCGATCGGCAGCACCGAAGAGGAATCAGCCCCACCGGCAATGCCGATGCTGATACTGCCAGCCATGATGCTTTCCGCAACGTTGGCAATCGCCTGGAAGCTAGTGGCGCAGGCGCGCGAAACGCTATAGGCATCGGTATGCACACTCATGCCGGTACCGAGCACGATCTCCCGCGCAATGTTGGGCGCTTCGGGCATTTGCACCACTTGACCAAACACCAGTTGTTCGATCAACGCCGGATCAATCCCCGTGCGGGCCAGTAGTTCACTCACCGCCGTTTTGCCGAGATCGACCGCTGGAATACCGTGATAAGCGGTCGCCTGTTTGGCAAAAGGGGTACGTAATCCATTAACGATGGCGATACGATCGCCATTGCGGGTAACCAACGGCAGTGCCTTACTCATAAACGCTCCTGAAGATAGGCCGTCAACACAACGGGCAAAAAGAGGTCTGACCTGATGGAGTCATTGTTAACCGAATGTTTATATTTGGCAAACTAACAGAAGTAAAAACTGGGAGCGGGAGCAACTTTCCGGCTGAAGGGGATAAAACAACCTGCGCAAGCAACGTTGCGCAGGTTTGAAAGGCAATTAACGCAGGCCGAGTTGGAAGATCAGGGTTTCAGCCTGGCAGGCGAAAGTAAAATCAATATCCAACTGCACGCCGCCATTAACCGGTTTAATGCTGCTGCTGATATCACAAGGATCCGATTCAACGCCACGCGCCTTTTCGGTTAAGGCTGCCAGAGTTTGCTCTGCATCCTGCTGACTGGCAAATACCCGGCTGTAGGAAGCGGTGCAATCGGTATTATCCATAATGGTGCCAACATCCATACAGCAACAGGCTGCGGTTTCCTGCGTACTGCATTTATTAATTGCATCTGACATGTTTAAAATCTCCTCACGGGCTGCATCAAACTCGCCCCAAAAGCCATTGATGATCTGGCGCAAGTAAATAAAATACTGTGGTTATTTTACGCCTCGGGCAGTCCAATCACTAGCCTTACTTTTTGTAAGTGCTTCAAGGGCAGAAAAACACAGAATAGAAATCGCTGTCTGCTAAGAAATAGTAAAAGTTTCATTACTCTTTCGCTTTTTTTGTAATGCAGATCTCTTTTTTGATATCATTTTCGAAATAAATGCCAAACAAACTTGCAACAACACAACAGGTCGGACCTATAATTCAGCCACTGGTCTGATTTGTCTAATTGCGAACAGACCTCTACAATTATTTTTCATTGTTACCCTGTGTAACATAGTTTAAATAAAAATATAAAATGAGGTTTTGGTCATGAGCCAGAAAAACCTGTTCACTAAATCAGCTCTTGCAGTTGCAGTGGCGATTATCTCTTCAAACGTATATGCCGCAGGATTCCAACTGAATGAGTTCTCATCAGTCGGTTTAGGGCGTGCTTATTCTGGCGAGAGCGCAATGGCAGATTCAGCCGCTTCTGGTAGCCGCAATCCGGCAACCATGATGATGTTTGATCGCCCATCCTTCTCTGCTGGTGCCGTCTTCATTAACCCAGACGTTGATATTTCCGGTACCTCGCCTAGCGGCGCTAGCCTTGATGCTAAAAACATTG
The DNA here is from genome assembly GCA_049288585.1 of Chania sp. Lineage (GTDB taxonomy): Bacteria > Pseudomonadota > Gammaproteobacteria > Enterobacterales > Enterobacteriaceae > Chania. Next base: position 2,282 of record JBAQHZ010000029.1, read on the forward strand.
CCCCAACCGCTTGGGTGCCAAACCTGCACTACGTCCAGCCGCTGAATGAACAGTGGGCAGTAGGCGCATCTGCAACCAGCAACTTTGGCTTGGCCACCGAATTCGGCAATGGGTATCCGGCTGGCCCTTACGCTGGTACAACCGACCTCACAACAGTGAACCTGAACCTCGGTGCAGCTTATCGTCTTAACCAACATTTCAGCTTCGGCCTAGGCTTTAATGCTATCTATGCCGACGCAAAGCTTGAACGCTATGCAGGTGAAAGCGGTAAGCAACTGGGTCTGCCAGCCAATACGCAGATTTCCAGTCTGAAAGGCGACAAATGGGGTTATGGCTGGAATACCGGTATCCTGTATGAAATCGATGAGAATAACCGCTACGGGTTAAGCTATCGTTCAAAAGTGAAGATTAGCTTCGATGGCGATTACAAAAGCAACCTGCCTTCTACTTTAAACCCGGCTCAAGCGCGAACAGGTTTGCCATGGGGTACCAACGGCACTACCATTCCTGGTTCGCTAGATCTGAACCTGCCAGAAATGTGGGAAATTTCAGGTTATAATAAAGTGGCTCCCCAGTGGGCAATCCACTACAGCATGGCTTATAACACCTGGAGCGAGTTCGAGGAGTTGAGAGCTACGGGTAGCAATGGTCAAACCTTGTTCCAGAAGCATGAAGGTTTCCGCGATGCTTACCGAATGTCACTGGGGACTACCTACTATTATGATGATAGCTGGACCTTCCGTACCGGTGTTGCCTTCGATCAAAGCCCTGTGCCTGCTCAGAACCGTTCAATCTCGATTCCAGATCAAAACCGCACCTGGTTGAGCTTCGGTACTACCTACGCGTTCAATAAAGATGCATCTGTTGACTTCGGCATTGCCTATATGCACGGCCAGAAAGTGACCATTCACGAAGGCCCTTATACCTTCGATTCTGAAGGTACCGCCTGGTTGTCTGGTGCCAACTTGAACTACAGTTTCTAAGCGTACCTGCCATACAAAAAAGCGCCTACAATGGCGCTTTTTTTATGTCTTTTTATGAAAGAGAGAGCTAGTTCGATGAATCGATCTCGTCCAAATCACCCTGAATCGCCTTAGCATTCGGGTTCTCTTGTGGCTTGAGTGCGCCACCGCTGGCCTTAAAATCATGACGCTGGAAGTAGGCTTCGCGCGTCAGCACGTAAGGATCGGAAGAGTTTCGCAGCAGACCGTCGGAATCCAGCAACCGCGCACGGGTTTCCACCCCTTCCACCGCCCACTTACCTGCCGACATCCAGAAGGTCAGATAGCTTAACATCGGATAAACGCTATCTGCCCAGTCACCACCGTCTTCACGAATGGTAAAACTGCCATAAACCGGCAGATGAACATATGGACCGTAACCCACGCCGTAATTACCCAGCGTACCGCCAAAACGACGAGCATCTACACGCGCCAGTTTCGGGTTTGCCATACCGGCTACGTCGATCAAGCCGCCCATCCCCAGCAGGGTGTTCAGGAAGAAGCGGTTGAAGTGGATCATGCCTTGATACGGGTTACCACGCAGGAATTCGTTCACCATGCTGGCAGGCTCTTCCAGGTTGGAAGTAAAGTTGCTTAAGCCATTACGTGCAGGCATCGGCACATAATCACGCCATACCACCGCTACTGGGCGAACTACATAAGGATCCATCACGTTGTAGTTAAAGTTAAACATCGCCCGGTTGAACCCTTCAAGGGGATCAGAACGCCCCTGCGGATTGTTGCCAGATGTACTGGCACAACCCACCAAGAGCACCGTTGCGAAAGCCAGCCCAGTCAGGCGAAAGTTCATATTCTTCTCCATGAAACCCATTCAGTTTTTATCAGGGGACCTGTTTGTCTATCTGGACACTGACCTGCTCTTTGCCGCTAAACTTTTGCAACACACTTTCACCAAACCAATCCCCCGGTTGTGGGGTAACCAGGCCATCTTGTGAAAGACGAACGCGTACCCTCACCTGATGCAGTGCCGAAAGCAGGCGTTCAGGCATCATAGCGTTGCTGTCATCGACAGAAAATGACAGCGGGAAACGGCTCAAAGGCAATTGTTTAACAGCGACCGGTACTGAGCTAGCACCATCAGTAACCGACACGATCAGCGTTCCTTGTTGCGGTAATGCTTTTGTCGCTTCTGGCGACAGTGTGACATTAACAACAAGTTTAACAGTTTCTTCTCCTGCCTGTACTTTTGCTTGTTCAATGCTGCGCTTGATCACTTCGCTACGCGGATCGCCTGCCGGTAATAACTTCAGCATCACCTGCCAGGCACCGATCGCCTGCTGATAATTACCCTGCTCAAACGCATTAAACGCCAGCAGGCTGAACACCCGTAGATTGGTATGATCTTCAGCGGCCATTTTGCGCAGCATATCGGTAGCTTGCTGATTATCTTGCGGATCGTTGGAGCGCGTCAACACTTCGGCATACCCGAGACGCACATCCATGTTATTTGGGTCCAGGCGATAGGCATGGGCGAAAGCCTGCGTCGCGGTGGTGGCATTGTTGAGCGCCATCCCGACGCGGCCAAGCATCATCCAATCGTTGATATTTCTGTCATCGTCCTGCAACGCGGTGCGTAACCCCAGCCCGAGGCGGGCAATCTCTTCCTGAGTGAGTGGTTGTGCACGCTCATCAGCCACGCGTTTACGCAGTTCAGGCATTTGGGATTCTACTTGATGCCAGACCTGAACCTGAACCAACCCGCCGGTTTTCAGATAAAGCCCAACGGCCACCACCGCCAGCACCAGCACACCGGGCACCAGCGCCCAACGGTTGATGGGCCGCACCCGATCTTCCTGCTGCCCAGGGATATCATTCAGCAGGTTCTGTTGCAGTTCCCTGATCATTTCAGGGCGTTCTGCCACTACGCCCTGCTGTTCATCCTGCTCCAACTCGCTGAGGCGATCCTGATACAATGCCTTGTTCAACGCGTCACGGCTGGCCGCAGAACTCTCTTTACTCTGGCGCAGCGCGGGAACCACCAGTAAAGCGGCAGCCCCAACCAACAGCACAATAACCATCAGCCAAAAAGCCATCAGGGTTTCTTCCTCTCAGTCTCTTTCAGTAACGCAGCCAAGCGCCGCTGCTCCTGTTCGGAGAAATTTTCATCGCCCGTATCCGCCCGGCGATGGCGGGTACGCACTAGCACGACCGCCCCACCGATTAGCACAAACAGCAACGGCCCGATCCACAGGATCAACGTCGCGGGGGTTACCGGCGGTTCATAGGTGACGAAGTTGCCGTAGCGCGCCACCATATAATCAACCACCTGCTGCTTGTTTTGCCCATGCATCATCAGTTCGTAAACCTTAGTGCGCATATCCGCCGCAATAATCGCGTTGGAATCGGCAATGCTGTTGTTCTGGCATTTGGGGCAGCGTAGCTGTTCGGTCAGTTCACGGTATTGCTGTTCCTGCTCTACCGAATTGAATTGATAGGTGTCGATCGCCGCCGCCGCGCTCCAACTCAGCAATGCGGCCAACATCAGCATCATCAGCCTCATGCATCACCTCCGTACTTGCGGTACAACGGCAAAACTTCCTGCTGCCAGATACGTTCGTTCATGTCCCCGGCGTGGCGATAACGGATAATGCCGTCACCGTCGATCAGGAAAGTTTCCGGCGCGCCATAAACACCGAGATCCAGCCCCAGCATACCGTCGCCATCGAACAGGCTGAGGGCGTAAGGATTGCCCAACTGATTAAGCCAGGTGATCGCTTTGGCACGATCGTCTTTGTAGTTCAGCCCAACGACGCGGACGCCTTGAGCAGCCAAGGTGTTGAGGTATTGATGCTCAGCACGGCAGGTGGGGCACCAGGTCGCCCAAACGTTGAGCAGCATCGGTTTACCGTTACGCAGCACCGCCTGATCGAAGGTTTTGCCGGGCTGCTCCAGCGACTCCAGCTTAAAGGTGGGCACCGGTTTGCCGATCAGTGCGGATTCCAGCATGGTCGGGTCTTCCCCCCCGGCGTTACGCGTCAGTTGCACCAACAATGCCACTACCAGCAGCAGGAACAGGATTAGCGGAATAAACAACAGATTACGTCTCATGCCTGTTCCCCCAATTTGGCTTCACGTTTAAGCTTTTTGCTCATGCGATAACGCGGATCAAGAATACACAGCACGCCACCGAGCGCCATAAACACGCCACCGAACCAGATCCAGCGGACAAAAGGTTTGTAGTACAAACGCACCGCCCACGCACCATCTTCCAACTCTTCACCCAATGCGGCATACAGATCGCGCGTCAGGCCGCCGTCGATGGCCGCTTCGGTCATCATGCTGCGCGCCACGCTGTAGTAGCGTTTTTCGGCATGCAATGTGGCCTCTGGCTTGCCGTTGCGCGTTACGTCAATAATCCCGACGCCGCCGGTATAATTCGAACCACGGATGTCGTGAACGTCACGGAAGGTGAAGCGATAATCATGAATCTCTACGCTATCACCCGCCTTCATGCGCACATCGCGCTCCACGCTGTAATTCTGGCTGAAGGCGATGCCAATCACCGTTACCGCCACGCCCAAATGGCCTAACACCATACCCCAGTGACTGCGGGAAAGCAGTGTTAAGCCCTGCCAGAAACTATGGCGATGAGTGGCACGTTCGTGCAACTCCATTAACGTCAGCACGATCACCCATACTGCCATCATCAGCCCGACCACCATCATGCCAGCGATGCTGTCTTGCAGCAGCCAAGGCAGCAGAATCGACAGCAGCAAGGTCACTACCAACGCGACGCTCAGGCGGCGCCAGAGCTTGCTGGGTTCATCACGGCGCCAGCGCACCAGCGGGCCAATCCCCAGCAGCAGCGCCAGCGGAGCCATCAGCCAGGTGAACATAGTATTGAAGAACGGCTCACCGATGGAAATACTGCCCAAGCCCAGCTGTTTATGCACCAGCGGCAGCAGCGTGCCCAGCAACACCACCAGCATGGCGGCGATCAGCAGCAGGTTATTGCCCAGCAGAAAGGTTTCCCGCGAGAAGGTTTCATGCTGCACCCGGCTGCGTACCTGCCCGCCCTTCACCGCATACAGCAGCAGTGAACCCCCGATCACCAGCACCAGATAGGCGAGGATAAACATGCCGCGAGCCGGATCGGAGGCAAACGAGTGAACGGAAACCAGCACGCCGGAGCGCACCAGGAAGGTACCTAGCAGGCACAGCGAGAAGGCGGTAATCGCCAGCAATACCGTCCAGGCTTTGAACGTGCCGCGTTTTTCGGTCACCGCCAACGAGTGGATCAGCGCGGTTCCCGCCAGCCACGGCATAAAGGAAGCGTTTTCCACCGGATCCCAGAACCACCAGCCGCCCCAGCCCAGCTCATAGTAAGCCCAGGCTGAACCCAGCACGATGCCCATGGTGAGGAATACCCAGGCCGCCATAGTCCAGGGGCGTGACCAGCGCGCCCAGGCGGTATCGAGCCGCCCGGCCATCAGCGAAGCAATGGCAAAGGCAAAAGCCACCGAGAAACCCACGTAGCCCATATACAGCAGCGGCGGGTGGAAGATCAGCCCGATATCCTGCAACAGCGGGTTGAGATCGCTGCCGTCAATCGGGAAGCTCGGTAACGTGCGGGTGAACGGGTTGGAAGTCATGATGATAAACAGCAGGAAACCGGCGGTAATCATCCCCATTACGGACAGCACTCGCGCCACCGCATCTTGCGGTATGGTGCGGCTAAACAGGGCTACCGCCAGCGACCAACAGCTGAGCAACAGTACCCACAGCAGCAACGACCCTTCATGCGCTCCCCAGGTGGCCGCGATGCGGTAATATACCGGCAGTTGCGTATTGGAGTTGGCAGCCACGTAGGCCACGGTAAAATCATTGGTAACAAACGCGTGCACCAGGCAGAAAAACGCCAGCGCAATGGCGGCAAACATGCCATAGCTCAACGGGCGGGCCACTGCCATCATGCGTTGATCCAGGCGCGCCGCGCCCCATTGCGGGTAAATGCTCAGCAACAGCGAAATCGCCAGCGCCAGACACAGCAGAAAACTCCCGACTTCAGGCATCATGACTTGCTGCTCCCTGCCTGCGGAGTGACATAGGCCTCTGCCGGGCGTTGGTGATTGTCTTTCATCGCTTCCGCCACTTCCGGCGGCGTGTATTTCTCATCGTGCTTAGCCAGCACTTCGCGGGCATTAACCACGTTCCCTTCCCCCAGAACACCCTGCGCCACCACGCCCTGCCCTTCGCGGAACAGATCCGGCAGAATGCCGTCATAGGTGACTTCGATCGCCCCACGGGCGTCGTAAACTTTAAAACTCACCTGCAAGCTTTGCTGATCGCGCTTCACCGAGCCCGGCATCACCATGCCGCCAATACGCAATCGTTGCCCGATCTCAGGCTTTTCATGCTTCTCACCTTTACCTTGCAGGATTTCGCCTGGGGTATAGAACAGATCGATATTGGAACGCAGCGCATACAGTACCAGCGTGGAAGTCAGCACCACACCAATCAACACCACAATGGCCAGATAAAGGCGGCTCTTACGACGTGGATTCACAGTGATTTCCCCCGTTGTTCCGCAGACTGCACGGCTGTTGGCTGTTTTGACTGCTGTGACTGGCGAATGCGCCGTTCGCGCGCCTGCCGGCGGCCAACCTCATTGAGCAGTTGTTTACGCTGCCAGAGGGTATGCACCAGCAGCCCCAGCAGCGAAAGCAACGTGGCAGCCACCGCCAGCCAGACGTAAAAAGCGTACCCGCCCATGGCAAAGAATGCCTGCCAGGAATCGAATGCAGTATTCATGATTGGCGCTCCTTATTAACCAGCTCGGCCACCCACGGGCGCTGACTTTCCTGATTCAGGATCAGGTTGCGCAAGCGCATTAACGTCAGCGTGATAAAGAACAGCAGATAACCGAGGATCGCCCAACGCAGCGGCGTGCGCATGCTGGGCGCGATGCTCTGCTGCATATTGGTCGATCCCTGATGCAGGGTATTCCACCATTCCACAGAGAAATGGATGATCGGAATATTGACGACACCCACCAGCACCAGGATCCCGGCCGCTCGCCCGGCCAGGCGGCGATCGTCAAAGGCGTTATACAGCGCAATAATGCCCATATAGAGGAACAGCAGCACCAGCTCTGAGGTTAAGCGCGCATCCCATACCCACCAAGTGCCCCACATGGGTTTACCCCAGGCGGAACCGGTGACCAGCGCAATAAAGGTAAATATCGCCCCAACCGGTGCCATGGCAGCCACCACGGTATCTGACATTTTCATCTGCCAGACCAGGCCGATAAAAGCGGCGATCGCCATCGAAGCGTAGACCCCCATCGACCACATCGCCGCTGGCACATGGATATACATGATGCGGAAGCTATCGCCCTGTTGATAATCTTTCGGCGCGAAGCCAAAGCCCCACACCCAGCCGATCAGCAGGCAAGCAGCCCCGGCAATCCCCAGCCAGGGAACCCAGCGGCCACAGACATGGTACAACCGTTCGGGCCGAGCAAATTGATGTAACCATTTCCACATTGTCGTTATCGCTCAAGATCAAAGGTTCATTCGATGGCCACTCACACTAAAGGAATGACCCAAATTTGTGCGGATGGCGCGCTAATGTACGCTCACCCGCAGCGCCGCCGCAGTGGCGAAAGGTGCCAGCGTCACGCTGCCTGCCAGCATCGCCCCCAGGATCGCCAGATAGCCGTCGATAGGCATCCCCATTGATGCCGCGTCGATGGCTGCCGTGGCGAAGATCAGCACCGGAATATACAGCGGCAACACCAGCAAGCTCAGCAGCACGCCACCTTTGCGCAACCCGACGGTCAGCGCCACACCGATAGCACCAATCAGGCTCAGCGTCGGCGTCCCCAGCAGCAGGGTTAACGCCATCGCGATCCAGGTCGGGACATCCAACGACAGCAGCAATGCCGCCAGCGGCGAGAGGATCAACAGCGGCAACCCGGTGACGAACCAGTGCGCGCAAACTTTGCCTAGCACCGTCATCGGCAGCGGCGTTGGCAACAGCAATAGCTGCTCCAGCGAACCATCAAGAAAATCGTCACGGAACAGGCGCTCCAGCGCCAGCAACGAGGCCAGCAGCGCTGCAACCCAGATAATCCCCGGCGCAATGCGCGCCAGCAATTGCGGCTCGGGCCCAATGCCCAACGGGAATAGTGTGATGACGATCAGGAAGAACCACAACGGGTTAACGATCTCAGAGCCTTTACGAAAGGCGATCTTCAGTTCCCGGCGCAGTATGGTGAAAAACATCAGGCGACCTCCGCGCTATTAGCTGCTAGGCGAATCTTCCCTACCGCCCGTTTGGTACCCGTTAAATCCTGATGCGTGGTTAACAACACTAAACCACCGCTCTGCGCGTGTTGTTCAAACAGCGCCGTCAGTTCAACCACGCCCTGCTTATCTATCGCCGTCAGCGGCTCATCCAGGATCCACAGTCGGCTGTTACTGAGCCATAACCGTGCCAGCGCTACGCGCCGCTGTTGGCCAGCAGAAAGTTGCGCCACCGGCAAATCTTCATAGCCCACCAACCCAACCTGCTCCAGCGCCTGCCAAATCGCCTGGCGATCGGCCGCTTGGCGCACCGCCTGATAAAACTGCAGGTTTTCAAACGGGGTCAGCATCGACTTAATCCCCGGTTGATGGCCGAGAAACAGCAAGTCCTGATGATATTGTTCGCGGTGGCGTAACGTATTTTTGCCGTGCCACAGCACTTCGCCCGACTCCGGCTGCGCCAAACCCGCCAGAATACGCAGCAAGCTGGTTTTACCCGCGCCATTCGCCCCTTCAACCTGGATGATATCGCCCGGATTGACCGAAAAGCTTAACCCGCTAAACAGGGTGCGTTCGTCGCGGACACAACTCAGGTTTTTGGCTTCCAGCATAGGGGACTCGTAATTTTCCTTGTGATACCGAATCATAACATAAGCGACAGAGGGCTCGTAGCCTGCACCCGGCCACGAATCTACTCCATTAGGGGTAATATCGCGCACCAGATCAAGATTGCGTAGGAAAAGTTGGCAGCGTGAAGGTTTTGCTATTTTTTGAACAGGGAAAACGGGCAGTGAAGAGGGCTATTTAGCCAAGAAGATCCGCTCTGATATGGGCACCCGAGACAAAACCGGCCGCTAGATGCGCGGGAAAAGGCGGGTAAACGGCAAAAAATGTGATGTAAAACCGCTCATCAGATGAAATTCACCGCATATTGGTGAGGGAATAAGCAAACGCACCGCTAAGCGCTTATTCTGCGGGAAAAAAAAGGTATAATGCCCGGCGTTAAGGCTGAAGCCCTTGCCGCAAGGTCCCCGTAGTTAAACGGATATAACAATAAAAACATTTAAATCCTTATAAAATCAATTGCATAAACTAAGATAAATAAATTATTAAGTACACGCAAATGTACACACCTGCGGAATGATAGCCGGGATTTCTCCCGGCCAATATCCAATAAATAATGATTTTCCTCAGTTTGATAGGACATTGATTATGATAGTGCTGGCGGCTGCGGCCACTCAATATTTGGCGCAACCAATGTGTCTATAGCCTGAACGGCTTGCGCGTATTCCATCCACGCAATCAGACTGGATTTGTCCGCATCAGTGATAATCCCCAGCGCCAACTGAGTCTGCCAAATCTGAGTTTTCGCGTTGATGCTTCTCAGTAACGCTGATTTTTGCGCCTCGGCAGCGGCTACAAGTTCGTCATGGCTCGGCGGTGGAGGATCAACCCACGCGGGCATCCCATCATCACCGGTGCCGCACTTTTTACCTGTCGGGGCATTACTGGCGCTAAATTCAGAAAATATTTCTTCGGACACCTCAATGCCGTCAGTGGGCCAGTTTTCTGAATTCTCATAATCAGCCTTGAGGGATAGCGGATAAAATAATTCGTCGCAAAACATGTATGTCGTCATTTAATTCCCCACCGCAAAATAGAATATTGGGTTTGTTGCTGAGCCGGCCAAACCGTTGGCCAATGTGATTGAGGTTCGCGTGATCGAGGTATATTCCGCAGTCCCTGCTGTTGCGCCGTAAACGCCGAGAGAGGCACCGAGCACGCCGGTAGGGAACGGTATCGGGAACGTGATCGTCTGTGTTCCGTTCGGAGCTATAGGGCCTGATAACCCATATTGATGGATGACGCCAGATGGATATTTTGTCCACCCGTTGCCAAATGTGAAAAATGACATGTCAGGGATCTGATTAACTCCCCCACCAACATCACGCTTTGCAGCAGACTTTAGCCCGAGATTTGTAATGTTCATGAAGATTGCTTTTAATAATTGCCCATCATCTTTTGGATCTAGATCTATACCGCTCCCTTCGACAATATTAACTAATTCTCTCTGCCATGTATTGAATATCTCAGCTAGCAAAAGAGTTGGCTGGATGCCCTGAGCTATATTTCCATTAGTGAACTCACCGTTTTTATCGGCTGTTTCAGTAATATTACCGATTTTTTGCATATTTTTCTCGCTAGTGTTTTTGCAGTAGCTCAATAATTATATATGATAGACGGGATTGCTCCCGGCCAGTAGATGTGACTATCAGACTGCATCAAGATGAATGTTTAGCTCCGAAATGCTCATAAATCCCCATCCTAAACATGCAAACCAGTAATCATCTCGGTAATGAAAAATTGTGTCTGGTACAAAACTGAATGCATGCGACTGCACGGTGTCCTCTCGATTTGCAGATATAACACCGTGGCGGAAATGGCAATTAAGTGCATGGGTTGAAGAAGAATCAGAAAGCAGATGTGCGACAATACGTGGAGTTTCGCCACTCATTGTTGTGATGTCGATACTTGGCATTCTATCACCTAAAATAATTAAGTATTACTCAGCGCCTAGTGCTTTTTTGGCTGCCACCTCTCCCTCTTCGAAATAATCGCCGCCTTCATAGTTAAACGTGGCATAGCTTGTAGCACCAGGATCGTCGCCGTACTGGAAAAATACAATTGCCGATTTATCAGCATTAACTGTTACTGCAGTAACAGTTACAACAACATCAATGAGTTGATTTGATGTTCCATAAATCACCCCAGAGCTATCATCGACCATGTTGATTTTTATTTCTTTTTTTATTAAAAAACTCATATCACACCTCAAAGTTAGCCCTGTACATGACCGTTAATCGGATGAATGTAGTGCCCGTTGATAGCAGATCAGATTTTGTTAAATCAGCAGCACCGTGATTTTTTTTCAGTGATAATGTTGTACCACTCATACTGCCTACTATCCCGACAGCGGCTGAATGTAAATTCCCAATTGTTACTGATGGTGCTCCATTACCGCCGCTCGTAAGAATGGGGTAAGGAAAACCTTGTATATTTAAACCGCCAGTTTGTGATATTGCCGACAAGTCCCCCGAATAAGCCATATCAATCTGTACAAAAGCAACCATCCCCAATTGCACGCAGCGAGCGGCGGACAGACTCATTGTTATTGCCGTAGTTCCTGAAAAAAGTATTGGCGTGAACGACTTAACAGAATATCGAAATCTTTGGGCATAATCTGTACCAAAAACCAGATCTGGCGTTAGCTGGTAATCTTCATGCAACTCCCAGAGGGTTTGCGACGGAACAGCGTTACCATATTTAAACCAGCGAGGCAGGAATTTAGATGGTGTTGGCGAACCAACATTATATACAGAATTAAATCTCTCAATTGCAAACTCGTCACGATTGGCTATACCTACAGTGTTGCCACTAAAAGAGTATTTTGGAATTAATGTAGGGTGTATTCCATAAGCTGGGGGTCTAGCTCCTCCAGACGTTTGAACATTGATTAAATTTATTGCCTGTCCGATTATAAAACCTTCTGAAACAGTTGTGTGTCTGAAACCATCGGGTCTATACACATCTCTGACGGTTTCTCCGAACGAGCCGCTTTTATTCGATGGATCAACAAATCCA
>JBAQHZ010000030.1:0-5852 GCA_049288585.1 Chania sp.
AACATAAAATACGGTTTTAATTTTAAAACGCATTCATTCCTTGAACGTTTAAACCCACTTTCCCCATTTGTGATATCACGCAATTTACAAAGTTGTATAATAAGTTACCTTGTGTTGTATCTGATTAGCTTGTGACATAGTTGGCAACACATTAAAAAACCTACTGATTTGTATGGACGTTAATTGTCTGACGGCCAGCTCACGCCTCAAACAGGCTTATTGAACATGGCTAAATAACGCCGGATCAATATCAGATTAAAAATGATACCTGGGCCACATTTCATCAGGCTTTTGATTCACTGAATCCCCCAGGTTCCTTAGCTCACCTCTGGAGATCACCCAATGAAACTGTCCAAGACGCTACTCAGCCTTTGCCTCACGTCGGCAACGTTGCTTATGAGCCACTCTTCCATTGCCGCGCAGCAGATCAAAGCCGCAGATGTTCACCCTGCCGGTTACCCTAACGTCGTCGCCGTTCAGCATATGGGTGAGAAGTTAAAACAGGCGACCGACGGCCGCTTGGAAATCAAAACCTTCCCCGGTGGTGTGTTAGGTGATGAAAAGCAGGAAATTGAACAGGCGCAGATCGGTGCGATTGATATCATCCGCGTCTCCATGTCGCCGGTCGCCGCCATTCTGCCAGAGGTCGACGTCTTTACCCTGCCCTATGTCTTCCGCGATGAAGACCACATGCACAAAGTGCTCGACGGCGAAATCGGCCAGGAAATCGGTCAGAAAATTACCGATAACACCAAGTCAAAAATGGTCTTCCTCGGTTGGATGGACGGTGGCACGCGCAATATGATCACCAAAAATCCCATCAACAAGCCGGAAGATCTGCAAGGCATGAAGATCCGCGTTCAGGGTAACCCGGTTGCACTTGCCACGCTGAAAGCCATGGGTGCCAACGCGGTCAGCATGGGCGTGAGCGAAGTGTTCAGCGGCATGCAGACCGGCGTTATCGACGGTGCTGAAAATAACCCGCCGACCTATGTGGCGCATAACTACATGCCGGTGGCGAAAAACTACACCCTGACCGGCCACATGATCATCCCTGAAGTGTTCCTGTACTCCAAAACCAAATGGAACAAATTGTCTGCGGAAGATCAGCAACTGGTTCTCAAACTGGCGAAAGAAGCACAGGCCGAGCAGCGCGAACTGTGGGCCAAATATAACCAGGAATCCCTGGATAAGATGAAGGCAGGCAGCGTGAATATTCAGGCCATCGATCGCGATTATTTCTATAAGGCTACTCAGCCAGTGCGTGACCAGTTTGGTAAGAATTACCAAGAGCTGATTCAACTTATCGACGCCGTCAAATATTGGCCTAGGGGTGGAATATCAACGATACCCAAGCGACTTCAAGTTGCAGGTAGGCGGCAACTGAACGAAGCCCCAGGAGCTTGGGTAAACCAAGTGACTGGGGTGAACGAAGGCAGCCAACACCCCTGCGGCTTGAAGGGCGACGGGTTTATCCACCCCCAATTTTTCCTGACTAGGATGTAAGGGATTATCATGTCTCACTCTTATATATCGCTAATGGATTTACTTTATCGTTGTTCCATCTGGCTTTCTGGCCTTGCCCTGCTCGTCATGACCGCCGTGATCCCCGTCGGTATTTTTGCCCGCTATGTATTGAACGCCGGTCTGTCGTGGCCGGAACCGGTAGCCATTATCTGCATGGTGACCTTTACCTTTGTTGGTGCCGCCGTCAGTTACCGTTCCTGCTCACATATCGCGGTCAGCATGATGACCGACCGCCTGTCAGAGCCGATGAAAAAGGTCTGCTCAGTGCTTACCGATCTGATGATGCTGGCGATCAGCCTGTTTATTCTCTATTACGGCTATAACCTGTGCCTGGAACTGTGGGAACAACCCGTGGCTGAATTCCCGATATTAACCGCAGGGGAAACCTACCTGCCGCTGCCCATAGGTTCATTCATCACGCTACTGTTCATCATTGAGCGAATCTTTTTTGGCCCGCAGAATCACCGCCCGGTGGTCATGCTGGGTAATTCCTAAGCGGTCACTAGGAGCCTGTAAATTATGGACGCATTGATTCTGTTGTTAACCCTTGGCGTGATGCTCGCCATTGGTGTCCCCGTGGCCTACGCGGTTGGTATCAGCGCCATCGCTGGGGCGTTTTGGATCGATCTACCGCTCGAAGCCGTGATGATTCAGATCACCAACGGCGTGAACAAGTTTTCGCTGCTGGCCATTCCGTTCTTTATTCTGGCCGGTGCCATCATGGCGGAAGGTGGAATCGCCCGTAGATTAGTTAACTTTGCTTATATTTTTGTCGGTTTTATTCGCGGTGGTCTGTCATTGGTCAACATCGTTGCCTCTACCTTCTTTGGTGCCATTTCCGGTTCGTCAGTGGCGGATACCGCCTCTATCGGTTCGGTGATGATCCCGGAGATGGATAAAAAAGGGTACCCACGCGATTTCGCCGCCGCGGTCACCGCCAGCGGATCGGTGCAAGCCATTCTGACACCGCCAAGCCATAACTCGGTGATCTACTCGCTGGCGACCGGCGGCACCGTTTCCATCGCTTCGCTGTTTATCGCTGGGATCCTACCAGGCCTGCTGCTGAGCCTGACGCTGATGGTGATGTGCGTCTGCTTCGCGCACAAGCGTGGCTACCCGAAAGGCGAACGCGTGCCGTTCCGTCAGGCGCTGAAGATCTTCGTTGATACCCTATGGGGCTTAATGACGGTGGTCATCATCATGGGCGGGATCCTTTCCGGTATCTTTACCGCTACCGAATCCGCTGCCATCGCCTGCCTGTGGTCATTCTTCGTCACCATGTTCATTTATCGTGACTATAAATGGTCTGAGCTGCCCAAGTTGATGTTCCGCACGGTGAAAACCGTCACCATCGTGATGATCCTGATTGGCTTTGCCGCCAGCTTCGGTGCCATCATGACTTACATGCAGCTGCCGACGCGGATCACCGAGTTCTTCACCTCCATCTCCGACAACAAGTATGTGATCCTGATGTGGATCAACATCATGCTGCTGCTGATCGGCACCCTGATGGATATGGCGCCGCTGATCCTGATCCTGACGCCGGTGCTGCTGCCGGTGGCGATCAATCTGGGCATCGATCCGGTGCACTTCGGCATGATCATGCTGGTCAACCTGGGCAT
This sequence comes from Chania sp., assembly GCA_049288585.1. Classification (GTDB taxonomy): domain Bacteria; phylum Pseudomonadota; class Gammaproteobacteria; order Enterobacterales; family Enterobacteriaceae; genus Chania. The sequence goes on from JBAQHZ010000030.1 coordinate 3,150, forward strand.
CGGCCTGATTACGCCGCCGGTAGGTTCAGTGCTATTCGTCGCCAGTGCGGTCAGTAAGCAGAAGATAGAACACGTGGTAAAAGCCATGATCCCGTTCTATATCGCCCTGCTTAGCGTGCTGATGCTGGTCACTTACGTTCCGGCGATCTCACTGTTCCTGCCCAAGCTGTTTGGTGTCCATACCGGATAACGATTTCCTTTAAGCTGTTAGACTTTGCCCGTTTTACCTAGAACGGGCTTTTTGTTTTTTAGCCCTGCCAACTCACCTGCCCCTCTTAAGATCGAAGCTCAGCCTCCCCGTTTGTGAACTGATGAAATCCTCCTATTGATAAAATTCCGTTGAATGTCACTCATTAGTGACTTATAGTTGTCACTAATGAGTGACATTTATAGAGGAAGCCAACCTCATGGAAACCCGCACTGCTTTTCAGCGGCAAAGACGTGGCTGTATTCGCCTGATCGGCGGTAGCCTAGTGATAGCCTCGGCAGGCTTGTTAGCTGGCCGCCATTTCGTAGCGGAAAGTGAGGAACTAGAACATTCTCTGGTGGAAACCCTCGCCATTGAGTCAGATCCACGCTGGCGCTTAGTGCAGAAAGCCGCTCTGGCACCCAGTTCGCACAATCTCCAGCCCTGGCTGATCGATCTACGTGGTTCCACCGATAGCCTGATACTCCGTGCCGATCCCGAGCGTTTGTTACCGGTTGCCGATCCCTACGCCAGAGAAACGCTGATTTCACTGGGTTGCTTTTTGGAGCTGTTATCGATGGCAGCGCAAGCAGAGGGTTACCGCTGTGAAATCATTGAGTTCCCTGATGGCGAAGCCCCGCAACTCCCCCCCATCGCGCCAGTTATCGCGCAGATACGGTTGACTCCTGTTTCTCAGCCAAGGTTACCGGATCCTTTATTCCTGATGGTCGAACAGAGACGAACCAATCGGCACCCTTACGACCGCCAACGTGCTGTACCAGAAGATATTTTAGGTTCATTGCTGGCTGCGGGAAATGCTTATGGCATCAATGCCGCCGGATCCGTCACCCCGGCATTGGTGCAAAAACTCAACCCCCTGGCGGCGAATGCCTGGCAGACTGAAATGGGGCATGACGAAGCGGTTTTAGAATCGTTACAACTCACCAGAATTGGGTGCAAGGAGATTGAAATCCATCGTGATGGCATTGCGATCAGCGGTTTTCTGCCTGAAATGGCTGCTACTTTGGGTCTGTTCCCCAGGGATCGCGTTCCTGAGCCCGATTCCAGAGTGATGCGCGGTATGATCGCTTCGGGTGAAGAACAGGCACAAACCGCGGCTGGCTGGATATGGCTGTACAGCCAGGGGAATCAGCATGTGCAGCAGCTCGCTGCCGGTCGGGCTTTTGTCCGCTTGCAGTTGGCCGCCGCACAGCATGGTATTGCAATGCAGCCCATGTCCTATCTGCTTGGTGAAGCCCCTGCAATGCTGCCACACCAGCAGGAATTATATGACCATCTCGAACTCAACCCGTATCAACATCGCCTGCAAATGCTGGTTCGCATCGGCTATGCCGCTCCCGTTGCCGCAGCGCCCCGGCGCAGGCTCAGCGACTTCATTCAGGAATAAATCATGGTAAAGCAAAATAGCCCCCCAACAGTTACCACCAAGCGTGGCCGTAACCGTCAACAAACAGAGGCTGAAATTCTGGATGCCGTCGCACGGGTTCTGGCGCGAGACGGCTTTACCGGCATTGGCGTGAATGCCATTGCGCACGAAGCCAATATTGATAAGGTTCTGATTTACCGTTATTTCGGCGGTATGCCGCAGTTGCTGGAGGCCTTTGGCCTGTCTGGGAATTTCTGGCCTTCGGTCGATCAACTACTCGAAGGGCTCGATCTGGAATCGTGGCCTCTGACACAGCGCTTAGAAATAGTTTTCGAGCGTTTTATTGATGTTCTGCGCAGCCGCCCGCTCACCTTGGAAATTCTGGCGATGGAAGTCACCGCACCTAACCAGCTCACGGCCACCTTGGATACCACCCGTGAGCAATGGGGGCAGGATCTCGCCCTGCGGCTGGCTGGCGATCGAGCCATTACCGCGAATTGGAATATCAATATTTCGCTGCTATTTGCAGGCATTCAGTATTTGCTGTTGCGCGCACGCAATACCGCCATTTTTAGCGGCATGGCAATTCAGGAAGACGCTTGCTGGCTGGAGATCAAAAAAAGCCTGGCCTGGCTGTGTGCACGTATGTGTCAGCAGGAAGAAAAATAAACTTTCCATTACCGTTAAGGGAATAACCAATGAAAAATGTCAGAGCTCTCAATGCAGGTGTATTACTGTTTATTCTGATGCTGGCGGGCTGTGCCTCATTGCCGGAATCCTCATACCACAATATTCCAGAAACGGATCCCTTAAAAATTATGCTACAAGACCGCGCCTTTATTCTGGCGGTCCATCCTGACTTCGATGTAAGCCAATATGACGGTTTGGTTCTCGGTGAAGTCACCGTACGCCAGGCCACGGACGACAATAAAAAACAGGTTATTGAGCATGACGCTCTGGATAAAACGCTCACCCGGCATTTAACACCACGGCTAAAAGGTTCACAAAATAACGGGCTGCGGATGGATATCGAACTTTATGATATCCAACCCGTCAGCCCGGCGTTAAATGTCTTATCTGCCGTGGTATTACTGGTTCCGCTGGATAGCTGCGCATTGACCATGAAAAC
>JBAQHZ010000031.1:0-2892 GCA_049288585.1 Chania sp.
GTTGCCAGACGATTCTGTGAAGCGATGCGATCCAACCCGCTGTATGAGCGGTCGCGGAACAGACCGGAGTAGTCGGTTTGCAGCAGAGTTGAGTCATAGGTATAGATGTTGCTTTGATCGCGATACGGAACATACAGATACTGCATCCGCGGCTCAATGGTCTGGGTATAGTCTTGCACCCAGTCCATTGGGCGTTCAAACACTACTTTACCATCGGTTTTTAGCTGCGGCAGGATTCGGTTGACCGAACCGTCGAGATTTGGCGCAGCGTTACCGGTGCGGCCTGCATAATCCGTGGCAAAACTGTTCGGAATATCCTGCTGATAGTGCGTTGCCATCACTTTGGCTTCGGTGTTCAGGCTGCCCCAACTGTTCGCCAGCGGCAGATTGATCGCCGGTTCAACATGCCAACGGGTGGTTTCCGGGTTGTTCGGATTCACACTGGAGAATTTGGCAACTTGGCCGTAAGTGTGCAAATCGAACGGGCCGATATCGGTTTTATAGTAGTTAAGGTCTAACTGGGGTTGCGCACGGTAAGCATTCTGGTTGCCGACCCCGTTGAAGATCTGGAACTGTTTTGATGCCAGCGTGGCATCCCAGTTTTCATTGGCATAACCGGCGCTGAATTTCTGCGTAGCATAGCCATCGGTCGTTGCACCGTATTTGGAGTCCAGATCGGTGAAGTAATAGGGATCGCTGACTTTGGTGTAATCGATGTTGAAACGCCACACCTTATCCATCACGCCGCTATGACCCCAAAAGAACAGCCAGCGTTTGCTGTCGTCCATTTCGCCGTGATCGTCCTCAAACTGGCGATCGCTCGGCAGCCAGTCCAATGCCAGGGTGCCCAGGCCCGGTTGCACCAGGTAGCGGAATTCGTTCTGCCACTGCAGGCCACGCTGGGTCATATAATGTGGCGTGATGGTGGCATCAAAGTTTGGCGCGATGTTCCAGTAATACGGCATCGTGAACTCGAGGCCGTTGTTGCTGCCATATTTGGCGTTCGGGATCAGGAAACCCGAGCGGCGTTTGCTGCCTACCGGCAGTTGCATATAGGGGCTGTAAAACACCGGTACACTGCCAATCTTGAAGCGGGCATTCCAGATTTCGGCCACTTCCTCTTCGCGATCGTGGATCACTTCAGAGCCGACAACGCTCCAACTGTTATCGCCCGGCAAGCAGGAGGTAAAGGTGCCATTTTCCAGAATGGTGTAGCGGTTCTGGCCACGCATCTTCATTTTTTCGGCGTCACCGCGCCCCTGTCGGCCTACCATCTGGTAGTCACCTTTATACACGTCAGTGTCTTTGGTGTTCAGGTTTGACCAGGCTTTCGGGCCTTTCAGTTTGATCTGATGATCATCGTAATGCACATTGCCAGTGGCAGTGACGGTACGAATAGGGTCAGGCTGCCCCGCTTTTTGCGTCTGGTTCATTTCAACCTGTTCCGCCGTCAGCGTACTGTTACCCTGTTGGATGTTGACGTTACCGCTAAACAGGGCACTACTCGGGTAGCTGGACTGTGAGTCATCAGCAAGGATGGTCACGGGGAGGCTGTTGGGGTCGCCGATGATGACAGGTTTATCGTAAGTAGGTACGCCGAGCATACATTGCTCAGCCAGATCAGCCAGTGCATGCTGGCTGTAAAGTGCCGTCCAAATCAGTGTGGCCAGCAGTGTTGGGAAACTTTTTTTCATACGCAGTTTTGGTGTTCCGTCATCAGAGGCTCATGTCCGGCAAACGGTCAGAGACTATATTACTCATCGGCGTTGCGCTAGTGTTAAATCCTGCAGTTTGGCTGCGTCGTCGTTAGGCGCAGAGATAAATGACAGGTATGATAATCGAAATCTTGGGAAAAAGCGCCTTAACCCTTGCGTGAAACGGAGGGGAATGTGCGGTTTGCGGTTGATAATTGAGGAGCCTATGCAGTATTGGGGCAAACTGTTCGGAGTGATTGTTGCCATTTGGTCTGGCGCGGGATTCTGGGGTGTAGTTTTGGGGCTGATTGTCGGCCATATGATCGATTCCGCGCGTAATAACAAGCGTAGTCGAGGCTTTTTTACCGACCAGCAAACGCGGCAGACGCTGTTCTTTCGCACGACTTTTCAGGTGATGGGCCACCTGACCAAATCAAAAGGACGCGTTACCGAAGCCGATATTCAGATCGCCAGCCTGTTTATGGATCGCCTGCAACTGCACGGCGAGGCCCGTACAGCGGCGCAGCAGGCGTTTCGCGAAGGTAAGCAGAGCCAGTTTCCGCTGCGTGAAACGTTGCAGCAGTTCCGCAGTATCTGTTTTGGGCGTTTTGATCTGATTCGGATGTTTCTGGAAATTCAGATCCAAGCGGCTTTTGCCGATGGGTCATTGCATCCGAACGAACGGCAGGTGCTGTATGTGATCGCCGAAGAGCTTGGGATTTCACACGCGCAGTTCGACCAGTTCCTCAGCATGATGGAAGGCGGACGTCAGTTTGGTGGCGGTAGCTGGCAGGGGCAGCAAGGGAACTACTCGCACGGCGGTTACCAGCAGGCGCAACGCGGCCCGACGCTGGAGGATGCCTGTAAAGTGCTGGGCGTTAACAGCACTGACGATGCGGCCATTATCAAGCGAGCCTACCGCAAGCTGATGGGTGAACATCATCCGGATAAGCTGGTGGCGAAGGGCTTACCACCGGAAATGATGGAGATGGCCAAGCAGAAAGCGCAGGAGATTCAAGCAGCCTATGACCTGATCAAGCGCGAGAAAGGTTTCAAGTAAGTTATTCAGTCATATACCCGTCGCCCTTCAAGCTGCATGGGTGTTGGCTGCCTTCACTCACCCCAGTCACTTGGTTTACCAAGCTCCTGGGGCTTCGCTCAGTGGCCGCCTACATGCAACTTGAAGTCACTTGGGTAT
>JBAQHZ010000032.1:0-10211 GCA_049288585.1 Chania sp.
GTAAACACATGCGTAGACAAGAACGGCAACGTCGTAAGCACGACGAGTGAATCAGCCGATCTGGTTAAATGTGCATAATATTCTAAATTAATACGTTACTTTTTAGAGTATAATTTCAGTGCTGATGCGATAGATATTCTCGCATCAGCCTGTTTAAATATCGTACACTTCAAGTGAAAGGGAATGTAATTACTATTGGTGTCGTATTAAAAGACAATAATTGCCTCTCCTGTTATAAGAGCTAGTTGCTGCTGCTAATAAACAGCGTTTGGATGTGGCTCATCACCAGCGTAATATTACTATTTTCTCCGATATTATACCCAGCTATACCGTGAATACCAATAAGGTTGAAACGGTGAAATTTTACTGTCAATTATTCAATTGCCCGCTAATGCTTACTGCGGCGTTATTCGTATTGTCAGAGCGCTGTCAGTACGGGTATTTTTCTTATAACAAAGCAATAACAATCCCTATTTATCCGCCAGTAGCTGTGCATCGTTTAAAAACGGAATTGCCAGTGATAATTGAAACATACCTCACCCGGTACTTGGAAGACTGGTTGTTCTGGCTATCTTGCGGTTTTTTTATGCGCATTATTTACCAGTTTGAGGATATTTATTTTAAAATCAGTTGGTTATATTTATCAGATTACGACCAGATGGCCGTAATCTGATATGTGTAATAAGAAGCCGCCCCGAAGGAGAGGGCTAGCTTTAATTGATTATTTCAAACCTAACGCCTTGGCGATACCTGCACCGTAGTCTGGGTGCACCTTGGCAAACAGATCAACCTGGCGGCGCTGGATCTGTTCTGGCACCTGCGACAGCTCATCAGCAATGCGCGTGAACATGCGCTGATGCTCTTCATCGCTCAGTAGATTGAACAGCGCCCGTGGCTGGCTGTAGTAATCGTCGTCTTCGCGATGGTTCCAGTGATCCGCCGCACCTTCGATGCTCAATGGCGGCTCGCTGAAGTCCGGTTGCTCCTGGAACAGGCCAAAGCTGTTTGGCTCATAGGTGACGCCGTTGCCGCTGTTGCCGTCCACGCGCATTGCGCCGTCACGGTGATAGTTGTGGAACGGGCATTTGGCGCCGTTAACCGGGATCTGGTGATGGTTGACCCCCAGGCGGTAGCGATGTGCATCGCCGTAGGAGAACAAACGGCCCTGCAACATTCTGTCCGGTGAGAAACCGATACCTGGCACCACGTTGGCCGGGTTCATTGCCACTTGCTCTACTTCGGAGAAGTAGTTGTCCGGGTTGCGGTTCAGCTCGAAGAAACCGACTTCGATCAGCGGATAGTCGCTGTGCGGCCAGACTTTGGTCAGGTCAAACGGGTTATACGGGGTCTGTGAGGCTTCGTGCTCGGGCATGATCTGGACTTGCAGCGTCCAGCGCGGGAAATCTCCCTGCTTGATCGCGTCAAACAGATCGCGTTGCGCGCTTTCACGGTCTTTGGCGATGATCGCTTCTGCCTCATCATCCATCAGGTTTTCGATGCCTTGTTCACAGCGGAAGTGGAATTTCACCCAGAACCGCTCGTTATTAGCATTGATAAAACTGAAAGTATGGCTACCGAAACCGTGCATATGGCGGTAAGACTTGGGCAGGCCGCGATCGCTGAAGTCGATGGTTAACTGGTGCAGGGCTTCCGGCAGATGCGAGAAGAAATCCCATTTATAAATCGGGTTGCGCAGGTTGGTGTGCGGGTCGCGTTTTACCACGTGGTTGAGATCGGGGAATTTGAGCGGATCGCGCAGATAAAACACCGGCGTATCGTTGCCCACCAGATCCCAGTTGCCTTCTTCGGTGTAAAACTTCATCGCAAAGCCACGAATATCACGTTCGGCATCGGCGGCACCGCGCTCACCGGCTACGGTAGAGAAGCGAACGAACAGCTCGGTTTTTTTGCCAATCTCGGAGAAGATTTTTGCGCGGGTGTATTGGCTAATATCGTGAGTCACCGTGAAGGTGCCGTATGCACCGGAACCCTTGGCATGCATGCGGCGTTCTGGGATCACTTCACGGTCAAAGTGGGCCAGTTTTTCCAGCAGCCACACGTCTTGCATCAGCAGTGGGCCACGTTTCCCGGCGGTCATCGAATTATTATTATCAACAACGGGTGCACCGGCCGCAGTGGTTAATCCTTTCTTGCTCATCAATTGCTCCTTACTGTATTGCAGTTAAGTTGATTGCTCATACTCGGGGGACATAATCGTAATTAATGAAAAGCCCTAGATTGCTGGCTTATATCAATGGCATTACTAGTTGTAGTCCTATTCTCGGTCAGGGGCAAATAGGCACCGGTTATCGTTGCGATATGGGGATGGTTGATTTTCATTTATTTACAATTTATTGAAAAATTGGAAGATTTTTGCTTTGAATTACCGCTGATAGCGTGACGATTCGGTTACACTCATCACCGCGCTATTTTCAGGGTAATACATCATCACTTGCTGATGATGAAGGATGAAAGGAAACAACGATGAAGAAAACTTTAGTCGCATGTGCCGCCGGTTTACTGCTGGTGGCGGGGTCGGCTAATGCCATCAGCATGAATGGTGAGGCAGGGCAACATTACACCAATCTGGGCATTGGCATGGATACCTCAACCACCGGTTTAGCACTGAGCGGTAACTGGTTACGCAGCGATCATGACGGTAACGTCGGCAGTCTGGGGTTGGGGTTTAGCCTGCCGGTTGGACCGCTGATGGCAACCGTGGGCGGTAAGGCGCTTTACCTTAGCCCAAATGACGGCAAGAGCGGCGCGGCGCTCGCGTTGGGCGGCGGCCTGCAGTGGACCCTCAATCGCTATTTCAGTCTGTACGGTGAAGGTTATTTTGCCCCGGAATCGCTGACCAGCGGCGTTAAGGCCTATAACGAAGTCAACGGCGGCCTGCGCTGGAATGTTTTCAGCCCTCTCAACGTCAATGCAGGCTATCGTTATGCCAACATTGAAGGTAAAGATGGCCACCGCGACAACAAGGTGGCCGATGGCCTGTATATCGGTGCCGGTCTGAGCTTCTGATCATGATGGGGGCATCTGCCCCCACATTCAGCCGTTACCCTACCGCTGGCAACATACCGCTGGCGATGCCAAGTTGAATGGCAATCACCGTTATTCCACAGACAAACACCAGCACCAGTGCCGGTGTACCGCCCCAGACACGGTAATTGGTTTGATGCTGTTGGCGTGTTTTCCAGACCAATAGCGAAGGCAGCAGCAGGGCCAGTATCGACAGCGCAATGGCTGCAAACCCCAATGCCAGCACAAACCCCCGCGGATAGAACAGCGCAAACGCCAACGGCGGCAGGAAAGTAATGGAGCCAGTTTGCAAGCGGCCACGCACATTGTCCTGACGTTTAAACAAGTCGGCCAGGAAATCAAACAGCCCGAGTGAAACCCCGAGGAATGAAGTCGCCAGTGCCAAGTCGGCAAACAGGTGTACGGCCAGTTCCACATGCGGGGAGGCAACCACGCCGCGTACGGCCTGCAATAAACCGTTTAGCCCGGCCTGCTGCGCTAGTATACCGATGAAAGTGCTAGAACTGATGCTACCCAGCGTTGCTAACTGCCAAAAGATGTAGGCAACCAGCGGAATGGCGCTACCGATGATGAAGATCCGGCGCAGTTTGCGGACGTTTCCGCCCATATAGTTGACGATGCTGGGTACGCTGCCGTGAAAACCAAACGAAGTGAAAATCACTGGAATAGCCGAAAGCGCCAGCCCTTGTTCCAGCGGTAGCGTCATCAGGTTGGTTTGATGGATATAGGGCATCATCAAGCCGAGCATCACGATCAGGAAGATGATTTTGGCGCTAAACAGAATACGGTTGAACAGATCGACCGAGTGGGTACCGACACAAACTATGCCACCCGCCACCAGGGTGAACAGCAGCACGCCAAGATAGGTTGGGAAATCCTGCGCAGTCCATTGGCTAATACTGACTGCCAGCAGTTCACCGGCTCCGCTGATGTAGGCGGCCGTCAGTGCGTACATCAGGAACATCATGCTGAAGCTGGTCAGCCATTGGCCACCGTTCCCCAGATAGCGCCGTGCCAGCGTGCCCAAGCCGGTATCAGCCTGCTCATGTTGATAAACTTCCACCAGCAACAGGGCGGTATAGCACATCAATACCCACAGCCCAACCAACAGCGCCAATGTGACACCAAAACCAACCCCTGCTGCTGCCAGCGGCATGGCCAGCATTCCGGCACCAATGGTGGTGCCTGCCACGATAAAAACACTGCCCAGAGTGCGATTCTTCACATTTTTCTCTACTAGCTTATGACTTTGGGCGGCAGAATAGTGGATTGCCCATTTTGTGTCAAACCGACGTTACGAAGACTGTATAGTTATGTTTACGATACTGTGGTGGTGCTGTAGCAGTAAAAAATGCTTTAGATAAGCAATATCGTTTCACGCGCAGTGAAAAGTTGTTTACAGGCTTCTGCATACCCTTCATCTTGCAAATTGCGGGGTTGCCGATCGCAGCCGAATGGATGAGTCAACAATGCGGGAGAGACCAATGTTAAGGGTGGAGATGCTCAGCACCGGTGATGAGGTGCTGCATGGGCAAATTATAGATACCAATGCGGCCTGGCTCGCGGATTATCTGTTCCAGCAAGGTTTACCGATGAGCGGACGCGAAACGGTGGGGGATAGTCTCTCCTCTTTGGTGGAAGTATTGCAGGAGCGCAGCCATATCGCCGATGTGCTGATCGTCAACGGTGGTTTGGGGCCAACCAGCGACGATCTCAGCGCGCTGGCGGCGGCCAATGCCTGTGGCGTTGGTTTGGTTGAGCATCCTGAATGGATTGCCCGTATGGAGGCCTTCTTCGCTGAGCGTGGCCGCCCGATGGCAGCGTCTAATCGTAAACAGGCTCAGATCCCGGCCAATGCTGAAATGTTGGATAACCGTGTGGGCACCGCCTGTGGCTTCGCGCTGACGCTCAATAAATGCCAGATGTTCTTCACGCCCGGCGTGCCTTCTGAATTTAAAGTGATGGTTGAAGAGCAGATTTTACCGCGCCTGCGTCAACATCTGACTCTGCCAGAACCCCCACTATGTTTGCGTTTGACCACCTTTGGTACGTCGGAGAGCGATCTGGCTGCTGAGTTAGACGGCATGGCATTACCGCCAGGCGTGGTGCTGGGGTATCGCTCTTCCAGCCCGATTATTGAATTGAAGCTGACAGGCCCACGCAACCAGCAGGCTGCGATGGAGCAGGCATGGGAGCGGGTGCGCGAAGTGGCGGGGGACAACAAGATTTTTGAAGGTACGGCAGGGCTACCCGCATCACTGGCAGAACGCTTGCAGCAGCAGGGGTTGAAATTGGCTCTGAGCGAGCAATTTACCGCGGGTTTAATCAATCTACAGTTGCAGAACGCAGCGGCACCGCTGGCAGGAGGCGAGTTGCTGCCCGCGCACTGCTCCGAGCAGCTGGAAACGGTGTTGGCGCGCGCGCAGTCTTTGGCTCAGCTCACTGGTTCACCATTGGCGCTGGCGGTTAGCGCACTGGAAGGCGATCGCGTCAGCGTAGCCTTGCATACGCCTAAGGGCGGAGTTGGCCAAACCGTGAGTTATCGTGCAACACGCCATGGCCTGCGGCTGCGTCAGGAATCGGTGGCGATGTTGGCGTTGGATATGCTGCGCCGCTGGCTGAATGGCGAAAAAGTGTGTGGCAAGAATAGCTGGCTGGAAATTGTGGAAATTATCGAATAACTTATACCTTCAGCGCGGTGATATATCCCTTATTAATCATAACATTATGGGGGATATTCGGCGTGGGATTATGCTGTTACACTCTTTGCGGGTGCTTGAGACTGTTCGTCTTGGGCATTGTGTGGTAAGGCGGATAGAAGAAAGCCCCAGACTGACTCTCAATCAGAATGGGGCTGCCCTAACGCCTAGACACCGTTATGGTAGCCCCTTCACAGCAAGGAGGCAAGCCATGTATAAAAAACATGCGCTGTATGCGTTAACGGTTGTATGTATTACGGTTCTGGTATCTATTTGGATGATTAAAGACCGGTTTTGTGGGTTGGCAATCTACCAGAAGGATATCACTATCCTAATGTCGTTAACCTGTACGTGAAGTGGTAATCATTGGGCGGGGGAAACCCCGCCTTCTGGTATCCTGGCGTGGGTTTCAGGCACCCGACTTTATATTTCCAGCTCAATATCCATCAACGGCATGCAACAGCAGGGCAGGATCTCACCTTCGTTGAGAAATGCCAGCGGCTGCTGGCGATAGGCGACTTTACCTTTCAGCAGCTTCATGCGGCAGGCGCCGCAATAGCCGGAGCGGCACTGATATTCCACCGCAACGTCGTGCAGTTCCAGCACTTCAAGCAGGCAATTTTCGCCTTCGGGGCAGAAGAGCTGCGTACCGGTGGCACGCAGCGTTACGGTTGATTCAGCCACTTATAGCTCGAAATCGCTCAGGTCGTCAGCGTTGACTTCCGAGTCAATCTGGCCCACCAGATAGGAACTCACTTCCACTTCCTGTGGCGCAACTTGTACGTTATCCGAAACTAACCAGGCGTTAATCCACGGAATTGGATTGGAACGGGTCTGGAATGGTGAGCCTAACCCCACCGCCTGCATACGGATGTTGGTGATGTACTCCACGTACTGGCACAGAATATCTTTGTTCAGGCCAATCATGGAGCCGTCGCGGAACAGGTATTCGGCCCACTCTTTCTCTTGCTGCGCTGCCAGCACAAACAGGTCATAGCACTCTTGCTGGCATTCTACGGCGATCTCGGCCATCTCTGGATCATCGGCACCGGATCGCATCAGATTGATGATGTGCTGGGTACCGGTCAGATGCAGCGCTTCATCGCGGGCAATCAGCTTGATGATTTTGGCATTGCCTTCCATTAATTCACGTTCGGCGAAAGCAAACGAGCAGGCAAAGCTGACGTAGAAGCGGATGGCTTCCAGCGCGTTAACGCTCATCACACACAGATACAACAGCCTTTTGATGGCGTGCAGATTCACGGTAACGGTTTTGCCGTTAACCTGATGTGTGCCCACACCCAGCAGATGGTAGTAGCTGGTCATTTCGATCAGGTCGTCGTAATAGCCGGAAATGTCTTTCGCGCGCTTGAGGATCTCTTCATTGGTGACGATGTCGTCAAACACCACTGCCGGATCGTTAACGATGTTACGAATGATGTGGGTGTAAGAGCGCGAGTGGATGGTCTCAGAGAATGACCAGGTTTCCACCCAGGTTTCCAGTTCCGGGATCGAAATCAGCGGCAGAAACGCTACGTTCGGGCTGCGGCCCTGAATGGAATCCAGCAGGGTCTGGTATTTCAGGTTGCTGATGAAAATGTGTTTTTCATGTTCCGGCAGCGCCTGATAGTCGATGCGATCGCGCGAAACGTCAACTTCTTCCGGACGCCAGAAAAAGGAGAGCTGTTTTTCGATCAACTTTTCGAAGATTTCGTGTTTCTGCTGGTCAAAACGCGCCACGTTGACTGACTGGCCGAAGAACATCGGCTCTAGCAACTGGTTGTTTTTGTTCTGAGAAAAAGTGGTGTAAGCCATAAGCTTGAATCCATTAGTGCCGTACTGAATTAAAGGGGCCAGAAGAATTCTGGCCCGCTGTGCAAACCTTAGATCTTGCAGGCGCCGCTTTCACAGTCGTCATCACTGCCTTTGGCTGGCTGCATGTCTTCCTGGATATCGTCCGCACCGTCACGGGTGTTCTGATAATACAGCGTCTTCACGCCGAACTTGTAGGTGGTGAGCAGGTCTTTCAACAACTGCTTCATCGGAACCTTGCCACCTGGGAAACGGGTTGGATCATAGTTGGTGTTGGCAGAGATCGACTGATCGATAAATTTCTGCATCAGGCCAACCAGTTGCAGGTAACCGTCGTTATTCGGCATTTCCCACAGCAGCTCGTAGTTATCTTTCAGACGTTCATACTCGGGCACCACTTGGCGCAGAATGCCGTCTTTCGATGCTTTGATACTGACATGGCCGCGTGGTGGCTCAATGCCGTTGGTGGCGTTGGAAATCTGTGAAGAGGTTTCCGACGGCATCAGCGCAGACAGCGTTGAGTTACGCAGACCGGTTTCTTTAATCTCTTGACGCAGAGTTTCCCAGTCGTAATGCAACGGTTCGCTACAGATAACATCCAGGTCTTTTTTGTAAGTGTCGATCGGCAGGATGCCCTGCGAGTAGGTGGTTTCATTGAACCACGGGCAAGCTCCTTTCTCCTGAGCCAGACGGTTCGACGCTTTCAACAGGTAGTACTGAATAGCTTCAAAGGTCCGGTGAGTCAGGTTGTTGGCACTGCCATCGGAATAACGCACGCCGTTCTTCGCCAGATAGTAAGCGTAGTTGATCACGCCAATGCCCAGGGTACGGCGGCCCATCGCGCCACGGTAAGCGGCTTTGATCGGGTAGTCCTGGTAATCCAGCAAAGCATCGAGTGAGCGCACCGCCAGAATGGCCAGCTCCTCCAGATCGTCCAGGCTATCGATAGCCCCTAGGTTGAAGGCGGAAAGCGTACACAGCGCGATTTCACCGTTTTCATCGTTCACGTCATCCAGCGGCTTGGTCGGCAGGGCGATTTCCAGGCACAGATTGGACTGGCGCACCGGAGCGACCTGCGGATCAAACGGGCTGTGGGTATTGCAGTGATCGACGTTCTGAATGTAGATACGGCCGGTAGAGGCACGTTCCTGCATCATCAGTGAGAACAGTTCCACCGCTTTCACCCGTTTCTGGCGGATGCTGTCGTCTTTCTCGTAACGGGTGTACAAGCGCTCAAATTCGTCCTGATCGGCGAAGAACGCGTCGTAGAGCCCTGGAACATCAGATGGACTGAACAGGGTGATATCTTCGTTTTTGATCAGGCGCTGATACATCAGGCGGTTGATCTGCACGCCATAGTCCATATGGCGTACGCGGTTACCCTCAACGCCACGGTTGTTTTTCAGCACCAGCAGGCTTTCTACTTCCAAGTGCCACATTGGGTAGAACAATGTGGCAGCACCGCCACGCACGCCGCCCTGCGAACAGGATTTGACCGCGGTCTGGAAGTGCTTGTAGAACGGAATACAGCCGGTATGGAAGGCTTCACCGCCGCGGATCGGGCTGCCCAGCGCACGGATGCGGCCAGCGTTGATACCAATCCCGGCACGCTGCGAAACGTATTTCACAATGGCGCTGGAAGTGGCATTGATGGAATCCAAGCTATCACCGCACTCGATCAGCACACAGGAGCTGAACTGACGGGTTGGGGTACGCACGCCGGACATGATTGGCGTAGGCAGAGAAATTTTGAAGGTAGAAATCGCATCATAGAAACGTTTTACGTAATCCAGACGGGTGGCACGCGGATAACCAGAGAACAGGCATGCCGCAACCAGAATATACAGGAACTGCGCGCTCTCGTAGATCTCGCCGCTCACGCGGTTCTGCACCAGGTATTTGCCTTCCAGCTGCTTGACTGCCGCGTAGGAGAAATTCATATCGCGCCAGTGATCGATAAAGGAGCCCATCTGCTCGAACTCTTCAGTCGTGTAGTCTTCCAGCAGATGCTTATCGTATTTGCCCATCTCCACCATGCGCACCACGTGAGCGTGCAGCTTTGGTGGCTCAAACTGGCCATAGGCTTTTTTACGCAGGTGGAAAATGGCCAGGCGAGCGGCCAGATACTGATAGTCCGGCGCATCGCGGGAGATCAGATCGGCGGCAGCTTTGATGATGGTTTCATGAATATCGGCGGTTTTGATACCGTCATAAAACTGAATATGTGAACGTAACTCTACTTGAGATACCGAGACGTTATGTAAACCCTCTGCGGCCCAGTCGATGACCCGGTGGATTTTGTCGAGGTTGATGCGCTCTTTACGGCCATCGCGTTTAGTTACAAGTAGACTTTGGTTCATTTTTACCTGTCCGTATTGATTCCCCTAAGCAAAAAGTGTAGCCGCTCTGCTCAGTATGTAAACACTACATATAGGGGGTGGGTGTCGATGGAGTAACAAGATAGTGAGAAAGTAGGGCGTTTGCAAGTGAACAAAACCGACCTATTTTGTGGATAACTTGGGGGTGAAATCTTACAGCCCGTTCCAAGTGCGCACTGTGACTGGCACGACAAGTTTGTCAATAAGCGGGATAAGATTTTACTAAAATCTAGAAAATTTGGATCGTTTGCCGTTTTATTAAACGTTAGAAAAAAAC
>JBAQHZ010000033.1:0-6333 GCA_049288585.1 Chania sp.
CTTTGACTACGGCCAGTAAACCCAGATCAAAAGCAGAAAAAAAGCCCCATAAACTGCGGTGTTAACCCCGGCATAGCGCGAAGGCCGCTGGCAGCAGGAGAAACTGTAATTTTCTGTCTTTTTTGACGATCTTTTACCATTATGAAAGTTAGACACAGGTCATGTTCTGATGAAAAAAGCCAGCTTATCCCTGGTCGACACTGCCAACGCTTACCGGCACGTAGTATATTTTCACCAAACTGACATTGATTTCTCCTTTGAATGAAATCGACAAACCCTATGAGTGACTCTCGTTATATGAATACGCTGGAAAAAATCCAGAGCCATCTGGAAATCCTGAGCAAATCTGAAAGGAAAGTCGCCGAGGTGATCCTAGCCTCCCCACAAACCGCCATTCACTCAAGCATCGCCCGGCTGGCCAAAATGGCCGATGTCAGTGAACCTACCGTTAACCGTTTTTGCCGCCGTCTTGATACCAAAGGGTTCCCGGATTTTAAACTGCATCTGGCACAAAGCTTGGCCAATGGCACGCCCTACGTAAACCGTAACGTGGAAGAAAATGACAGCGTCGATGCCTACACCAATAAAATCTTTGAATCCGTGATGGCCAGCCTGGATACAGTAAAGGCAAATCTCGACATTGCCGCGATTAATCGTGCGGTTGACCTGCTGACCCAGGCAAAAAAAATCTCTTTCTTCGGTTTGGGCGCATCGGCCGCCGTCGCGCACGACGCAATGAACAAGTTTTTCCGCTTCAATATCCCGGTGGTGTATTTCGACGACATCGTGATGCAGCGCATGAGCTGCATGAACTCGACGGAAGGCGACGTGGTGGTGCTGATCTCCCATACCGGACGCACCAAAAATCTGGTGGAAATGGCGCATCTGGCGCGTGAAAACGACGCCACGGTCATCGCTATCACTTCACGCGATACCCCACTGGCCAAAGAGGCCACCCTCCCTCTGCTGCTTGATGTGCCGGAAGATACCGATGTTTATATGCCAATGGTGTCGCGGATTGCTCAGTTAACGCTCATCGACGTGCTGGCAACCGGATTTACCTTGCGCCGCGGGGCTAAATTCAGAGATAACTTGAAGCGGGTCAAGGAAGCATTAAAAGAATCGCGCTTTGATAAGGACGTCGTCATTCCCAACAGTTTTGATTCATAACGGATTTGAAAACCGCTGTTCAGAGCAATGATTTAAACGGCGGAATTTAAAGTTGTACCGTGTTTTTACACTCATAAGGATAGCCTGTGTGAAACATCTGCCCGCTAAAGTAGCTGTTCTCATCCAGTTTCGTTATCCTAACGTTTAGCAACGCCAATATTTGCTTTACCAGTCAACGGAGTAATACATGTCCAGACGGCTCAGAAGAACCAAAATCGTTACCACACTGGGTCCGGCTACCGACCGCGACAATAATCTGGAAAAGATCATTGCCGCCGGTGCGAACGTAGTTCGGCTTAACTTTTCCCATGGCAGCGCAGAAGACCACCAGGCTCGTGCGAATAAAGTGCGCGAGATTGCTGCTAAATTGGGGCGTCATGTCGCTATTTTAGGCGATCTTCAAGGGCCAAAAATTCGTGTTTCCACCTTTAAGGAAGGCAAAATCTTCCTTAACGTCGGGGACAAATTCCTGCTTGATGCCAACCTGTCGCTAGGCGAAGGTGATAAAGAAAAAGTCGGTATCGACTATAAAGGCCTGCCTGCTGACGTGGTGCCGGGCGATATCCTGCTGCTGGATGATGGCCGCGTACAGCTGAAGATTCTCGAAGTTCAGGGCATGAAAGTGTTCACCGAAGTCACCGTCGGTGGCCCACTGTCGAACAATAAAGGCATCAACAAACTGGGCGGTGGCCTGTCTGCTGAGGCCCTGACCGAGAAAGACAAGGCCGATATTATTACCGCCGCCAAAATTGGCGTCGACTATCTGGCTGTCTCCTTCCCACGCACCGGCGAAGACCTGAACTACGCTCGCCGCCTGGCGCGCGATGCAGGCTGTAACGCCAAAATCGTTTCGAAAGTCGAACGTGCCGAAGCGGTGGCCAGTGACGAAGCCATGGACGATATCATTTTAGCTTCCGACGTGGTGATGGTTGCCCGTGGTGATTTGGGGGTGGAAATCGGCGATCCGGAACTGGTCGGTATCCAGAAGAAACTGATCCGCCGTGCCCGTACGCTGAATCGCGCCGTGATCACCGCGACCCAGATGATGGAGTCGATGATCACCAACCCGATGCCAACCCGCGCCGAAGTCATGGACGTGGCAAACGCCGTGCTGGATGGTACCGATGCGGTGATGCTGTCTGCCGAAACCGCAGCTGGCCAGTATCCTGCCGAAACCGTCGCCGCGATGGCGCGTGTCTGCCTGGGTGCTGAAAAAATCCCAAGCATCAACGTTTCCAAGCACCGTCTGGATGTGCAGTTCGACAACGTCGAAGAAGCCATTGCCATGTCAACCATGTATGCGGCTAACCACCTGAAAGGGGTTACCGCCATCATCGCCATGACCGAATCTGGCCGCACCGCGCTGATGATGTCACGTATCAGCTCGGGCCTGCCGATCTTCGCCATGTCACGCCATGAACACACGCTGAACCTGACCGCTCTGTACCGTGGCGTTACGCCAGTGTATTTCGGCAGCCACAGTGATGGCGTAGCCGCCGCTAACGACGCGATCACTCGCTTACGTGACAAAGGCTTCCTGGTCTCCGGCGATCTGGTGCTCGTTACCCAAGGTGACGTCATGAGTACCGTTGGCACCACCAATACCACCCGCATCCTGCGCGTAGAGTAGATTACGCCAAATGCTTCAAGGCCAGTCGGTTAGCTCTGACTGGCCTTTTGTTTTCTTGCTCGCCAAATACCCTACAGCCTTCGGAGTTCTTTCATGCTGCATCAACATCATCCGCAACCACTGCCAGAAAATCCTGAAGTGCTGGATCTGGATGGTCAGCGGTTAGAAAAACTCAATGATGAGAGCCTCTCAGGAACCGCTCTGCAAAAAATCAGCCTGTATAATAATTGCCTGACCACTTTTCCAGAGCAGATCTTCCGCCATCGCCATTTGCAGATGCTGAACATTTCCTGCAATAAAATCACCCAACTGCCAGCGGAGATCGGGCTGTTAACCCAATTGAAGATGTTTGATTTCGGCCATAATCAGGCGCGGTTAGTTCCTGCTGAGATAGGGGCGTTATGTGAATTAAACTATCTGTATCTGAGTGACAATAGGTTCAGCGATCTGCCTGATTCAGTGCGGCAGTTGCAAGCGCTGCGCTATCTGAATCTGACCGATAATCAACTGGCGATGATACCGGCCGCCGTTTTCTCACTGAACGCGTTGCAGGAACTTCGTCTTTACAACAATCAAATTTCTACGATTCCGGCCGAGATCGGCATGTTGCGCCAGTTGCGTGAATTACATCTGATGAAGAACCGTATCGAAACACTGCCCACCGAAATCGCTCAACTCAGCAAACTTATGGTGCTCGATCTGGAAAACAATGCCGTTTCGCGCTTGCCGGATGCCTTTTGCCAACTGCCTAGCCTGACCACGCTGAATCTGCGCTTCAACAAGCTGGCACAGCTGCCTGATGACTTCGGTGCTTTGGATTCGCTGGTATCATTGGATCTGCGCGCGAATCACTTGAGCGAGTTGCCATCAAGCATGGCGCAAATGAAAAATCTGCGTCGGCTGGATTTACGCTGGAATGACTTTAGCCACTCCCCTCCGGTGATCGACCATCTGATTCAGCAAGGCTGTCTGGTTCACTGGTAATTGCCATAACAAAAAAGCCGAACGGTAACTCCCATTCGGCTTTCGGCAAATAAAACCAGACTGACACTTAACGATACAAATCGTCGCGCGAGTAAGGTTCAATCTCCCCTTCTTTGCGCGTTTTCAGCAATTTCAGGATCCAGGTGTATTGCTCCGGATTCGGGCCAACCAGGTTCTCAACCTCTTCATTCATCCGGCGGGCAATACGGTTATCGTCCGCTTCTGCCAAGTCGTCCATCGGTTCCCGAATATAGATATCCAGCATGCTGGTTTTACCGTCAGACACCGGGAACAGCGGCACAATCGCCGCACGACACACCTTCATCAAACGCCCCACCGCTGGCAGCGTGGCTTTATAGGTGGCGAAGAAGTCGACAAATTCACTGTGTTCAGCACCGTGATCCTGATCCGGCAGATAATAGCCCCAATACCCTTGACGCACCGAGCTGATAAAGGGCTTGATGCCGTCATTGCGCGCATGCATGCGGCCACCAAATTTGCGGCGCACGGTATTCCACAGGTAGTCCACCAACGGATTGCTCTGATTATGGAACATGGCGGCCATCGGCTGACCACGCGCAGCCATCAGCATGGCAGGCACATCCACCGCCCAACCGTGCGGCACCAGGAAGATCACGTTACGGCCTTCCTGACGAATTTTATCCAGCACTTCTTCACCGTGCCAACGCACGCGCTTAAGCACTTTTTCCGGATTGGTGCAGGCCAGTTCAGCCATCAGGATCATTGACTGCGGGGCAGTGGCGAACATTTCATCAATAATGTGTTCGCGCTGGTTTTCCGGCACCTCAGGCAGGCAATAAAGCAGGTTGATGCGCGCGCGGCGTCGAGCACCTTTGGCCACTTTCCCCGCCAGTTTACCGATAGCGCCCAACACCGGATCGCGCATGCTCGCCGGAATCAGAGAAACCCCCGCCATCAATCCGGTTCCCAACCATACTCCCCAATAACGCGGGTGGAAGAAGGCTTTCTGGAATTGTGGAATAAACTCTACGTTCGATTTTTTTTCGTTTTGCATGTACTAACTCTTCACTTAACGCGTTAGGCATAACCATCATTGCAGAAGGTAATTGAGTAATTTACACCGAACAGGCGCCAATATAAAAAACATCGGCCCGAAATCAGGCCGATGTAGGATCAAACGTGGCTGGAAGTGTTAATCCAGTTGCAACTGTGGCACCACTTCTTTCACTTGTGCCAGATAATCGCTGCGATCCTTGCCACTTAAACCTTCAGAGCGCGGCAGTTTGGCCGTCACCGGGTTCACCGCCTGCTGGTTAGTCCACAGTTCGTAATGCAAGTGCGGGCCAGTGGAGCGACCGGTGTTACCGGAAAGCCCAATGCGATCGCCACGCTTAACTTTTTGCCCTGGCTTAACCAGCCCCTTCTTGAGGTGCATATAGCGGGTGGTGTATTGGCGACCATGGCGGATAGCAACATAGTTACCGGTATCACTGCCGTACTTGGCAGCCACCACTTCACCGTCGCCCACGGCCAGTACCGGAGTACCGACCGGCATCGAGAAATCGACCCCTCTATGCGGTGCCACACGACCGGTGACCGGATTCAAGCGGCGCGGATTGAAGTTGGAAGAAATGCGGAACTGTTTCATGGTTGGGAAACGCATAAAGCCACGCGCCAGACCGGAACCCTGACGATCGTAAAACTTGCCGTCGTCAGCGCGGATCGCATAGTAATCTTTGCCACCGCTGCGCATACGCACACCCAGCAGTTGGCTTTGTTCGCTCTTGCCGTCAAACTCTTCGCGCGACATCAAGACGGCGAATTGATCGCCCTTGCGCAGCTTGCGGAAATCGAGTTGCCATTGCAGTGCTTTGGTCACCGCATTGATTTCCGCACGGTTGAGGCCGGCCGCAGAAGCGCTGCTGACAAAGCTACCGTTCAACTCGCCGCTCAGCACGCTGTTACGCCATTCACCCTTTTGGGTTTCCTGAGATTCTTTGAAGTTGTTACCCACGCGTTCGTAGGTGCGCGTCTCACGGCGCGAAACTTCCCAGGTCAGACGCTGCAGATCGCCATTATCATTCAATGTCCATGACAGTTGCTGACCAATCTTCAGGTTACGCAGATCGCGGTTTTGCGAAGAGAGCAGCGACACATCCGACATTTCGACGCCGTATTGGGTCAGAATGCTGCTCAACGTATCGCCTGTAGAAACCACATACTCGTGCACGCCTTCCTCACCGGCGACCTTCTGGTCCAGTTCATCCTGCGGGATGTCATCATCGGGGGTTGGCTGTTCAACATCCATCGGTTCACTGGCCTCTGGTGCCAGAGAGCGTACCTGATTGGACTCTAACTCAACATTTTTAACGATTGGGGTATGTTCTGGGTGATAAACCGAAGGCCGCCAAACGGCGACGGCCAAGGTGACAACGGTCAAGGACCCCAGCATAACGCGGTGGGGCCGAGGCAGGTTGTTATACGCCAGAGCGATAGTTCGGACTATCTTCTGCACTCAATAATATCCTCATGATCTTTACTTCAGGCAGCTCACGTACTGGTTAGAC
>JBAQHZ010000034.1:0-2434 GCA_049288585.1 Chania sp.
AAGATCATCGATTTCGGCGAAAGGCCAAATTTGATCGGATAAGACCGTAATCAGTGATCGGTTAAGACCGAAATGGGTGATCGGTTAAAACCGTAATCGATGGTCGGATTGGGCCGAAACATGCACCCCCAGCGATAAGCTGATAATCCTTCTCGAAGCGCTCTAACGGCTGTACGCATGGGTGCTCGTACCCGTCGCGATAGAACGTCACGCGCTGGTGATCGGCATGGGTCACTGTTACCCGGTGGCCGTGTGCGTCTTTGTAGCGCTGGTTAGGCTGCGGCTTGCTGGTGGTCATTAGTGAACCCCCAGTAAATCAGGTTGGTACTTGCGCCATAGTTCCGCTTCCTCATGCGCTAAAGCCTGCTTCTCTGCCTTGCATGACTGTAAGGCGTGGCCCCGCTTGCTGGCCTTCTTGGCATATATGGCTTTACGCTTGGTGTGGTCGTTCAGGAAGGCGAACGGGACACCATAAGCGCCAGTTTTACGAATGGACGGGATAACTTCGCGGAATACCCAATTACTAAACCGGTGGGCGAATGTTCCTGCAGTGCTGGCCTTGCGGCTACGGGCGATCAGTTTGTAGAAGCCAGACTCGGCAACAACCCCATGATTGGGATTGCCTCGAATACCGTAAGTTAAAGTTACGGTATCCTTCTCGTCCTCATCGAGGGCCAATAAAGCCATGCGGGAGTTGGTCAGCGCCAGAGCGTCACAAATATCTTTGGCGATAAACCACGGCTCACCATAAATATTCACTACGCGCACCGTTATTCCCTCAAATTTGATAACAGAAATATCACTATCAGTAGCGGTAAAAATGGCTTCATTGGCTGTAATAGACTCGGTAACAGCCTCACGGTCAGCGGCACTAAACTTACTCATGATCGGCCCCCAGGCGCTTAGCCATCCACCGTTGAGAGAGGCGGCATAGCTCCGCTTTACGCTGGTCGTAGGCCATCCCCATATCGATCAACGTTATGTTGGTGCTTTCCAGGTAGGTGAGGTGCTCCAATTGCTCCGCGTTCATGTTGTCGCGTGGATCACCGGCTAAGCCGTTCACCTGCACCCACTGCTTCGCCGTCAGGCCACCGAGGACAATCCGGGCAATCATGTTGCTCTCGTTATTGTAGTGGTGCTGTAACGTCTGCTTGCCCTGTTCGGCACGGGCGGCATCCAGCGCGGCGCACATAGGTTTAAACTGGTTGGCGGCACCGATTCGAGCTTTAAGCTGGCGGCGCAAACGTGCGGCTATCTCTGGAACACTGCGCTGTAATGCCACTTCGCATTGAATGAAGTAACGACGAACAGCGCGGCCCTGCTCGTTGCGCTCAACCATTGCCAACTCTTTAGCCATGCCCAGCGATAAGCCATAATCCTTGCTACGGCGGTCACCTCCGCGCTTCGATACCCACCTGCTTTCCTGCTGGTCAATATTTACGCTTTGATTCCTGTAATCTGAGGAATCAAAAACGGCGTAATCAATCCCCAGCACAAAACTGTATTCATCAATGCGGAGCTTTATCCATGTTGAGAAGTCATTACCTACCCCAAGCGTTTTATGTAATGCCTTGGCGCTTACGATATTGCTTTCACGTCCGCCAATCTGACCGGAAATAACAGGCACCAGGGCGGCAAATTCATTACCGTTAATATCGCTGTCGCTTTCTTTGGGGTGAGTTTTGCCCCGGCCAGTGTTGGCCGTATTTTTCATTGTCATAATTTCAGGCTCCGATTAAGCGGCGGTAAATTCCGGGTATAGCGTCAAAATGTCGTTAACTTCCTGCTGTGACAGGCCACAATAGCCGCCTGCGCTGGCGTTATGGTTTACCAACTGGATCACGCGCAGAACGTCAGCGCGACAGGTGAAGCGATAGCGGAAATGGCTACCAATGCCGTCCGGGTTCTTCTCGTCGATACGCTCCAGGCAAATATCAAGGCGGCGCTCGAGCTCTGAAAAATAATTCCTTCCTGAAGATAGGCGGCAATACCTGAGAATCTCATTCTCAGTACAACCATTGATGCCTGTTTTCAGCATATAGACACGGGCGCGGTGCTTCTTAGGTGCTGGCTTGATAGTCGGGATAGCGGTATTATCGTAGGCGCTAACCTGTCCGATAATGCCCGCCTCTGTGCGGGTTTTCTTTTGCATTACGCAGCCACCCCGCGAGATTCAGCGATTCGCTGATTGATCCACTCGTTTACCTCACTTTCAACGAAAGCAATTGAACGAGTGCCAATCTTAACGGCTGGAGGGAAACGCTTCTGGCTGATAAGGCGGTAAATCCAAGCCTTGCTGTAACCGGTACGGCGTTGAACTTCTGGAAGACGGATAAGTGATTGTGCTGCTTGTGACATATAAGGCCCCCTGTTTCTTTTTACCGTCACGGTAGACGTTAGTAGATGACAGGAGATACTTTAGTGTGATGAAAAA
>JBAQHZ010000035.1:0-7845 GCA_049288585.1 Chania sp.
CACTAAAGTATCAAAACGCCTCCATGAACTCCAGAGTTTTACCCCCTTGTTATTTCTGTATAAAAAACAGACAAGCCGGATTTATTGCTATCCAGACCCAGTCAGACATCCAAAGATAGTGGAAGAAATAACGCTTTCACTCAATAAATGGGGAAAACTGGATATAAATCGTTATTTCATCCATTCTCTAATAAAAAAAACCTCCGCCGAAGCAGAGGTTTTCTCATCAAACAACCCGCTTAATGGTTACTCCTCTTCACCGTCAGCCAGGCAGGAGTCATCTGCCACAACAGACTCCCCGCTGAAATGATAAGTTTCATTACCATTTTGTACCGCGCTGAAAATCGCCACTGCCAGCTCGTTTTCACATTTCATATCTTTGCACAATGCGTATTGGGTATCAGGAAGATGCGGTAAACCTTCTATCGCCCCCAGCACCCGCAGATCTGGGCTCATCATCTCGATAGGCCGCGCGGTAATCCCCAATCCGGCTTTGCACGCCGCACGCACTGCGGATAACGTTGACGCCACATAGGCAATGCGCCAAGGAATACCGGCAGCATCCAGATGTTTGATCGCCATTGCACGGAATGGGCTGGGTTCATCCATCACCACCAGCGGAATGGGTTCGCCTGCCTGGAAATAGTAGTCCGCCGCGCAATACCACAGCGTAGGTGACGTACGCAGGACAATATGAGGATGTCCTTCAGTATCCACAGTGGTGATAGCCAAATCCACTTCACCGTTTTTCAGCATGTCGATCATGAACGGGCTACGTTTTACCCGTACATCGATGGCCAGCTTGGGATAGACCGATGTCACTCGATTAAGCAGGAAAGGGAGGATGGTATCCGCAGTATCATCAGAAGCGCCGATCGTCAGGGTTCCTTTGATATTGTTATACATCAATGAGGTACAGGCTTCATCGTTAAAACGCAGGATTTTCCTAGCATAACTGAGAAGCTGAATACCGTGTTCCGTTAATAACTTATTGCGTCCATGGCGAGCAAATAACTCTTTGCCGACCAATTGCTCTAACCGCTGCATTTGTTGACTGACAGCTGACTGAGTACGACAAACGGCGACAGCAGCCGCCGCAAAAGTATTCAAATCAGCAACAGCAACAAAGGTTCTTAGCAGATCGAGGTCGAGATTAAGTATCGGACGATTTGCATTTATCATAGTGTTTTCTTCACTTTTTAAATTCTAATTTACAAACTACCCTGGTGTATTTCTAAGGCACTGCTAAAAAGGGCAAGCGCCAGACATGACAGTAACCCACTCATTAGATGAGGGCAAAAAAATTACTTATATTTCGTTATCTCTATCGCTTTTTATCCACGATCTATCGCAATAGCTTATTGATATAAGGCAAAGTTATGACGAAAAGTGCTTAGGCACAGAATAATTGATAGTTAACCACATCTAAACCATCTCACTTCCTCACCGATCGTGCAGAGCTAGACGGGTCAGACCGCAGGATCCTATTGCTACTTTTCGTTCAATAGATAAATATCTTTTTGTTTATCACTGGGTTCACTTACTCACGAATTTAATCAATTCAATCAGTAAGGATTTTTATTATTAAATTATATACAATTTTACTTAAAAAACTCTTAAGTTAATTACTGAAGTTCCTCTAATACAATTTTACTTTACTAAGAAGTGTCGTATTACTAACCACTACCAGCCATAAGATAATTCTCTCATTATCATTTTTTTACAATTTTAGTTGTATTCTACGTCCTAACATGTATGCGCAATGTACGCACCAAGAGAAACATGTGGCAGAGAACTTTTACATCAACACACTTTAATTCAAACAAAAACGCCTAAAAAAAGCCATAAAAAAGAATTTAATTCTTACATATGAATTATAACAGATGCATCATCGTTTAAATCATCGATTTAGCCGATCGTTTGCACCAAAGGCGCACACAACCCTTCAAAATCAGGAGCACCAGGAGTACATTGGGCGGGTTGCGGTGTTCCACGGTAGGATCATCCCCCATCCCAGCAAAAGGCTCAACTTTCTATGTCCCCCATTGAGAAATCCAGCAAACTGGACAACGTCTGCTATGACATTCGTGGCCCGGTGCTCAAAGAAGCTAAGCGTCTTGAAGAAGAAGGCAACAAAGTCCTTAAATTGAACATCGGCAACCCTGCGCCGTTTGGTTTTGATGCCCCTGATGAAATTCTCGTCGATGTGATCCGCAATCTCCCCACGGCACAGGGCTATTGCGACTCCAAAGGGCTCTTCTCGGCACGTAAGGCGATCATGCAGCACTATCAGGCACGTAACATGCGTGATGTGACCGTTGAGGATATCTACATTGGTAACGGTGTCTCTGAGCTGATCGTGCAATCCATGCAGGCGCTGCTTAACATTGGTGACGAAATGCTGGTGCCAGCACCCGATTACCCGTTGTGGACGGCGGCGGTATCGCTCTCTAGCGGCAAAGCGGTACATTATATCTGCGACGAAGAATCCGGCTGGTTCCCGGATCTGGACGATATCCGCAGCAAAATCACCCCGCGCACCCGCGGTATTGTGATCATCAACCCCAACAACCCGACCGGCGCGGTCTACAGCAAAGAATTGCTGGAGCAGATCGTCGAGATCGCCCGTCAGCACGATCTGATCATCTTCGCCGACGAAATTTACGACAAGATCCTTTACGACGATGCAGAGCATCACTCCATTGCCGCACTGGCCCCAGACCTGCTGACGGTCACCTTTAACGGTTTATCCAAAACCTATCGCGTTGCCGGTTTTCGCCAAGGCTGGATGGTGCTTAATGGGCCGAAGAAACATGCTAAAGGCTATATCGAAGGGCTGGAGATGCTGGCATCAATGCGCCTTTGTGCCAACGTGCCAATGCAACATGCGATCCAGACTGCGCTCGGCGGTTATCAGAGCATCAGCGAATTTATTCAACCCGGCGGGCGTCTGTATGAACAGCGCAACCGCACCTGGGAATTGCTGAATGATATTCCAGGCGTTTCCTGCGTGAAGCCTCAGGGCGCGCTGTATATGTTCCCGCGTATTGATGCAAAGCGCTTTAATATCCGCGACGACCAGAAAATGGTGCTGGATCTGCTGTTGCAGGAAAAAGTCCTGTTGGTACAAGGTAGCGCATTCAACTGGCCTTACCCTGACCACGTACGTATCGTAACTTTGCCGCGAGTCGATGAGTTAGAAATGGCCGTCGGCAAACTGGGCCGTTTCCTCGAAACCTACCATCAGTGATTTTTATGGGCGCAGTTTGCTGGCTGCGCCCACACCGCACAACTGGGTTTGCATAACCTGCCGCCACTGCTCACAATAACGGCCTCACTTGCCGTTGTCTAAAGAGAGCACCATGAGCCAGAGTCATTTCTTTGCCCACCTTTCCCGTTTGAAACTGATTAGTCGCTGGCCGCTGATGCGCAACGTGCGTACCGAAAACGTTTCCGAGCACAGCCTGCAAGTCGCGTTTGTCGCCCATGCGCTGGCGGTGATCAAGAACCGCAAATTTAACGGTAACCTGAATGCCGAGCGCGTGGCGCTGTTGGCGATGTACCACGATGCCAGTGAAGTGTTGACCGGCGATATGCCCACTCCCATCAAGTATTACAATCCGCAGATTGCCTACGAATACAAAAAAATCGAAAAAATCGCGCAACAAAAACTGCTTGAGATGATTCCAAAAGAACTACAGAACGATTTCCGTTCGATTCTTGATGAGCACTATTACACTGAGGATGAGAAATTACTGGTAAAACAGGCTGACGCCCTCTGTGCCTACCTGAAATGCCTGGAAGAGCTGTCTGCCGGAAATAACGAATTTACGTTGGCTAAAGCACGCTTGGAGAAAACACTGCAACTGCGTCAAAGCCCGGAAATGGATTATTTTATGGAAGTATTTATCCCGAGCTTTAGCCTGTCGCTGGATGAGATCAGTAGCGATTCCCCACTGTAATAACCCTCATAGGCCCGAAAACCGGGCCTAAAACGCATACAGCCACGGCACCACTACCACGCTGACGATCATCACCAACACCGTGAACGGCACGCCAATGCGCACAAAATCGCCAAACTTGTAATTTCCTGGCCCCAATACCAAGGTATTCACCGGTGATGACACCGGCGTCATAAAAGCAGCCGAAGCCGCGATGGCAATAATCATGGCAAACGGATAAGGCGAAACCCCCATCTTATGCGCCGCCGCAATGGCGATAGGTGCCATCAATACCGCCGTGGCGGTATTGGAGATAAACAGCCCGATGGAGGCGCAAAGTACAAATAGGCACACCAGCATCACACGCGGGCCTGCTTCACCGGCGATATCCATCAGCCCTTGCACGATCAAATCCACACCGCCGGTTTTCTGCAATGCCTGGGCAAAGGGCATCATACCGACGATCAAAATAATACTTGGCCAATGGATCGCTTTATAAGCGCTTTCCATATTAATGCAGCGGAAACGGCCCATCAGCAGGCAGGCAATCAACGCAGCGATAGGGTTCGGGATCTCATCGGTCAGCATCATCGCCACCATCAATGCTAGGCAGAACAAGGCATGCGGTGCCTGAGTGATGGCAGGTGCCACCTCATCTACCTCTGCGGGCAGATTCAGCACGATAAAGTCATGGGTTTTGGCCTGTAATTGGCGGATCGCTTTCCAGTCACCGATCACCAGCAGGATATCCCCCAACGTCAGTGGCTCATCAACCAGTTTACCTTCCAGCGTTTTGCCGTTGCGGCGGATACCGACCACGTTCAGATCGTAACGGCTGCGGAAGGCCGCATCACGCACGCATTTCCCCAGCAAGGCTGAATCGGGGATGAGCGACACTTCTGCCATCCCCACGTTGCGCGCTTGTTCAGAGAAATACTCACCACGCAGGATCATCGGTTCCAATAGCTGTTCGCTGCAAAACTGACGTAAATCGATGTCGCAGTCCGACATATCAATCAGCAACACATCCCCTTCACGCAGTTCCGTGCTGCCAAAAGCGCTGATCATCACACGCCGAAAGCGTTTCCAGCGCTCTATGCCGATAACGTTGGCACCATAGCGGGCACGCAGATGCAGTTCATCCAAAGAGCGGCCAATCAGAGGTGAACTACTGCGAACAGCCAAGCGACGCGCTCGGCCGGTCAATTTATAGTCACGAATCAGATCGCGAAACGTCCGGCGCTGCCAGGTAACCTTGGTATTTTTCGCACCGCCGCTATTACCAAGCCAACGGCGGGCGATCAGCATATAGCCCACCCCCAGCAGTAACACGATCAGGCCGATTGGCGTCACGCCGAAGAAACTGAAACCGGCAAGCCCCTCGCGCACCAATTCGCTGTTGACCACCATATTCGGCGGCGTGGCCACCAGCGTCATCATCCCGCTGATAAGCCCTGCAAAACTTAACGGCATCATCAGCCGCCCCGGTGAGATCTTCATCCGTACCGCCACGCTGAGTACTACCGGGATGAAGATCGCCACTACCCCGGTCGAACTCATAAATGCACCCAGCCCGGCCACGGTGAACATCAACAGTGCCAGCATTTTGGTTTCACTGCTGCCTGCCACTTTCACCAACCAATCGCCGACCTGATAAGCCACACCGGTGCGCACTAAGCCTTCACCGATCACAAACAAAGCAGCGATCAAAATCACGTTAGGATCGCTAAAACCGGCCGTCGCCTCTTGCAGAGTCAGGGTGCCGCTCAGCACAAACGCGATGATCACCAACAAAGCGACCACGTCCATACGCAGCTTGTTGGTCGTAAACAGCACAATGGCTATCAACAATAAAATCAAAACCCAGAGTAATTCGCTGTTCAAAACGGCCTCATCCTACAGTGATCCAGGGCTTAAAAATTAGCATAAAAAAACCCCACAGATGCGGGGTCTAATCAATTTGAGGTAAAAAAACACAGATTAAGCAATAAGTTCGATGCTTGCACCCTGCGATGCCTTCTCAACCTTAATCTGAGTCAGCGAAGAGAGTATCAGATCCACCTGGTCAAGCTTCGGTGCTTCTGCCGGTACGTTAACCGCAATCACCTGACACCCCGCAGCCAAGCCGGAAAGGATCCCGGCGGGCGCATCCTCTACCACCACACAGGTCTGTGGAGCCAGGCCCAAACGTTCGGCTCCCAGCAAATAAGCGTCCGGCTGCGGTTTACCCTGTTTCACCAGTTCTGCAGTGATAAACACTTCCGGCTGCGGCAAACCGCCCGCCTTACGCCGTGCGCTGGCGACCGGGATCGAACCCGAGGTAACTATCGCCCAGGGAATACTCAGTGCATTGAGCCGCTCCAACAGCGCCACGGCACCGGGCAGTGCGCTGACGCCATCGGTATCCTGCGCCTCCATCTGCTCCAGTAAATCAAACTCATGCTGGATCGCCGACTCTGTCGCCCCTGGCATAAAATGGCGCAGCGAGGTAATTGCCTGTTTACCGTGGATAAACGCCAACACCTCCTGAGGGCTGATACCGTGGCGCTCAGCCCAATGAGTCCAGGCGCGTTCCACTGCGGGCAATGAATCTACTAACGTTCCATCAAGGTCAAACAAAAAACCCTTACATTCCACAGAAAACCTCTTCTATCTCCGTTATCTTTTAAACTGCAAATCATCAGGCATTAATGATTTGCGCAATCTCAACGGCGCTCAAATGGTATTGACGTGGGCATGACAACCAGATTGCCAACATACGCTGATACTTTTCCCACATTTTAGTTTGGGCATTAAAGCCGTGGCTGCCGGAGTCGAAATGAGTATACCGCCCTTCCGTGCTGACCAAGAAACGCACATAGCTCAGGTAACGCGCTTCAGTTGCCGCATCAAAGCCGAGGAAGGCCAAGCGACGCGCATCAAGCCCTTGC
Source organism: Chania sp. (assembly GCA_049288585.1). GTDB lineage: Bacteria > Pseudomonadota > Gammaproteobacteria > Enterobacterales > Enterobacteriaceae > Chania. Next base: position 6,872 of record JBAQHZ010000035.1, read on the forward strand.
CGATCCTTGAGATTTTCCCAGGACACCTGCAGCGCATGGTGCATTTCCATAATGTTGATGATGGTGCGGCACACTTCCTCACTCATCTCACCAAAGTCACGATCAAGCTCACGCATCTGCAAGCCAAAACCACGTTCGATAATGGTCTGCAACCGGCGATAGCGCTCAGCATTGTCTGGATCGAGCATGGTCATCATCTTGTACTGATTCGACAGGATCAAACGTTGAGCATTAGTCATTTCCATTTCATGTTCCTCAGTTCTGCAAATTGGCGAGAGCATCGCATGACTTCGTTATGGCGTGGAACCACAACTCGCACCTTCTTTGATTTGGACCGGGGTTATCGCGGAGATGGGCTTTATCCCTACCGGGCTTCAAAAGCCCGGTAGCATGAAAACAGAGGGATCAGAGATCGTCGAGGAAGGTTTTATCCAGTTGCTTGAATGCACGTTTCAGCACATCCGCCAACGCTTGATAGGTCGGCTCTCCTTCAACCGGGGCCAACGTCTGCCCGGCTTCTGCCAGTTTATTGCGCACCTCATGGAACCACTGTAACAAAGTGGGTGGCAACGGCGTGATCGAACGGCGCCCCAGCCACCACAGGCCCTGCATCGGCATACTGCAGGCAAACAGCGCCGTTGCAATGGCCGGGCCGAGTTGACCGCCAAGGGCAATTTGCCAGGTCAGGGTAAAGATCGCCAGCGGCGGCATAAAGCGAATCGCAAAGCGGGTGGCACGCGCAATGCGATGTTCTGGAAACACCGGTGCCAGCCGTTTTTCTGCAGGCCAGGTTTTCATGTAATGCTGCCCACGCTGGAATATCTGGAACCAACTCACGGAACCGGATGGCTTGCTCGTCATTGCTTACCTCAACTTCACGTATAAAAAATGAAATATTTTCACAAACACACCAACAAAAAAGTTGAAGCTTTAAATTTATTTTGTGTTTGCGACGGGCTATCGGTATCCTAAGC
>JBAQHZ010000036.1:0-3961 GCA_049288585.1 Chania sp.
CGTCGATAGTATTAACCGCGCTGATCCTCGGTGGCTGCGTTCGGCAGATTGTCGCGGCCCCGCAGTCTGCGCAGCAGCAAGCGGCTCCATCAGTGCAAGGCAGCACGCTGGCAAAAACTGGACGCGATCCGGTTGAGTTCCCGTCTTATCTTGAACAATTGAAAAATCAAGCGCTGGCACAAGGTATTAGCCAGACCACGGTCGACAGCGCTTTTGCCAACGCGCATTTTGTTGATCGGGTGGTCACCGCCGATCGCAATCAGTTAGAAAAGAAAATCACGCTGGACGATTATCTGAAACGCGTATTACCGGCCTGGAAAATCCAGCGCGGGCGTGAAATGGCTCAGCAATATCAACCACAGCTGGCAAGAGCGGCCACGCGTTATGGCGTGCCGGAGCGCTATCTTGTTGCGCTGTGGGGCATGGAGAGTGGTTTCGGTAAAATACAAGGGAAGGAAGATGTCGTTTCAGCCTTGGCGACCTTGGCGTTTGAAGGGCGGCGCGAGGCGTTTTTCAGTAAGCAGTTGATGGCGGCACTGCGTATTATTGAACAAGGGCATATCAATCCTGATGAACTGAAAGGCTCATGGGCGGGGGCGATGGGGCAGTGTCAGTTTATGCCGACTTCGTTCCTGACTTACGCCGTGGACGGTGATGGCGATGGTCGCATTGATATCTGGAATAATCTTGATGATATCTTTGCCTCTACGGCCAATTATCTGGCGACAGAGGGCTGGAAGCCAGGCGTTGACTGGGGTCGCGAGGTGAAATTGCCCGCAGGATTCAATATCGATAGCCTAGGGTTACAAGATGCGCAGGCGCATCGCGTGGATCAATGGTCTGCACGAGGCGTTATGTTGCCGGATGGTTCCGCGTTGCCCCGCTCCCGTTTAGCCAGTTGGGTGATTGCGCCGGATGATCTACAAGGGCGGGCATTCCTGGTTTATGATAATTTTCGTACCCTCATGCACTGGAATCGCTCGTACTATTTTGCGATCAGTGTGGGGATGATGGCCGACGGCATCGGGCAGTGATGCCGATGTTATAAAGGGGGGTCAGGAGTGATGCCCCGTTCGAAAATGGGCTTGTAGGCTAAGCCCCTACATGTGGTTGGGAGAGGTGGTATGTATCAACATAGAGACTGGCAAGGTGCGTTGCTCGATTTCCCGGTAAGTAAAGTGGTCTGTGTTGGCAGCAACTATGCCGAACATATCAAGGAAATGGGCAGTGCGACATCGCCTGAACCCGTGGTATTTATCAAACCGGAAACGGCGCTGTGTGATATTCGTCAGCCAGTAGCGATCCCCAAAGGTTTGGGCTCGGTGCACCATGAAGTCGAGTTGGCGGTATTGATCGGTACTCCGTTGAAACAGGCCAATGAAGATCGCGTGGCGCGCGCTATCGCCGGATACGGGGTAGCGCTGGACTTGACCCTGCGTGAGTTGCAGGCCGGATTCAAAAAGGCCGGGCAACCATGGGAGAAAGCCAAGGGTTTTGATGGCTCTTGCCCGATCTCCGGCTTTATTCCGGTGGCTGAGTTTGGCGATCCACAAAATGCCGAACTGTCGTTGAGCGTCAATGACCAACTGCGTCAGCAGGGTAATACCCGCGATATGATCACCCCAATTTTACCGCTGATCGCATATATGAGCCGTTTCTTCACACTGCGTGCGGGCGACATCATTCTTACCGGCACCCCTCAGGGCGTTGGGCCAATGGTTTCCGGCGACATGCTGAAAATCTCTCTTAATGGCAAAGCACTCAGCACCCGCGTGATTTAATTTCTTGCTGCCTGCAAGGTTAATTGTGGCGTTGCAGGCAGAATCAGCTCGACAGCGGGTAGCTGAAACTGCCTGGTTATTTCCTTTTGCGTTGAGTGTCTATATAGTGCCCTCCTTGAAACCTGTACGCAGGTGCTCTGTTCATTTACCTATTTTGGATGTAGATATGTCACAACTCCCTTTTTGGCAACAGAAAACGCTGGATGAAATGTCTGAAGCAGAGTGGGAATCGCTGTGCGACGGTTGTGGCCAATGCTGCATGAATAAGCTGATCGACGAAGATACCGACGAAATATATTTCACTAACGTTGCCTGCGATCAGCTCAATATCAAATCCTGCCAGTGTAGCCACTACGAGCGTCGGTTTGAGCTGGAAGAGGATTGCATCAAGCTGACACGTGAAAACCTCACCACGTTCGACTGGTTGCCGCCAACCTGCGCATATCGCCTGATTGGTGAGGGCAAAGCGTTATTTTCCTGGCATCCGCTGATCAGCGGTTCCAAGGCGGCGATGCACGGTGAACGCATTACGGTGCGCCATATCGCCGTACGCGAAAGCGAAGTGGTGGACTGGCAGGAACACATCTTAAATAAGCCAAACTGGGCCAGGTAATCACTGACAGGTCAGTTTTCCCCAGCATCGGTCATTGTGGCACAAGCTAAATCAGCGGTTGGTGAAGCAGCGTTTCCAATACTTTTAGTGGCGCATTCTGTGGTGTTTTCATCGCCTTCACCGGCAGCAGGAAGGTCTGTTCCAGCATAAATTGCCCCGCCATGGCAGCGTGCGGTGTCTGATCGGAAAAGCAAATCCAACTGCTGCCTGGTGGGAATTCAATCGCCTGCTGCGGCCCATTCTTCTGGTATTCCATATCGGCTTTCATCGCATCATGCATTTGTAGCATCAAATGATCGTAATGGCTGCGACGGGTTTTAGTAATGCCGACTTTATTCTGTAACCAACTGATAAAGGGCGAATAACGCCCGAGCCGAGGCAGAAAGCGCTGCGCCAACTCTGGGAACGGTTCACCGACACGCCAGAGGCGGTTCTCACCATGGGGATTGATATTGGTGAAAATCCGCAGAATACGTTCACCGTAATTAGGGCGCGAAGGGAAAGCATCGACATGAAGGCGAGTGTCATCTTTACGCCATGAATTGCTGGCTTTCCAGGCAGAAATAGGGTGCAGACGCAGGCTGTTGGTTGGCGTATGTAGCGTATGACGATATTCAGGCAATACCGAAATAACCAACTCCTGGCAGGCCCGATGATGGCGAGCTAGCAATTTCTGCACGGCTTCACGTTTGTCTTCAAATGCCACGCCAGTCAACTTCTGTTGCTCTGGCTGATAGCTGATATTTTTGCGTTTAGGATCGACCAACGCAGGCGTCAGTAAGGTTTTCTCAGCGTCGGTCAGATTAAAGGCCAGATGGGGGAAAAACAGTACCTTTCCTTGCTCAACAGCGGCGACGGCGTCAATATAGGAAGGAGAGGTGGCACTCCAATCCCGATAGGGAAGCTGCATAATGGCAGCTTCCTGATTCATTTTAATTTCTGGCATTTTGTTCCTTTACGAAAGTACCGTGCCTTTCTCACGGGGTTTATCTGTCCAAAAGACAGCGTCTGGCTTGGTGACTACATCGCCTAACAGGTTGGAGCACGGCATTATATTTTGCCTATGATAGATGTTGATAAACATACCCGTTATACGAGATTAAACAAAGAGTAAATAATGCTATAAATAAATAGCCTAGGGTTAATCTGATGGTGAGTTATGAGTCTTAATTATTAGTTATTGTCTTAACAGGTTGCGTAGAAATATATCTGTAATGAATAAACTGCGGGCTGTTTATTTGACTAAGCACTAAATATATACATTTCTGAAAAATACTTCGGTGGGCAAATGTATCGCGGAAAACAGACATCTACTCAAGCGCAACTTAATGTTATGTAAATTACACCCTAAATCCACTGTCTAAGCTTCTTTTTGAGCTCAATGTTAGGTAGTTTGTCGGTTACTCCCGCCCAGTAATGAGAATTTAATGATGAAGATGGCACGTCTGTTTGCCGTGGCTGGGGCACTGATTGTGCTCGTTTACTTCTTCACACACACTTGATGTGAGGGATTTCTGAAGTTATATACTCGTCATACTTCAAGTCGCATGGGTGTTGGCTGCGTCCG
>JBAQHZ010000037.1:0-9480 GCA_049288585.1 Chania sp.
TTGTTCCATCGGATTATGATCTTTTACGGCAATTCCCATTACACCTGACTTACAGAGACGAACACGTTGTGTATAAGAGACAGCCCCAAGGGAGAGGGACTGGTTAGCCTTAACCGACCAGCATGACTAACAAAGCAACACTATGTCGAGCAATACGCCCCCTCTCCCTGTGGGAGAGGGCCGGGGTGAGGGGCTTTAGCTCGGTGCTCTTGGTTCCCCCGCACCCTAATCCCAAGGAAGAGGGAAAACTGGCCCGCAGGGCAATACATTATATAAACCACAGCAAGTGGTACGACTGGAGATTGAGCATGAGTATCGATCGCACTCAGCGGTTACAACCCGTTCCTGCGGTACAACCGCGAGAAACAACCGCTGAGAACACCCTGCCAGCGCGCAAAAGCGTGCAGCAGGAACCGGCCGTCAGCGGCACTCAGGTTAAGCTGAGTGACGCGCAGGCGTGCCTGATGCAGCCCGGCACGCAGGATATTGATATGAGCCGGGTGGAAGCCATCAAACAAGCGATCCGCAGCGGTGAATTGAAAATGGATGCCGGAAAAATTGCCGATGCGTTGTTACAAGAAATGCAAAACGATGCGCAATGGATGCTTAACGACGGCTAGACCCAAAATAATTCGAGTTGCTTGTAGGCGGCAACTGAGTGAGGCCCTAGGAGCATAGATAAACGATGTGACTAGGGTGAGCGAAGGTAGCCAACACCCAAGCAACTTGAAGTATGAAGGGTATAAAGGGAATCACGATGGAAGACCTGATACAACTGCTGGATAAATTGCTGGCAACGCTCAATGCCTTGGGCACGACGATCGCGCAGGAACAGGCCTTGCTGTGTTCAAATACGCTGGCCGGTGTGGCATTGCAACGGGTTACGGACAGCAAAAGCCAGCTGCTGGCCACGGTCAGTTACCTGGAAAAACAGCGGTTAGCGGTAGAACAGCCCCATGGGCTACGGGCTCCTTATACGCATCATCCGCACCTTGCAGCCCATTGGCAACGCGTGCAGCAACTGGGCCAGCAACTGCGTGAGCAGAATCAGCATAACGGTTTATTGATCAAACAACATATTGATCACAACGCACAGGCATTGGCGGTGCTGAGCAAACAGAACTCATCGCTGTATGGCCCTGATGGCCAGGCTTGTGCCAGCAGCCTGCTGGGGCGCAAGATTGGGGTTTAAGGGTCTGGGTCGCGCCTCCAGCAAAAGCGAATATGTCCCTCACGCCGTGTTCATCCGTTATTTCAATATAAAACGCTACTAATCAACCCCATTGGCATTTCATTAGCTAATAATTAACTCCGTGACAATAAATCTTGCTATAGTCGCAGCATACCTTTCCAAAATCCCCACCCTTCTGTGAAGTTCTCCACGCTTCCCACTTCACTATTTTTGCACCATTTTCCCCGTTTCAGCGACTGCCTTTTGGTGTCTGTTACGCTACGGAGTGTATGAGTGAAAAAAAAATTTATGCGTTGGTTTAGTCATAAGCCCAAACTGCCCCTTGCACCAAAAGAACGTCAGCTTACAACGGAAAAACGCCGGGACGAGGCGACGATCAATGCTGAACTATTTTCCATCGATCAAATGGAACGCTACGGCCAAAGGCTGGCGCGATCCCATAAGCTGGCCAGCAAGAAAACACCCTACTTTTTATTAAAACGTCTGGATGACAACGAAACGGTGTTAACCCAGAGTTGCCATATTCTGAGCACCGGCAGCAAAATCAGCATTGCCCCGGCGGGCGAGTGGCTGCTGGATAACTTTTATCTGGTGGAAGAACAGATCCGCCTGGTACGCCACCATTTGCCGAAGAACTTTGGTAAGGGGCTGCCGCAGCTCTCTGCGCCCCATAATTGCCCGCGTATTTATGATATTGCCACCGAAGCCATTGCTCACGGCGATGGCCGCTGGGACACCGCCAGCCTGACCCGCTATATCGCCGCCTATCAGAAAGTCTCGATTCTGACGCTGGGTGAGCTATGGGCGCTACCGGGCATGCTGCGCCTGGCGCTGATTGAAAACCTGCGGCGCGTCAGCATTGAAGTGGCAGAAACCCAACAAGAACGTAACCTGGCCACGCGCTGGGTCAACAAAATGCTCGACAGCGCCGAGAACGATCCGGCCAACCTGATCATCGTTATCGCCGAGATGGCAAGCTCCAACCCGCCGCGTGCCAGCGCTTTCGTGGCTGAACTGGTGCGCTGCCTGAAAGGCCATGGCAAGATGCTGGCCCTGCCGCTGACCTGGGTAGAGCAGCGGCTATCGGAAGTTGGGTTAACCAGCGACCAGCTCATCCTCAACTTTAACCAGCAGTTGGCCAACAGCCAGCTTTCGGTCAGCAACAGTATCTCCAGCCTGCGCCAGTTGAGCGATATGAACTGGGCCGAATTTGCCGAAACCATGAGCCAGGTGGAACAAACCCTGAATCAGGATCCGGCGCAGATTTACGGCAAGATGCATTTCGATACCCGCGACCATTACCGGCATATTATCGAAACGCTGGCTCGCCAGTGTACGCACAGTGAAACCGAGGTCGCCAAACAGGTGCTATCGCTGGCGCAAAGTGCGGCAGATCAAGGCTGTATGCGCCACGTGGGCTACTATCTGGTGGATACAGGCCGGGATGATCTGGAGCAGAGCCTCGCCATTCGCCGTTCCCCCTTGGCCCAGCTGCGCCTGATGCTGAAAAAGGTGTCACTGTTATCCTGGCTAGGTGGCTTGGGCCTGGTCACGGCGGTGGGTAGCCTCTATATTCTCTCTGAGAGTTACCGCAGCGATACCCCACCATTACTGTGGCTGTTAGCCATCCCGACGGCGATCGTGGTCAGCCAATTTGCTATCAATCTGCTGAGTGAGATTATCAACCGGCTTAAAACGCCGAGGCCGTTGCCGCGCATGGATTTCTCCTGCGAGATCCCGCCCCAGTTCCGCTCGCTGATCGTGATGCCCAGCATGTTGGGCAGCCGAGCCGGTATCGATGAGCTGATTAACAGCCTGGAGGTGTGCTATCTGGGTAACGTGATGCAACACCTGCATTTCGCGCTGCTAACCGACTTCCCCGATGCGCCCACGCAAACCCAGCCTGAAGATGCCGAGTTGCTGGCCTATGCGGTTCACCAGATCGCCCAGCTTAACCGCCGCTACCCGGCCAACCTTGGCACCTCGTTCTTTTTGCTGCACCGCGAGCGCGAATGGAATAAGCAACAAGGGCAGTGGATGGGCTATGAACGTAAGCGCGGCAAGCTGGCGGCGCTAAACCAGTGGCTTCGCGATCAGCAACAGCAGTTCTCCACCGTGGAAGGTAACCACCCTGAAGTGCTGAGCAACGTTAAGTATGTGATTACGCTGGATGCCGATACCGTGCTACCGCGCGAGGCCGCGCACCAGTTGGTGGCCACCATGGCGCACCCGCTTAACACCCCGGTGTATGATCCGCAAAGCAAGCGGGTGGTCAGTGGCTATAGCATTTTGCAGCCGCGCCTGGCGGAAGAGATCCCGCGCTATGGGCAGAGCCGCTATGCGGCGATGTCCAGCAGCGTTGCCGGTAATGACCCCTATTCCCTGATGTCTTCCGATCTCTATCAGGATCTGTTTAAAGAAGGCTCCTTCGTCGGTAAGGGGATCTATGACGTCGATATGTTTATCTGCACCACTAGCGGTGTCTGCCCGGAAAACCTGGTGCTCAGCCACGACTTGCTGGAGGGCTGCTATGCCCGTTCCGGCCTGCTGAGTGACGTGCTGCTTTATGAGCAGTATCCGGCCAACTATCTGGTGGACGTTGCCAGGCGTAGCCGCTGGATCCGCGGTGACTGGCAACTGCTGAACTGGATGCGCCTGCGGGTGCGCCAGGCGGACAATAGCCGCATCGCCAACCCGCTCAGCGTGCTGTCGCGCTGGAAACTGGGGGATAACCTGCGCCGCAGCCTCGTGGCCCCCAGCCTGTTGATTATGCTGTTTTACAGCTTGACCATCGCGCCAAATCCGCTGTTCTGGCTGCTGGCATTCGCCATCATGCTGCTGCTGCCAACCCTGCTAATGCTGTTGCAGGGGCTGATCGGCAAACCGCGCCGCCGCCCGCTGCTGCAACACGTGAGCATTGTGCTTAACGGTACGTTAAAACGTCTGTCGCATATTGGCCTGCACTTGGCCACCCTGCCGCATGAAAGCGGCTATACCCTGCGGGCGATTGCCGTGACGCTCTGGCGGCTGGCCATCAGCAAGCGCAATCTGCATGAGTGGACCCGTTTTGCTCAGAGCCAATCCGGAGTTTCTGCGCAACCGATCAATTTCTATCGGGCAATGTGGTTGAACCCGGTCGCAGGCATTTTACTGGCCTTGCTGTGCGCAGTGTTCAACCCAGCCCTGCTGCCGTTTGCCCTGGCGCTTGGGCTGCTGTGGTTTATCACGCCGCGCCTGCTCAGTTGGCTCAGCCAGCAACCGGTACGTCCTTCGGTGACGATCAACGATCGGCAGCGCCGTTTTCTGCGCCAGACCAGCCGGGAAATCTGGTCCTTTTTTGAAACCTTTGCCAATCAACGGGAAAACTGGCTGCCGCCGGATAACTATCAAGAGATCCCGGTGCCGACCATCGCCCATCGGACTTCGCCCACCAATATCGGCCTGTCGCTGCTGGCTAACCTCACCGCCTGGGACTTTGGCTATATTCCGCAGGGCGAAGTGTTGCAGCGCATTTCCCTGACGCTGGATACGTTGGACAAGATGGAGCACTACCGTGGCCACTTGTATAACTGGTACGACACCCGCACGCTGGCGCCGTTAACCCCGCGCTATATTTCCAGCGTCGACAGCGGCAATCTGGCCGGGCACCTGCTGACGCTCAGCTCTGGCATCAGCGGATTAAAACATCAGCCGATCCTGGATATTCCCCGCCTGATTGCCGGGCTTAACGATACCTTATGCCTGATCGAAGATCGTTGGGGCCAGGATGCCCCAGGTTTACTCAGGCAAGTACGCAAAAGCCTGCACGATCTCGCATCACTGCCGCTCAATCAGCTATTTGTACAGTTGAACGCGATCAGGGTGTTGTCTGCCGGTTTACCAAACCTGGCGGACGCGAAAGACAGCGTATTACTCGACTGGTTGGAAAAATTTGATAAACAGCTGGGCCTGATGTGCCATGAATGGTCGCTGCTGCTGAGCTGGATCGCCTCCGATAACGAGTTGGCTACCCTGCCGTCCACCCTGTGGCTGGCGCTGGCCGATCAACAACCGGCGATCGACTCAGAACAATTGGCCAGCATGCAGTCAGCCATTAGTGAAGCCCGCCAGCGCCTGACGATTATGGCGGAGCTGGAAGAACGGCTGAATAATCATGCGATCATGGATTTCCAGTTTCTGTATCACAAAGCCAGCAGGCAGCTTAGCGTCGGCTATAACTGCGATATCACCAAAATGGACAGCGGCAAATACGATCTGCTGCCCTCGGAAATTCGCCTGACCAACTTCTTTGCCATTGCCGCCAATCAGTTGCCGATGAAGAGCTGGTTTGCTCTGGGCCGACTGTTTACCCTGATCGACAAGCAACCCGCGCTGATGTCGTGGAGCGGTTCGATGTTTGAATATCTGATGCCGCAGTTGGTGATGCCCGCCTACCCGGATACGCTGTTAACCCGCATGTGTCAGTCGGCGGTCGCTCGCCAGATTGACTGGGGTAAACAGTGTGGCGTGCCATGGGGTATTTCAGAATCCGGTTATTTCTCGTTTGACCCGCAACAGAACTACCAGTATCACGCGTTTGGCGTGCCGGGCCTGGGGCTGCGCCGTGGGCTGGGTGACGATATCGTTATCGCCCCTTATGCCACGCTGATGGCGCTGATCGTCGCGCCTCAACAGGCCTACGCTAACTTGCTAGTGCTGGAGAAAAACGGTGCCAAAGGCCAGTTCGGGTTTTACGAAGCGCTGGATTACACGGCCACCAGGCTGGCTCGCGGGCAGTTATATGCCATTGTGCAATCCTATATGGCGCACCACCAGGGAATGGGCTTCCTTGCCCTGTCTCATCTGCTGCTTGATGCGCCAATGGTCGATCGCTTTGCCGCTAATCCTTCATTCCAATCTGCGCGCTTGCTGCTGCAGGAACGCATGCCGGATGCCGTTGAGCTTTACAGCCCGCGCCGCCAGTTCGAGTCTTATGAAGGCCGCCTGAAATCCGTCGACTACCAAACCCGTGAATTCAACGACGTAGGCAGCCCGATCCCGGAAGTTCAGCTGCTGTCCAACACTCACTATCACCTGATGGTGACGCAGGCCGGTGGCGGTTACAGCCGCTGGAAAGACATCGCGCTGACCCGTTGGCGTGAAGATACCACCCGCGATAACCGTGGGACCTTCTGCTACCTGAGCGACCCGAAAACCGGCGAGATGTGGAGCACCACCTGGCAGCCGGTGGGCAAAACCGCCGAGTACTACCACGCGATGTTTACCGATGCGGGCGCAGAATTCACCCGTACGGAAGGCACCCTCAGCGTACAGACTAAAATCGTGGTCTCGCCAGAGGACGACGTTGAGCTGCGCCGCATGACGCTCACCCACCGCGGACGCCATGCCCGCACGATTGAAATCACCACCTATGCCGAAGTGGTCTTGGCTCCTGCCGCCAACGAGCTGGCCCATCCGGCGTTCAATAATCTGTTTATACAGACCGAACTGTTGCCGCAACACGAAGCGATCTTGTGCCATCGTCGCCCGCGGGAAGCGAAAGAGTCCTGCCCGTGGCTGCTGCATATGATGGTGATCCACGGTGACATCAAGCGGGAAACCTCGTTTGAAACCGATCGTTCGAAATTTATTGGCCGGGGCCACACGCCAGCCGGCCCGCAGGCGCTGAAACAGGGTGGCGCGCTGAGCAACACTTGCGGCCCGGTGCTGGATCCGGTGATCGCTATCCGCCAGCGCATCCTGCTGGAACCGGGGGTACCGGTGATTATTGATGCCATTTACGGCGTGAGCGAAGATCGCCCAACGACCCTGGCGTTGATGGAAAAATACCGCGACAGCCATCTGGCTGACCGGGTGTTTGAAATGGTGCGATCTCACAGCCAAGTGGTTTTACGCCAACTCAATGCCAACGAGGACGATGCCAGCCTGTTTAACCGCCTGGCCGGTGCGGTGCTGTTCCCTTCCCATGATCTGCGTGCTGAATCGCGGGTGATTATGCAGAACCGGCGCGGGCAAGCTGGCCTGTGGGGGCACTCCATTTCTGGCGACGTGCCGATTGTGCTGCTCACCGTCACCGACGAGCAGAATATTAACCTTGTGACCACGCTGATCCGCGCCCATAACTACTGGCGTTTAAAAGGGTTACACGCCGATCTGGTGATCCTTAACGACAGCATGGGCGGCTACCGCCAAGACCTGCATAATCAGATCGTCGATCTGATTGCTGAAGATGCGCAAAACAGCCAACGCGATAAATCCGGCGGGATCTTTATCCGCAACGGCGAACAGGTTTCGGCGGAAGATCGCACTCTGCTGCTGAGCGTGGCGCACATTGTGCTCGACGATCAGAGCGGCGGGCTGCTGGAGCAGATCACGCAGCGGATGCAGGCCACCCTGTCGATTCAGCAGCCGCTGATCCCGAAGGTTAACCTACCGCGCAATCTGCAACCGCTGCGGCGCTTCAATACCGAGCATCTGGCGTTCTTTAACGGCTTTGGCGGCTTCTCAGCCGATGGCCGTGAATACCAGATCCTGCTGGAAGAAGGTAAAAACACCCCTGCCCCTTGGTCTAACGTGATCGCCAACGCTGGCTTTGGCACGGTGCTTTCTGAAAGCGGCCAAGCCTATACCTGGTATGAAAACGCCCATGAATATCGCCTGACGCCGTGGGAAAACGATCCGGTGTGCGACAGCTCCGGCGAGGCGTTCTATTTGCGCGATGAAGAGAGTGGCTACCTGTGGTCGCCAATGGCACTGCCGGTACGCGGGCAAGGCAGCTACCTCACGCGCCACGGCTTTGGCTATAGCGTGTTTGAGCATCAGGAAACCGGCATTGACAGTGAGCTGACGGTGACGGTGGCTGAACATGCGGCGGTGAAGCTGTTTACCCTGACGCTGAGCAATAACTCTGGCCGCACCCGCAAACTGCTGGTGACCGGCTATGTGGAATGGGTGCTGGGCAACCTGCGCTCAACCTCTTCCCGCCATGTGGTGACTTCTGCCGCCAGAGTGGCTAACGGCTGCGGCGTGCTGGCCAATAACTATTATGGCAGCAACGGTTCCGAGCGAACCGCGTTCTTTGCCGTGAGCGGCGCTCACTGCGCCATCAGTGGCGATCGGGGTGAGTTCCTCGGGCGCAACGGCTCACCGGCCGCTCCGGCGGCGCTGGAACTCCTGCGATTGTCCAACAAAACCGGTGCTGGGTTCGATCCATGCGGCGCAGTGCAGTCTGCCACTACGCTGATTGACGGCGATCAGCGTACCTTTGTGTTTGCCTTAGGCATCGGCCAGGACGCGCTTGAAGCGGAAGCCCTGATACGCCAGTTCCTCAATGAAGACGCAGCGAACGCCGAACTGGGCCGAATTCACCATCACTGGCATCAGATGCTGGATAAAATCCAGATCACCACGCCAGATCCGGCGCTGAATCTGCTGACCAACGGCTGGCTGATGTATCAGACGTTGGCCTGCCGAATGCTGGCGCGCAGCGGGTATTATCAGTCTGGCGGTGCTTATGGCTTCCGCGATCAGTTGCAGGACAGCCTGGCCCTGGCGCATTCCGCGCCGGAAAGAATGCGCGAGCAGATCCTACTGTGCGCTTCACGCCAGTTCGTTGAAGGCGACGTGCAGCACTGGTGGCATCCACCACAGGGCAACGGCGTGCGCACCCGCTGTTCGGATGATTATCTGTGGTTGCCGCTGGCGATCTGCCACTACGTTAAGGTGACCGGCGATAGCTCTATCCTCGAACAGAAGGTCGGCTACCTTGAGGCGCGCAGGCTCAACCCGGGCGAGGAGTCCAGCTATGAACACCCTTCGATCAGTTCCGTTGAAGAAACCCTGTGGCAGCACGGCGTTCGGGCGATCAAAAACGGCCTGACGTTTGGCGAGCATGGTTTACCGTTAATCGGCTGTGGCGACTGGAATGATGGCATGAATCTGGTAGGGTTGGAGGGGCGTGGTGAGAGCGTCTGGCTCGGCTTCTTCTTCTACAGCGTGTTACAAAGCTATGCCACGCTGGCGCAGCAGCGTGATGATGAAGAGATCGAGACGTTGTGCCGGGAACAGGCCGCCACGCTCAAGCAGAATCTGCACGACCATGGCTGGGATGGCGAATGGTATCGCCGGGGTTATTTCGATGGCGGTGAACCCTTGGGTTCCCACACCGCCAATGAGTGCCAGATTGATGCGATCGCCCAAAGTTGGTCGATACTTTCCGGCGCGGGCGATACCGAGCGCAGCCAGCAGGCCATGCAGCAGTTGGAGCGGCAGTTGGTTGACACCGATGC
>JBAQHZ010000038.1:0-2736 GCA_049288585.1 Chania sp.
CCGCCTACAAGCAACTCGAATTATTTTGGGTATAGATACAGGCAACGGTAAATGACTGGAACGGGCACTGCGCAGGAATGGAGTGTAAAAACCGAGGGGCCAACCCATTCTGTCAGCCCCTGACCGCTGTTACAATTTAGCGATTTCGACCAGATTGGTATGCTGTGGGTTGCCCTTGGCCAGCGGCGAAGGGCGTTGATTGGTGAGGATATTCACGCTGCCGCCGTGATCGATCTTATCACCAAACATATCGGCCACCAGCCAGGCACCTTGGCCCATGGCGGTGACGCCGGGCATAATCCGTGGGGTGACCTTGGCCTGGATCTGCGTTTCGCCGCGGCTGTTGAATACCCTGACTCTGTCACCATGCTTAATGCCGCGCGCTTGCGCATCCAGCGGGTTGATCCAGACCTCCTGCGGGCAGGCCTGTTGCAGCACATCAATATTGCCGTAGCTGGAGTGGGTTCTGGCTTTGTAATGGTAGCCGAACAGTTGCAGTGGGAACTGGCTGCGGGCCGGATCTTCCCAGCCTTCAAAACCGGCGGCATAAATTGGCAACGGGTGGATCACGTCTTCGGCGGCCAATTCCCAGGTGGCGGCAATCTCTGCCAGCCGTTCGGAATAGATTTCAATCTTGCCCGACGGCGTTTTCAGCGGATTGGCCTGCGGATCGTCGCGGAACTCGCGGAATGCCACCACATGTTCCTGCGGGCATTTGCGCTTATAAATACCCACCGTTTTCAGCTCTTCATAACTTGGCATATCCGGGTTGCGTTCACGGGTTTTCTCGCAGAGATATTGGATCCACTCCTGCTGGCTGCGGCCTTCGGTGAACATGGCTTCGGCATCTTTACCCAAGCGCTTGGCGACTTCCGACAGGATCTCGTAAATCGGGCGGCGTTCAAACTTGCGTGAAGTGGCAGGCTGGCCGAGGATCACATAGCCCATATTTCCGGCCGACTCATGGGGGATCAGATCTTCCTGCTCGGTTGGCATCAGGTCGGGCAGCAGAATGTCGCAATATTTGGCGGAGGAGGTCATAAAGTGCTCGATGCCGACGATCATTTCGCACTTACTATCATCTTGCAGGATTTGGTGCGTGCGGCTGATATCGCCATGCTGGTTGATCAGCGTATTGCTGGCGTAGCACCAGATGAACTTGATCGGCACATCCAGCTTGTCTTTGCCGCGAATGCCGTCGCGTTTGGCGGTCATTTGCGGGCCGCGTTCGATGGCATCGGTCCAGGTGTAGACGGAAATCTTGGTCTGCACCGGGTTGGTCAGCATGTCAAACCACTCCACGCCAAGATCAAACGACCCTTCGCGGCAGCCGGTGTTGCCGCCGTTAATCCCGACGTTGCCGGTCAGGATCGGTAACATGGCGATCGCGCGTGCGGTTTGCTCACCGTTGGCATGGCGCTGCGGCCCCCAACCCTGGCAGATATACGCCGGTTTGGTCATCCCGATTTCACGGGCTAACTGGATAATGCGCGCTGCCGGGATGCCGGTAATGCGTGCGGCCCAGGCGGGGGTTTTGGCAGTGCCATCCGCGCCCTGGCCAAGAATATAGGCTTTGTAATGGCCGTTTTTCGGCGCGCTGCTGGGCAGGGTTTTCTCATCATAGCCAATGCAGTATTTATCCAGGAATGCCTGGTCCACTAGGTTTTCACTGATCAGCACATGGGCGATGCCGGAGACCAAAGCGGCATCGGTGCCTGGGCGGATCGGGATCCACTCATCCTCCCGGCCTGCGGCGGTATCGGTGTAACGCGGGTCAACCACGATCATGCGCGCGTTGGAACGTTCTCTGGCCTGCTCCAGATAGTAGGTGACGCCCGCGCCGCTCATGCGGGTTTCCGCCGGGTTGTTGCCGAACAGCACCACCAGCTTGCTGTTGGCAATATCATCCGGGCTATTACCCTGTTGCGCCCCATACAGATAGGGCATAGCGGCGGTGATTTGCGCGGTGCTGTAGCTGCCGTAGCGGCTGAGGAAGCCGCCGCAGGAGTTCATCAGCCGGTAAGGTACGTTAGAGTTGGTGATATTACCGCCGTCCACCCCTGTGCCGTACAGCACGTGTACCGCTTCATTACCGTATTCATCCAGCGTGTGCTTGAGCTTGCCGCTGATGGTGTCCAACGCCTCATCCCAACTGATGCGGACAAATTTGCCTTCGCCACGTTTCCCGACGCGTTTCATCGGGTATTTCAGGCGATCCGGGTGATTCATGCGGCGGCGGATCGATCGCCCGCGCAGGCAGGCGCGCAGTTGGTGGTCGCCGTACTCATCGTTGCCGGTATTGTCGGTTTCTACCCAATACACCTCATCATCACGCACGTGCAGGCGCAGTGCGCAGCGGCTGCCGCAGTTAACGGTGCAAGAGCTCCAGACCACTTTGTCTGTCTGGGCTTGGTTGCTTGGCAGGTTTTCGGCGGCGGTGGTTTTACGGAACGGTAAAACCAACCCTGATGTGGCCGCCAGTAAGCAACCGGCAGCGGTGCCGGTTTTGATCAGTTTCCGCCGGCTGATGGGGTTATTGAGAAGATCCGGATTCTGAATATCGTTCATAAATGCTTCCCTCTTAAAGCCTGTTTGAATCAAGCTGTTTTATTTGCCCGTTATTGTTGGGCTTAGGGCAATCTTGGATTGATGCATTAATCTTATTTACGTAAGGAATATGAATCTTTCTTGCAAAATAATATACCCGTCATACTTCAAGTTGCTTGGGTGTTGGCT
>JBAQHZ010000039.1:0-5339 GCA_049288585.1 Chania sp.
GGGGCCATAACGACACGAAAAAGGAATGGCAAAATTATTGAAGAAACTCAGGTTGAGGAACTCCATATTCAAGAGCTAACCGGCAAATTGAACACGCTCAAATGTGAAATCCTAGGCATTTCTTCGCTCATTTCCAAGCATTACCAAGGGGTTGAAAGCATAATCAACACGCTGGGAAAAACCGCGCCGACAGACGTTCAATCATTTGATGCCAATCAACAAGAAAGGCTCGATACATTAATCACTCATCTGTGTGAGCTGTCGCAACTGATTAACAAAAAAATTCAGTGATAACAGCGAGCAAAATATCACCCAGATCTCTGCAGGTTCAATGGTCGCATTTCTCTAGCATGAACCTGCTGAAAACGTCGTAATTCAAAGGGTTGGGTAAGACGTCAAAGAACCCAACCGCGACGACTGGGCCGTCATAATGGTGTTCCAACAGCGCACAAACTGCAGCCCCACCTTCACCGATGAGGCCACGTGAGAACAACTCTGCGAAGCCAACCAACAGCGGCAGGATTGGGGACAGGAAAATGGCGAGATAATCATTGGCGGCGACTGGCTCACCGAGTCCGGCATTGCCAGCGCTGAACAACTAGAGATGGCCGCTGCGCCTAGTGTACTTCGGTTACAGCGGCGGGAAGTGAAGGTCTTTAGGGCATAAAAGCAAAAATCCCGGCCAACTGGCCGGGATTTTTCTAACTTAGATTATTTTTCTTTTCTTCGTAATCTTGTAAGTATTTTTCAATAGGATACGCAGTTCCAAGTTCATGTATTTCACCTGTATCCTTATCAACTATAAATGGCGAATTACCTGCAAGTTGAGCAGAAAACTCTCCCGTTTCAAGATATTCTCGGGATTGAAAACAAAAAAACCACCCTTCAGAAAAACGTCCTTGAAGGGTAATAACAACCGGAATATCTGTATCTTTTAGATATTCTGTCGCCTTTTCTACAGCCTCTTCAAAATTAACCATCAATTCGTCCTCAGTAATTGGAATGATTTAAACTGGCTGAGATCAGCAGATTTACCCGTTTGTCCATCAAGGAATCGAACTGTACCGTTTTGGTTTACAACATTAAATACGTGCCCAGGCTGACCTGGCCCATATGAACCAAAAACAATACCTCTTGAGCCAAAACCTGCACTTGTCATTTGCTGCATAATATTTTCAGACGAAGAAACATACTTAAATTTAGTACCATATTGTGTTTCCAAAACACTTAGTGGCACACCTTTAGTTGAGTTTATAGGTAGCGCCGAGGCTGGGTTTCCTGCCAGGGTAGAATCCGTAGCGATAGAACAGTTCACACAATTATGTGTTCTACCTGGTTCTGGGTATCCTGGGTTGACATTTTTAATAGAACCAGCAGTATCCCCACTTGCTCCCGCCCCCTTCATCCCATACACCGCACCACCAATCGCTGCTGTGGTGTGAACAAACGCCATACCATCATACAACGTTGCAGCAGCTTCCTGACTCACGCCCCAGTTACTGGCAATGCGCTGGATATTCGCGTCACGCGCCGCTTTCGCATCCGCGCCAGCATACTGCCATATCAAGCCATCAACCTGCTCTGCGCCATCTCTATAAACGTTACGCATAGTACCGATGTACTGACCATCGAGCTGCTCGTCGTAACTCTTCGCCATTGCAGCCAGTTCCTGGCGCATACCTTGGCAGGCGACTGAAGACAGCCCTTTGCACGCAGATTCCAGAGCCGCATCGAACGCTTGATCTTTCGCATTCAGATTACCGATCAGTTTCTCAGCTTGTGCCTTTTGATCACCTTCCAGATACGGCAATGACCACTTCGCATCCTGACGTTTTTTCTCGTCGGTCGCATTCAATGCATTATTTTCGAGCGCGTTCTTCCCGGCCTGTCCTCCCGCTACAGCGTCAGCCATGCTGTCACCCACAATACCACCGACCAAACCTGCTGCCAGGGTGCCCAGGGCGCTAATGGTCTGCCGTTGCTCTTCTGTCAGATCTTTACGCTCGATGCCTGGGTACATCTGCTGAGCGATATATTCACCCATTGCCGCACCGCTGGCTCCCGCTAACGCGCTGTTACCATTCACCGCAGCCGTCACCGCACCGAGAACGGCGTGCGCCATCAGGTTGGCTTCCGTGTTAACACCCCCTTCCCTGGTGGGGTCAAGGGTCAGCTTGTGGATCACTTCCGCCAGATACGGCGCACTGGCCCCCGCCAGCGCTTTCGCCATATCACCGCCTGCAAGCCCCTGGATCGCCGCCGTTGCCGCCTGGATACCCTGCTGCAGTGAACTGCCAGTGCCATATTGCTTCATGGCATCTTTATATTCTTTGGTTTCACGCAGTTGCTCAACTGTCTTATCCGGGAACTTATCTTTCGCCGCTTTCAGCCCGTTGATATCCCCCTGAGTCCGGGCAATATCAGCCGCCTGACTGCCAATTTCGCCAATGAGCTGCGCCTCCCTCAGCCTATTCTGCTCCTTTTCCGCATTCTGTTCTAATCCGACGCCCCCATTGTTCCTCAATGGGGGTAATTTACTTGCCCCGTGATAGCCGTAATGCCTTCCTGGATCAAATTTATACCCAAAATAATTCGAGTTGCTTGTAGGCGGCAAGCGCTGGCCCGCAGGGGCGAAGCCCTAAATGGGCCGAGTAACGCAGCCGACACCCAAGCAACTTGAAGTATGACGAGTATATCGGGGTTATTTTTTATGCCTTAAACCCATCAACTTCCCACCGTTGCAACCGGATCGTACCGGGCGCAGTAGTGAGTTCCAGTTGTTCAGCATCGGTGATGCCGGATTCGGTGAGCCAATCGCCGCCGATAATCACCTCACCGTTTTCCCGTACCCAATCAGCCCCCAAATCCGGGCGATCTTGGCTGGCTTCGCACAGCGCTTGCCAAGCGGCTTCGTCAGTGACGGTGGTCACCCATAATTGGCGATGCTGAAGCGTCAGTTGTAATCGGGTGCCAGTGGTAAACCCTAATGCAGCCAACTCGCCACCTGCCAACGTCAGTTCCGGGATCGGTTCAGGGGTAAAGGTGATGTTCATACATTACCCTCCGTGGCGGGCGCAGTGCGGATAATCAATTGGCCGTGTTCGGCGATAATGCTCACCGGTTGGCCCCGCGTAAAACCCCACTGTTCCAGCCAGCGGCCCTTGATGGTCAGTTGCGGCAGCGGGTTTGGCCTGCCGCCGTTGGTGCGGTAACCGACCACGCTTTTACGCGCTTGGGGTGTGGCGGGTTGTGACGTAGAATCTGTTCTAGCCATGGTAACTACTCCTTCTAGTTGCGGTGGTTAGCGGCGGCAACGGGCTGCAACCTGTTATCGCCGCGCTATCTTTACTGCTCTTTACTTCCCACGCTGTCCCAACGCCGGGACTGATATCTGATAATCAGACTTTCCAATACCTCACGAACAACTGCCTGCTCATTTTCAGTTAACTGACTGACTGCTTCGAACTGTAAGGCTAGTGTGTCTATACCCCCACGTTCATGTTCATCGAAAAGCAAATAATCGGTACTGACATGTAGTGTGGTTGCGATCTTTTTTAGGGCATCCAACGAGGGCAGTGCCTGCGCATTTTCGTATTTCTTCCAACTATTTACATGTACGCCAATGATGTCTGCCATGGCTTGTTGTGAAAGCCCCAGCTTTTTACGTAACTCATTTAATCGGGTTGCTAATGGCATAGAAAACCGTGTCTTGTTAAGGGTATTGCTTAGATAGTACCCGATTATCTCCTTATAAAAACAATGCTCACTAAATATACACTTAAGTGTTTTAAAAGTACATATTAATGTTCTTTTTTTAAGGGGCGATAATGGCGAAGTGTTTTCTTACTGGGACTATAAAAACGTGCAGGTAGGGGATCACAGGAGTCGCATTTGATAGCTATTACTATTGAATTTACTTGATTTTATCGTGTTTGCTTTTTGTTGGTGCCCCCTATTGTGCCCCCAAATGATTTTGCTTGTGGAAACTGGGGGCATTGAAGGCTATTTTTTGGTGTCGGTTTTCCACCGCAGTAAACCGGCAATATCCTTTTCTCCTTCAGCTTCTTTTAAGCGGCGTTGCTGCTCAGCAAATTGGATGTATTCAGCCTGTGCTTTTTCATCTGCCGTTTTTTTACTGACGGTACCAGCGCCTTGTAGAACCTCTCGGTCAATAAATTGCAGGAACTGATCCAGCTTTTCCTGCCAGTCCCGCAGGAACACCTGCTGGCGACGACGAGCCTGATCTTCGGCAAAGTCCAGCCACATGTTAACCACGCGGTTAAGTTCGCTGACTTCATCCTGATTGAGGTAGTTTTTCGCCACCGTCACATCGCTTTTACGCACCTCTTCGCCTTTATAGCTGCTCAAGCCCATATGGGGCTGGCTGGCATCGGCACGCTGATGGATCAGTTCGGCAGCGGTATGACCGGTACAGGCAAAATGCAGTTTGTTCTGGATGGTTTGAAAAAACAGCGTTGTCTCTTTGAGTGACGGTTGGTAGTCGGCGGCTAACGCAAAAATCTCCCGAACCCGCAAATAAACCCGCCGCTCACTAGCGCGGATATCGCGGATGCGTTCCAGCATCTCATCGAAATAGTCAGGCACGACAGATGAACCAACAGGCGGATTTTTCAGCCGCTCGTCATCCATCACGAAACCTTTGATCAGGTATTCCTGTAGGGTTTGGGTTGCCCACTGGCGGAATTGAGTACCTCTAGGTGAACGAACACGGTAGCCGACAGCAAGAATGACAGGCAGGCTATAGTGAAGCATGTTGCGGCTTACCTGACGGCTTCCTTCCTGTTGAACTTGTAAGTAAGACTTACAGGTTGCGTTTTGCTCAAGTTCACCTTCTTCGTAGATCGCTTTAATGTGTTGCGTGATAGCTTGGGGAGTCACCTGGTAAAGATTCGCAATAGTCGCTTGGGGCAGCCATAGTGTTTCTTTCTCAAAGCGGCATTCAACACGCACTTCGCCGTCATCGCTGGCAAACATAACAAATTCACCTGCAGGAGACTGGGTTAAATGCTTATCTGACATGCCACCTCCGCTTTAATCTGATTAACAACGCTGTATCCGCGTAGTATGCCAGAGATTCATGCAAAGGCTCATTAAATGCCGGAATAAGAGAACACATTTTTAGAGACTGTAAACTATCTCACCTGGTAACCCCCTTAATGATCCCCTCATTTTTAGAGACTCAAATAATTCCAAGTGTGCGGGTATATAACCGATGCTGCTTCAGGTAATAAGTAAACCTCTCCATCAACAACGTCGCGTAGGCTTCTTTCATTTTGGGCAGTAACTGATAGTAGATGACACCCTGTCGGAAAAATGAA
>JBAQHZ010000040.1:0-1681 GCA_049288585.1 Chania sp.
CCCTCTCCCC
The DNA here is from genome assembly GCA_049288585.1 of Chania sp. Lineage (GTDB taxonomy): Bacteria > Pseudomonadota > Gammaproteobacteria > Enterobacterales > Enterobacteriaceae > Chania. Next base: position 11 of record JBAQHZ010000040.1, read on the forward strand.
AAGGGAGAGGGAACTGGTTAGCCTTAACTGACAAGCATTACGCCAGAGGGCGCCATTTTTGCAAGGGGAATTATTAGCGGCCAAACAGGTCACGCCGGCGCTGACGAACAAATTGGCTGATTAACACCAGTACACCGACTAACAGGTAGGCAGCGAAGATCCCCACTAACCACTGCGGCATTTCCAATGACAGGAACTGCCATTGGCGCACGGAACAGTCACCTGAAGCGTGAAACACCGCTGGCAGCCATTTGTCGAGCGGTAACCAGGATGGGAAGCTGACGAAAAAATCGCAGGTGTTGAACGGTGACGGGTGCAGTTGGATCATGGTGTGCTTCCAGGCCAACTGAACGCCCGCCCAGGCACTGTATATCCACAGCAAGATAGCGACATAACGCAGCGGCGTTTTTGGTGCTATTGCACCTACCAGCGCAGCCCCGAGGATCCCGAACAGCGCGACGCGTTCGTAGATACACATCACACAAGGTTCCAGCAGCATTACGTGCTGAAAATAGAGAGCAACCAACTCCAGTACCAATGCAGTCAGGGCCAGCAGCAGCCAAGCACCGCGCCCCTGTGAGCAACGGTTAAAGAATTGCAACATATATTTGTTCTTCCATGCAGTAAGCAATTGAACCGGCAGTGTAAACCAATTCATCTCCGCTGCCAGCTATCTGGACGCTATTCAGTGAAAAATAGTCCCTGGCGGCGGGGCGGTTATGGTGATTAATGTGCAGTGGTTGGAGCCACTGCGTCAAGCGATGGCAGCGTTAACCAGTGCCATTGAGCCAGCAAATCGGTAGCCGGAGCCAGCGTATGCTGCACGCACAACAGGCCGACCAGCGTCAGTACCAGCGTATAAGGCAGTGCCATCCAAACCATGCGGCCGTAAGACAGGCGTACTAACGGTGCTAATGCGGACGTCAGCAGAAACAGGAAAGCGGCCTGACCATTGGGTGTGGCCACCGAAGGCAGATTGGTGCCGGTATTGATGGCCACCGCCAGCATTTCGAATTGCTTGGATGAAATAGTACCGCTTTCCAGTGCCGCACGCGCTTCGTTAATATAGACCGTGCCAACAAAAACGTTGTCAGAAACGGATGAAAGCAGGCCGTTAAACAGATAGAACAGCGAAAGCTGCGCGGAAGGTTCCGCCTGTAAGACAAACTCAATCACCGGAGTAAACAGCCGTTGTTCAACGATCACCGCCACGATGGTAAAGAACACCGTCAACAGAGCGGTAAAAGGCAGTGCCTCTTGGAACGCTTTACCGATAGCGTGCTCATCGGTGATACCGCATAGAGAGGTGGCCAGAATGATCACCGAAAGGCCAATCAACCCAACCTCCGCCAAATGGAAAGCCAGTGCAATAACCAGCCAGACGCCAATCAATGCCTGCATTACCAGTTTCAGCTTTTCCTGGCGGTTACGTTTAGCGGTAGCTTTCCGATCGAACTCCTTCAGCACTTCACGCACGCGTTCGGGCAACTTGGTGCCGTAACCAAATACTGCAAAACGTTCAACCAACAGACAAACCACCAGGCCGCAGACAAACACTGGCAGTGTCACGGGTGCCATCCGCAGGAAAAACTCACCAAAGCCCCACCCGGCGCTTTTGGCGATGATCAGGTTCTGTGGTTCACCTACCATGGTCATGACGCCACCGAGAGC
>JBAQHZ010000041.1:0-8759 GCA_049288585.1 Chania sp.
ATATCGAACTTTATGATAACCAACCCGTCAGCCCGGCGTTAAATGTATTATCTGCAGTGGTATTACTGGTTCAGCTGGATAGCGGCGCATTGACCCTGAAAACCACTTTCCGCGATAACGCCGGGCAAATTCAGGCCATACGCGTCGAACGGCTCAGCGGCAGCGTGCTGAATATTGCAGAAAGTTTATCCCGCTACGGGCGACTGACCGACGCATTAACCGACTGGACAACCCAGTGGGAACGCTGGCCAGCCTGCATGAGCGAAAGAGTCGCCAAAACCTAGCCGTTTTGCCTCGATCGGCAGCATGATAAAAGGCTAACATGCCACCTTCTAGCGGGCGGTATTCACCAGAAAAACCACTTCGCCACGATAATAAGGCGACGTTGCCAACCGCTGCTGCCATTGGGTATTCCAAACCCCATGCTGCACCAGACCGATCTTGAAGGGCAAACGCAGCTTCAATAAGGCGGGTAAATACTGCTCATATTGTGTGACCGTTTGCTTACCCTGATACGTTTGGATCACCAATTCATCTATCGGTAACGCATTCAGTTGGCTGATGTTGCCAGTTTTCGCCCAATCGAGTAACCCCGTCACCCCCAAGGCAAATTCGGCGGGCAGTTGGCGGCGCACGCGGCTGAGGAATTCTGCATATTTGTCTAGCTGATAGGTCGCTGCGTCAAAATCAATCTGCAACCCAACCACCTGGTTACCCGCAGCGGCCCAGCGCGCGGGCTGGCGTAGAACCGCCGCCAATACCTCATCGGGAATATCCAGCGTGGCAACCCGCACGGTGATCCACACAGCAGGAGCCCGAAGTTTCCCCAGCGGCTGCCCCAACTTCAGAAAACGCGCACCTTGGCGCCCCGTAACCACCTCAGCCTGATGAAGATAGAGTATCTCCGCCTGCTGCAGCACCGGTTGCGACCACACGCCAGACCACAGCCAGAACGCGCGATAATCGCGCGTATCCACATAACCTTCGTCCGTTTTCTCCGCTGCCGATGCGGTAAGCAGCACTGGTATCAGCAGCAACGCCAAGCATAAACACCTCACCAGTAATATTTGAGCCGTTTTTCCCATTGGTTACCTTTATAATTCTTTTTCAACTGATTAAACCAACGCTGGCGCATCTCGATCGGGATCTCTTGACTGTCGCAATCGTTATAGCCAGAAGGAGAGAAACACATCACAGCGCGGTAAAGGGCATAGGTTTTATCTTCTGGTTCCGATTTAGCATCGACGATCACCTGTTGGTAATAGGCCAGCCGCCCCGGCGCAGTGTCCTTGGCCATGGTGAGCCGAGCGAGGATCTCCAACGCTTCATTGCCCACCATTTCAGCCTCCGTACTCATTTGTGCTGGATAGGCGGTACGGAAAAATTCCCCCAGGCAATTCAAGGCATGCCCATCGGTTTTATTCTTTGCCAGAGCCGTGACCGTTTGCCCTAAAGGCGCACAAAAATATCCTGGTTCGGTATAGCTGCCGTTCCAGTCGAACCTCGCCAACGCCACATCACCAAAAACCTCAGGATCGAGAGTTGAGCGGATGTGTTTTTTCAATAATTTGTCATCCAGATAGCCCTGATAGTCACCCACCATCAGATCGCGAATTAACAACGTATGCAGGGCGATGGTTTTCTCTTCATCCGTAGGCGCAGAAGCCGCCTGTTGTTGCAGCAATGCCTTGTTTGCCAAGGTTTTGAGCACCAACGAACGATAGCGCAGGTTATTAATCGGGCTTTCCGGGGCAAAAATCGCCGCGGCGTTGTTGTTCTGCGCCAAACTGGTTGCCAGCATCAACTGTAAATACTGCTGCTGATGGGGCGAGAGCTTCAAGGTCAGCAAGTGGCGCCAATGTGCCTCAGCCTCTGGCAATTTGTTCTGCATCACCAAGGCATTGCCATAAATCACCTGCTGGCTGAACGCAACAATATCGTTAGGTGATAACTCAGCGGCGGGTTTGATGGCTGCCAGCACAGCCGGGTAATCAGCTTGCTGATAGAACAGCCAGGCATTGTGCATATATTGCCAAACCGGCAGCATATTGGCTTTTTCAAACATCGGTTTATAGCTTTGTAATATCTCGGCCGTGACTTTGGGCGTCTCCTTATTCTCAAGGCTATATTTTCTCAACCATTTCATGGTTTGAGTAAAAGTCTGCAATGGCGTATCGACCACGCTGGTAAATGGCTGCTCATCGCTTTTGTAGGGAATGATGCGGCTTAACAAGATCTGATCGTTCTCATCAATCAATGCACTGAGTGAGTCGATATTCTTCGCATTCGCCATCTGGCTTTCATAGCGCTGTGCCAGGCGCGGCCAATCCCCAAGATACCAATACACCCGGCGATACAAGCCAAGAACCGAATCAACGTACGCACCGCCAGGATGGGCGGTCGCATAGGCTTCTGCACGCTGCAATGCCAACTCAGCAGCCTGTCTGTTGACCTTATTGATCTCAAACATGCCATACTCATCCACCGCATGTTCTGTCGCCTGGTTTAAGGCAACGCGGAAAAGCATATAGGTTGCCGTTTCTGCCACCCACGGTTGCTCGGACTCTTTCAGATCGAGAAACCCTGCTTCGGCTTCGGGAAATTTTCCTTTATAAAACAGTTCGGCATTGGTGAGATAGTCACGAAAGGCAGCGGCGGGTGAACTGGCAACAAAATGCTGCATCAGCGGCAAAAAGCGATCGGTATCCTGTTCACCACGGAAGATGGCAACACGCCGCAAAGCCAACAACTCCCGGTCCGACTTCTCCAACTGTTGCTCCGCCAGCAATGCGGTAAAGAATTGGCTGAGTGAATCTTTATTATTCGATACCCATCGCCCTTCATTTTCTTCACTCACCTCAGAGAAGGCGCTAGGGGCAATAGCTAATTTCGCAGCCATAACATCGAGTACGCTCTCGGTTTGCACCGGGGCGGCGCTTTGCTGCGCGTTATTGGCCTTCGCCGCTTCGCTGTCTGGTTGTGCCGTCCCTTTAAATACGCCGAAAGTATAGCCTCTGCTACGGCTCACATCCTGTGGCACCTCGGAAAAGGCAATGGGGAGGTTCCGCTGTTGTGCCAGCAGCATCAACAGGTTGATACGGGTATCATTATCCGGAGCCAGATAGGGCGAGCCACCCAGAGCACAATCGCTATCCCAGCGGCAACCTGTTTCATCCGAAGAGGCCAGCGCAAATGGGCTGGCACAATAAATAGCCGCAACCGTTAACACTCGAACCAGCTTTTTCATTTTTATCCATTTTCCCTGCAAGTTAGCCTCCCTTTCCTCGTGTTTTGATAATGAAAACGCCTCCGTAGAGGCGTTTTCATTATCGAACCTTGGTTAAGCGATGTCGAGGTCAATCCAGCAGGTCGGAGTAATCACCGCGTTGATAATCAGCAAGTTGCTGCCAGGGCAGACTCTGCGGATCGGCAAACGGGGTCGCCGTCATGCGTTGGACTGATGTGCCGTGGCTGTCGCTCTGCTCAATACTGCGAGCGTACTGACCGGCTACGTCCCAGGCCACCTTGGTGGTGCGTTCCCCTTTCTGCAACAGATAGTGTTGGATGCCCTGTTGCTCCGGCCCCTGTTTTTCCATGCGGCTTAAGGCGGCAGGCTCGATCAGCCAATATGCCGCAGCCCAGGATCCGCCATAGCCCACGTTGCCATAATGGGCCAGTTCCACATCAATCACCCGGCGCAGATTGTGCAATACCGTCTGTACGCTCACCTTCCCGGTTTCAGCATCGCGGCGTATCAACAAGGGGGCGCCCTGTGCTTCGTTATGCGCATGGCCAGCATGAGGAGAGGCGCGATCGTCATGCCCGTGCGCTTCACTTTCGCGCACTCCTTCCGGCAACTCACGCTCGATCCATACCAGACCGGCACGACGGTACATCAGATCGGTATAGCGGCTATCGCGGATGATACCGTCATGCCCTATCGAGCGGTTTTCATAGCTCAAGCGCAGATTCACCGCCGGTGCAGCGGCGGGCTGCACCGTGGTCTGAGCCTGCAAAGGCAGAGCCACCACCATCAGCAACGCTAGGCTGAATATTCCTCGCCAGTGGATCATAAACCCGCCGCCTCTTTCACTTTGAAGAAGACCTTGGTGTTATCCATGGTGCCTTTGAAGATCTGGGAACCAGCACCGCCTGCATACAACATCACATCGCCACCGGCATGGGTTTCTGAACCCGGTGTACCCAAATTAATACCGACCTCCTGCAGGAAGTTATCCTGTGTGGTATCAACGTCGGTCAGATCTTCGCGCTCTGCGCCGCGTGCCGGTGCCACCCAAGGAGCGTTGCCATCTTCCACGTTAACTTGGCTACTGCCGCTGGCGTTAGGACGCCCACCGTTGCCAAACACCAATGCCGTATAGGGTTTACCGTCGGCAGCCTTGGCCAGTTCACCGTTCTGGTAATCGTATACCTTGCCCAAAATCGGGTTACCGATCTTGCCGTAACCGTTGAAGGCGATGGAGTGGTCATGGTCAGCCGTCACCACGATCAACGTGTTCTTCAGCCCAGGATCTTTGGCTTCCATAAACGCTAGCGCGGTTTTGATCGCCTCGTCCATCGCCAAGGTATCTTCTAGTGCGCGTTTGGCATTGCTGCCGTGCAGGGCGTGATCGATACGCCCGCCTTCCACCATCAGGAAAAACCCTTTGTCATTACGGCTGAGTACTTCTAACGCTTTTTCAGCCATTTCCGCCAGGCTCGGCTGATCCAGATTCTGATTCACCCGATCCAGTTCGTAAGCCATTTCACTTTGAGCGAACAGCCCAAGCAGTTTATTGACGGAGCCGGTATTCAGGCTGCGCAATTGCGAACCGCTGTCGACATAGGTGTAACCCGCGCTCTGCATGGCACCCACCAGATTCTGGTTGTCGCTGCGCTTGCTGCTGGGGTTGAGCGATTTCGGCAGATAGTTGCGTTGCCCGCCGCCCATCAAAACGTCTACGCCGTCACCTAACTCACTGTTGTAGTTAGGGTTACCCGGCACCGATTGCTCCGCGATGGTGTTGTAGCCATTACGGTTGCAGATATGGGCATAGGTTGCCGCAGGCGTAGCGTGGCCAACCCGCGTGGTTGACACCGCGCCGACCGAACGCCCTGCCGCCTTGGAGAGCTCCAGCAACGTTTTGGCCCGCTGGCCATTATCCGCTTGGCAGGTGCTGTCTTCACCCGAGATATATTGCTCACCGGTCGCGGTGTAGGCCTGCGTGTCCGCAGACATTGAGATCACCTCATTGTTGGCCTTCACGCCGGTCATATAAGCAGCCATCGACGGCGCACTGTCGGTGGTTTGAGCATCATTAGAGAAGGTCTTAACGCGTGCCGCAGTGCCCAGCGACTGCATGGTCAGTTCTGCGCGCTCACTGCTGCCAAGCGAACCCGGCTCAGCCGCCAGTTGCTTCTCGCCTTTATAGATACGGGCAGCCGTCACGGTTACCGGCCCCATGCCGTCGCCGAGGAAAAAGATCACGTTCTTGGCTTCGTTTGCCGCCTGAGCATGGCCGCCCGCCAGCGATAACAGGCTCAACAGGAACAGTGTGCAGCTATTGATCTTGCCGACAAATTGTCTTTTTTTCATGATTTTGCTCATTCTGGAAAGAGGGATTTACGCTTCGCGTGCGGATGTTCACTGCAAGTCAATCGCTTGTTTAATCAGGCTAAATACCCGATCGTTATTCAGCGCTCCGGTGAACTGCTCAGCACCCAGCCCTTGCGCCGCGAGGAAAACATCGCCGCCACCATGCGTTTCGCTTTTCATTGGAATAACGGATTCCTGCAAGAAGTCGGCACTTTCCAGAGCACTTTCGTCGATCGGCCCACGGGTCGCCTGATGAGCCGGGCCATTGCCGAAGCCGATGATGGTATAAGGATGACCGTCCACGTCCGTTGAATTGGCCCCGCTGACATAACTCTTCACCACCCCCAGCACGCCGGGGTTGCCCTCTTGCGTTTTACCGGTACGCTGCGCATAGCCGTTCATCTGCAACGTGTGATCGTGATCGGCAGTCACCACAATCAAGGTATTTTTCAAACCGGGATCAATCTGCTGCATTTTGTCTAAGGCCAATTTGATCGCGTCATCAAACGCCACCGTATCCTGTAACGCACGGCGGGCGTTGGTGGCATGCAGGGCGTGATCGATACGGCCCCCTTCCACCATCAGGAAGAAGCCTTTTTCTTTGGCGGCCAGCGCGTCAATGGCCTTTTCGGTCATTTCTGCCAGACTCGGCTCCTGCGCCGGATCGCGATCCAGGTCATAGGACATATGATTCGGGGTGAACAGCCCAACCAGCTTGCTGCCATCAATCGGCAGTTGATCGAACTGCTGTTTGTTTGCTGCATAGTGATAATTGGCCGCCTGTAACTCGGTAATCAGGTTGCGCTGATCGCCACGGGTGCCGCCCGCCGTCGCTGGCGTGAAATAACTGGTTCCACCGCCGAGGATCACGTCAATACCGTCCCCCAGCTTGGCGTTGAACCCTTGACCGCCCGGCACCAGCGCGGCGGCAATGGTATTTTCCGCATCGCGATGACAGATATGGGCATAGGTCGCAGCCGGTGTCGCATGGGTAATCCGGGTGGTGGTCACTATCCCGGTGCCGTAGTTGGCCGCTTTCATCTGTTCCAACAGCGTTTCAACCGCATGGCCGTTGTCCGGTGGGCAGGTGCTGTCGAAGTTGACCTGATAAGGCTTGCCCTGTGGATTGGTGGCTTTAGTATCAGGGGACATCGAGATCACTTCGTTATTGGTTTTGATCCCTGTCATATAGGCCGACATGGAAGGCGCACTGTCGGTGACCTGCGCGTCACTCGAATAGGTGTGAACAAACGCGGTTTCCGGCAGGGTATCGATGGTTAAATCACCGTCTTCCCCGACGCTGTAAATACGTGCCGCAGTTAACGTGGCAATCCCCATACCATCCCCTAGAAAGAACAGCACGTTCTTGGTGGGTGTGGGGGTTGGTGTTGGCATCGGTGATGGCGTTGGCGTTTCGCTGCTGGTATTGGTAACAGAATCACTGTCATTACAGCCTGTTGCAGCAAAAACCAAACCGAGAATCATCAGGCAGAGCATATTGCGTTTCATTCAACCTCCCTATTTAAAGCTTCAGGTAAACGTCTTTTTTGTATTAATTGGCAACATATCAAAACGTGTAGACATATAAATTAGAGAGGATGTGTGACAGAAAGATGTCAGCGGACCTACAACCAGCCAGTGTTGGGCGTGATAACGGCAGCGGGAGCCATCAGCGGCAGCTACAACACCACCAACTGCGGCATTCTGTCGATAATTACAGACGATAGCTTTGGGTTGGGGTTGTTGTATTAAGCGGAAGATAGCGATTTAAGCGGATTGGTTGGCCTTATCTTAAATGGCCCTGTAACCAAGGCCATTTAAGACTGCTGACAAAGCCCGTTATTAGAGAGAGCGTGCCGAAGGGGTCGTGCCGGAGCGCCACTCGGTGCGCTAGGCCCGGGTATCTCAGGCTAAAAAACCACTTTGTCATCAACCTCATTTTCGTTATCGCAGTTAGCGCTCAATATCCCGCTTCTCTATTACGGCATCCAACATGCGTTTGGCCTCTGGTATAGACTCCATCAACTGCAGCGTGAGCAGAGCCTCAATGGTGGATTCCGCACCCGAGTTTTTATTCACCTTGGCCGCCGAATCGATACCATCAAAAGCAATTCCCGTCACCGGATAATACATCTGCGCCTGCGCCGGGTTTTTCTTAAAGAACCACAACGTTAAGTCGACCGCCTGTTGCAGGTAAACCGTATCACGCGAGATTTCCCAAGCCTTGATATTGGCAAATACCATCGGACGGATGATATAGGCGATCTGAGAAAACTTATGTTCCTCAATCAGTGTGACCTTCTCACCCTGCTGCTGAACGGTGAAAGCGTTGGCCAGGCCATTTTTAATCAGCCAAGGGTGGAAATGATCCAGTTCTTTAAAGGCCGCCTTGATCATATCGCGATCGCCCAACCTACTCCCCGCCTCAAGCAGGGCATAAGCCTGGCTGTTGCCGTAGCCATGCCATAGGTTTTGCCAGCTTAAAAACGCACCATTCACCGGTGATGATGCATCCTGGATCTGCATCAGCATGATACCCGCCGCCAAGGAACGCATCATCTTCTCAATTTCCGGCTTAGCTTGCAGAGCATAGGCATCACTCAGCCCCATCAACAGCACTGAGGCCTGATCGCCTGCGGTATGCGGCAACCACTCAGGCACCGCGATTCCTGCGTTCTCACCGCGGGTCTGCTTAAAGTTAAAATCTTTATAAATGACATCCGTCGTGGCGAAGATCGTCTCACGGACTTTCTGCGCCAGCGCCTCGTCCGCCTTCAACAAGAGAGGATACGCCTGAGTGAGCGCCCACAAGGCACGCCACGTCCACCAGTTAGGCTCCGCGACACTGGTTTTATAGGTTTTATTAATGGAGTGATCCGGGTAGATAAAGTTGTAAAAATAGCCGTTATCTGCCCGCTGATGGAGAATAAACTGGACCAGCGATTTAACTTTTTCCAGATCTGCGGCCGAGCCGTTGAGCTGATACTGGCGCTGGTAGAAAACCACCGCCCGAGCAACGTCATCAATTGCCGAGACGCCTTCGATCGGATCTTTAACCCAACGATAATCTGGGAATTCACTATAGATATGAATCAGGCCCAGTTCCGTTTTATCCTTCACGGTAATCTTTTGGTATAACGCATCCAGATGATTGGCATTAACC
>JBAQHZ010000042.1:0-18954 GCA_049288585.1 Chania sp.
GGGTATGTGGTGACCAACAACCACGTTGTAGATAACGCCAGCAAGATCCAGGTGCAGTTGAGCGATGGCCGCCGCTTCGAAGCTAAAGTGATCGGCAAGGATCCGCGCTCCGATATCGCGCTGATCCAACTGAAAGAGGCCAAAAATCTGACGGCCATCAAGATGGCAGATTCCGAGCAATTGCGAGTGGGTGACTACACTGTGGCGATCGGTAACCCGTATGGCCTGGGGGAAACGGTGACTTCTGGTATCGTTTCTGCGCTGGGGCGTAGCGGTTTGAATATCGAAAACTACGAGAACTTTATCCAGACCGACGCGGCGATTAACCGTGGTAACTCCGGTGGTGCACTGGTGAACCTGAACGGTGAACTGATCGGTATCAACACCGCGATTCTGGCACCGGACGGTGGCAACATCGGTATCGGCTTTGCGATCCCAAGCAATATGGTGAAAAACCTGACGGCGCAAATGGTGGAATTCGGCCAGGTGAAACGCGGCGAACTGGGGATCATGGGGACGGAACTTAACTCCGAACTCGCGCAGGCGATGAAGGTGGATGCCCAGCGTGGTGCGTTCATCAGCCAGGTGATGCCGAAGTCTTCCGCTGAGAAAGCCGGTATCAAGGCAGGTGATGTGATCGTAACCCTGAATGGTAAAGCGATTTCCAGCTTCGCTTCGTTCCGTGCAGAAATCGGTACTCTGCCAATTGGCACCAAAATGTCGTTGGGCCTGATCCGTGACGGCAAACCGTTGACGGTTGAACTGACGCTGGAACAAAGCAGCCAGGCGCAGGTTGAATCCGGCAATATCTATACCGGTATCGAAGGCGCTGAACTGAGCAACGGCACCAGCACCCATAAAGGGGTGAAAGTGGATAATGTTAAGGCTGGTAGTGCTGCGGCGCGCATTGGCCTGAAGAAAGGTGATCTGATCCTCGGTGTAAACCAGCAGCCGGTAGAAAACCTGGGTGAACTGCGTAAAATCCTCGACAGCAAACCTTCGGTACTGGCGCTGAACATTCAACGTGGTGACTCGACGTTGTATCTGCTGATGCAGTAAAGGTTGTTATCCTGTGAGAAATAATCGGGCCCCAATTGGGGCCCGATGTTATTTAGGCTCCGAGGCGTTGCCCAGATGGAACCGCGCTTCAGTAGTGACCAACTCTATTTCATCCAACAATTCCAGCCATTCAGGTTCCAAATCGCGGCTGTTAGCACCCTGACGCAGTTGCTGCTCGAGGTAGTAGCACAGTTGCTTGAGGCGTGGCACGCCACTGTAACTGCAACTGCCATGCAGTTTGTGGATCAGATCGAGAATATTGTCATCTGATTCCCCCTCCAACAGCGCTCTTACCCGTTCACTGACCTCAGGCAGAAACTCCACCAGCATCTGGAGCAGATCGTTGGCTAAATCTTCTTTGTTAGCCGCTTGGCGCAGGGCCAACTGCCAGTCTAACGACAAGGGTTGTTCTGATACATTGCGCGGAACCATCACCTCTTGCACGACTTCATGGGTGTGGTAACGGGCAAGCACCCGCGTCAACATGACTTCATCGATCGGTTTGGCCAGGTAATCATCCATGCCCGCCTGCAACAGATATTCGCGTTCGCCGCTGATCGCATGAGCGGTGACTGCGACGATCGGCGTGGAGTTGTGATGTGGCATCTGGCGGATCAGTTCACCAGCACGGATGCCATCAATATTCGGCATCTGGATATCCATCAGGATCATATCCAGCACGTTATCGCGTGCCAGCGCAATCGCTTCTTCACCGCTGCCGCACAGCAGCGTATTTTCCACCTGTTCTGCCAGCAAGGTACCAATCAGCTTCAGGTTAGCGGGGTTATCATCCACCGCCAACACCGTCAGTGGCAGAAGTTTACGTACCTGTGGTGTAACTAACGGATATTGGCTTTCCATACGCAGCAGTGGATACAGGCGATTGCTGGTGATCGGCTTAATCAGGCAACCGATCGCGCCGAGCTTTTTCATTTCTTCGGCATCGACCTGCGACTGGCTTGGCAGAGCGAGGATCACCCGGTTGGCGATTTTCAGCGCATCGTTTAGCTTGTTCCGATGCTGAAGGATGCTGTCACGATAGGGGATCGGGACGCCAACCAGCAGGAAGTCGTAGTCGTTTTTCGGCAGTTTCCCCAGCGTCGGCGAATGGGTAACGATCAGTTGGGTGACGCTCAGCATGTTCATCGTCGCCTGAGCGGCAGTCGGGTTGGCTTCGATGTAAGCCAGCATTTTGCCACGTAAATCCGGCAGGCTTGGCGGTAGCGACAGCATGCCTTCATTAAGATCGAGCGTAATGTGGAACCAGAAGGTTGAACCCCGGTTTAACTGGCTGTAGAAGCAGATATCGCCGCCCATTTCCTTCACTAGCTTCTGGGTGATCACCAGACCCAAGCCAGTGCCGCCATGACGGCGCGAAATGCTGGCATCCGCCTGGCGGAATGCCTGAAACAGCTGTGATTGCTGGCGTTCAGAAATACCAATACCGGTATCGTGGATCTGCATTTCCAGCTCTACCTGCCGCTCCAATTGGTTACGTAGTTCGATGCGGATATCGATATTGCCGGTTTCGGTGAATTTGATGGCATTCCCCAGCAGATTGGTGATCACCTGTTGCAGGCGCAGCGAATCACCAATGACCTGCTCAGGCACATCGTTTTGCACATCCAGCGTCAGCTCCAGCCCTTTTTCGTGTGCGCTGGGGGCCAGCAACACGATCACTTCGTCCAGCGTTTCACGCAGCGCGAACGGGATATGTTCCAGCACCAGTTTACCGGCCTCCAGCTTGGAGAAGTCCAGCACGTCGTTGATGATGGTCAGCAGGTTATTGGCTGAACGCTCAATGGTTTGCAGATAATCGATCTGCGTGGCACTCAACGTTGTTTTCAGCATCTGGCGGGTAAAGCCAATCACGCCGTTGAGTGGCGTACGCAACTCATGGGACATATTAGCCAGGAATTCAGACTTGATACGTGCGGCTTCCTGCGCACGTTTTTTTGCCAGGTCCAGCTCGACGTTCTGGATCTCCATCTGCTCCAGCGTTTCGCGCAGATCGGAGGTAGCCTGATCGATGTTCTGCTGCATTTCCTCGTGATAGGCGGTCAGCGACATCGCCATGGAGTTAATGCCGTTTTTGAGCATATGCAGTTCGCCGAGCATAAAGCCTTCTACCCGGCTGTCGAGCTGGCCCCGGCGGATACGGTCAACGGTGTTGACCATATTGCGGATCGGGCCGGTCACGTCACGCATCAGGCGATAGGCGAACAGCACGGCGATACACATGCACAACAGCAACAGCATGCTGGAAACGAACACTTCTTTGTATTGCTGTAGCCGTACCGATTTCAGATCTAGTTCGATCGCCACATAGCCAAGCTTGCTGTCGGCATGCACTTCGTTCCCGGCTGTTTCGTCTGGATACGAGTTTTCTGACAGGATCGGCGTACGCAGGATCAACGAATCACCGCGCCGGGTTAACATCAGTTCGGTGGGCAATGGCACATCTTTCGGCAACTGTAACTGGATATAATTGTGATGATAATTAGAGGTGACGAAGAGATTATTCTGTGCGTCAAACACGGTGATCGCACGGACAATATCGGAATGGCGGCGGTGCAACAGGCTGACCAACTGCCTGACCGATTCACGGCTGCGGAACGTCATGCCATATTCGCTGGCTACCGCCAGGGGTTCGATGATGCTGGCACCAGAATCAACTAATTGTTCCTGCAGCTCGTTGTAGCGGTGAACCACAAAGAAAGTACTGAGCAACAGACCGATCAGTAATGTCGGTGCCAGGATCAGTATCATCATGCGCGCACGCAGGCTGTATTTGGTCATGGGATTCCAATGTGGGAGAATTGGGCTAATCACTAGCTTAGTGAACCAGCGCCAATCGACAATTATGGTGCAATTCTACTCTCCCAAACGCCGCGTGACGACCCGCTAAAGAAAAGTCACGGTTTATTTTGCACTTGGCAGCGATCGGCTAGAAAAACTGTGCGGTGAAACGCCGTATTATAAGGTAGACGGGCTACGCTTAGAATTCAGTTTGCATGATGTTATTCAGCTTAATGCTGTGATAAATCGGCAAATAGTGGCTCAGACCCTTTAATGGTTAGATATTGAGCCCCATGATCACATATTGGACCTATTTTGCGGGATGGGTAATCGGTAGCAGGCATTGAAGGTGTTGCCACGCTGGTAGCGAATGGGCAATATAATGCGCATAAGAATTTGCTGAGTAATCTGTCGTTTTCCTATCAGAATCTGGGAAACGATGTTGAACGGCAGCCTTGGGCAGCTCAAGGGTTTGATAAAGTGATGTTGGATCCTGCCCGTGCTGGTGCGGCTGGAGTGATATCACAGAGTGTAAAACTGGCGCCAGAGCGGGTGGTTTATGTTTCCTGTAAGCCCACGATGCTGGCACGTGACAGTAAAGTGCTACTGGACGCCGGTTATCGTCTTGCCCGTGTGCGGATGTTGGATAGGTTTCCGTACGCGGGGCATCTTGAATCCATGGCGTTGGTGCTAAAAACGCCAGGAGTCGCTGCAAAGTAGGGAGAAGTTATGGTCGCGGTAAGAAGTGCACATCTGAATACGGCGGGTGAATTCGCTCTTGATGATTGGATTGCCAGCCTGGGGCTACCTAACCCGCAGTCATGTGAGCGATTAGCCGCAACCTGGCGTTACTGCGAGCAGCAGACTCAAAGCCATTCTGACGCCCCCTTGTTGCTGTGGCGCGGCGTGGAAATGGTGGAAATCCTCTCGACCCTCAGCATGGATAACGACAGCATGCGTGCCGCGCTGCTGTTCCCGCTGGTGGACGCCGGTATCGTGCCGGAAGACATCCTGACCGAAGCCTTTGGCTCCGGTATTACTTCGCTGGTGCATGGTGTGCGTGATATGGACGCCATTCGCCAGTTGAAAGCCACGCATAACGACTCGATGGGTTCCGAGCAGGTCGACAACGTGCGCCGCATGCTGCTGGCGATGGTGGAAGATTTCCGCTGCGTGGTGATCAAACTGGCGGAGCGGATCGCCCATCTGCGTGAAGTCAAAGACGCGCCGGAAGACGAACGCGTGCTGGCGGCCAAAGAGTGTTTCAACATCTATGCCCCGCTGGCCAACCGCCTCGGTATCGGCCAACTGAAATGGGAACTGGAAGATTTCTGCTTCCGCTATCTGCACCCGGACGAATACAAACGTATTGCCAAATTGCTGCACGAACGTCGTATCGATCGTGAACATTTTATTGATGATTTCGTGGCTGAGTTGCACCAAGCGATGGTGGATGAAGGCATCAAGGCGGAAATCTATGGCCGCCCGAAACATATCTACAGCATCTGGCGCAAGATGCAGAAAAAGTCACTGGCGTTTGATGAATTGTTCGATGTGCGCGCGGTGCGCGTGGTGGTGGAACGCTTGCAGGATTGCTACGCGGCACTGGGCATCGTGCATACCCACTTCCGCCATCTGCCGGATGAGTTTGACGACTATGTCGCTAACCCGAAACCCAACGGCTATCAGTCGATTCATACCGTGGTGCTTGGGCCGCGCGGTAAAACGCTGGAAATCCAGATCCGTACCCGCCAGATGCACGAAGACGCTGAACTGGGCGTGGCCGCGCACTGGAAGTACAAAGAGGGCGCGGTAGTCACCGCACGTTCCGGCTACGAAGAGCGCATTGCCTGGCTGCGTAAGCTGATTGCCTGGCAGGAAGAGATGGCGGATTCGGGCGAAATGCTCGACGAAGTGCGCAGCCAAGTGTTTGACGATCGCGTCTACGTGTTTACCCCAAAAGGCGATGTGATCGATCTACCGGCAGGTTCAACGCCGCTTGATTTCGCCTACCATATTCACAGCGACGTCGGCCACCGCTGTATCGGTGCTAAAATTGGCGGCCGCATCGTGCCCTTTACCTATCAGTTGCAGATGGGCGATCAGATTGAAGTGATCACCCAGAAACAGCCGAACCCAAGCCGCGACTGGCTGAACCCGAACCTCGGCTATATCACCACCAGCCGTGGGCGCTCGAAGATCCACAACTGGTTCCGCAAGCAGGATCGTGACAAAAACATCCTGGCCGGGCGGCAGATGCTGGACAATGAGCTGGAACACCTCGGCATCAGCCTGAAAGAGGCCGAGAAGCTGCTGATCCCACGCTATAACGTCAATTCGCTGGATGAAGTGCTGGCGAGCATTGGCGGTGGGGATATCCGTCTGAATCAGATGGTGAATTTCCTGCAAGGCAAGCTCAACAAACCGAGCGCCGAAGAGCAGGATCGCCAGGCACTGCGTCAGTTGACCCAGCAGAAAGCGCCATCTGCCGCGGCTGCCGCTCGTAACAAAGACAATGGTCGCGTGGTGGTGGAGGGCGTCGGCAATCTGATGCACCACATTGCGCGTTGCTGCCAGCCGATCCCGGGCGACGATATCATTGGCTTTATCACTCAAGGGCGGGGGATTTCGATCCACCGTGCGGATTGTGATCAACTGGCCGAGCTGCAATCCCATGCGCCGGAACGCATCGTTGACGCGGTGTGGGGTGAGAGTTACTCCAGCGGCTATTCGCTGGTGGTGCGCGTGGTAGCCAACGATCGCAGCGGCCTGCTGCGTGATATCACCACGATACTGGCCAACGAGAAGGTCAACGTGCTGGGCGTCGCCAGCAGGAGTGATACCAAAAAACAGTTGGCTACCATCGATATGGATATTGAGATCTACAACCAGCAGGTGCTGGGGCGCGTGTTAGCCAAACTTAACCAGTTGCCGGACGTGATTGACGCTAAGCGTCTACACGCTAAGTGATGTTCCTTTTTTCCTAAGGGCCCAGCTTGCTGGGCCTCAGACTGCTGACAAAGCCGGTTATTAGGGAGAGCGTGCCGAAGGGGTCGTAACGGCGTAAGCCGTCGGAGTGCCCCTCGGTGCGCTAGACCTGGGTATCTCGGGTTAGAAGGCGACGTTGTCATCAACTTCAGGCCCAGCTTGCTGGGTCTTTGATTATTCAGAGATTTTTCTATGATCCAATCCACCCCGTTGCAACGCCTGCTGACCATCATGAAAACCTTGCGCGATCCGCAGTCAGGCTGCCCGTGGGATCGCCAGCAGACCTTCGCGACTATCGCGCCTTACACGCTGGAAGAAACGTACGAAGTGCTGGATGCTATCGAGCGCCAGGATTATGCTGATCTGCGTGATGAACTGGGGGATCTGTTGTTCCAGGTGGTGTTTTATGCCCAGATGGGGCAGGAGCAAGGACTGTTTGATTTCGACCAGATCTGCAACGCCATCAGCGACAAACTGGAGCGCCGCCATCCGCACATTTTCGGTGAAGCCGATGCCGCCGACAGCGCAGCGATTTCCGCCCGCTGGGAGCAACTGAAGGCCGGTGAGCGCGCTGAGAAAGCGCTGCATTCGGCGCTAGACGATATTCCCAATGCTTTGCCCGCGCTGATGAAAGCCCACAAAATCCAGAAACGCTGCGCAACGGTCGGCTTCGACTGGCATACGCTGGGCCCGGTGCTGGACAAGGTGTATGAAGAGATCGACGAAGTGATGCACGAAGCGCAGCAGGCGGTGGTGGATGAGCAGAAGCTGGAAGAAGAGATTGGCGATCTGCTGTTTGCCACGGTCAACCTTTCCCGCCATCTTGGTCATAAGGCAGAAAATGCCTTGCAGGCCGCCAACCGCAAGTTCGAACGCCGTTTCCGCCAGGTTGAAGAGATTGTGCAGCAGCGCGGTCTGAAGATGGAACAGGCCACGCTGGAACAGATGGAAGAAGCCTGGCAGCAAGTAAAACAACAGGAAAATTAATCTGAGTCTGGGGGCTCAACCGCATCACTTGTTTGATCGGCAACAAGGTTTGCTGACGCTGAAACGGTTAAGCTCGCCACCCTATCTTGCCGAATTGCGCGTTGTATGGCAGAAAAGTCAACAAACTGAATTGTAAGGCGTTTTATTACGGCAGAAAGCGGTTTACCGACAAATCTTCAAGCTAACCTGTTGTTTTAAAAAGGCAGAGAGAGTGAGGCTGGCTGACTAAACCTGGATCAACTCACGGCGGTGACAGAGATGATGGATGGCAAAACGATCGTTTGTAGGTCTAGAGAGGTTCGGGTATACTACTTTCCCGTCCTGGTTCTTCCATCGTCTTTAAACCTAAACTCTCAGGTTCAGCATGACAACTAATTATATTTTTGTGACCGGCGGGGTCGTCTCCTCTCTGGGTAAAGGCATTGCCGCAGCCTCTCTGGCGGCTATTCTTGAAGCCCGTGGCCTCAACGTTACCATCATGAAACTGGACCCGTACATCAACGTGGATCCGGGCACCATGAGCCCGATTCAGCATGGGGAAGTTTTCGTCACCGAAGACGGCGCAGAAACCGATCTGGATCTGGGTCACTACGAGCGTTTCATCCGCACCAAAATGACGCGTCGTAACAACTTCACCACCGGCCGTATCTACTCCGACGTTCTGCGTAAAGAACGCCGTGGCGACTATCTGGGCGCGACCGTACAGGTTATTCCGCACATCACCAATGCCATTAAAGAACGCATCATCGAAGGCGCTGAAGGCCACGATGTGGTGCTGGTGGAGATCGGCGGCACCGTGGGTGATATCGAATCCCTGCCGTTCCTGGAAGCGATTCGCCAGATGGCGGTTGAAGTGGGCCGTGAGCACACGCTGTACATGCACCTGACCCTGGTGCCGTATCTGGCTGCTGCCGGTGAAGTGAAAACCAAACCAACCCAGCATTCGGTCAAAGAGCTGCTCTCCATCGGTATTCAGCCGGATGTGTTGATCTGTCGTTCCGATCGCACCGTGCCTGCCAACGAACGCGCAAAAATCGCTCTGTTCTGCAACGTGCCGGAAAAAGCGGTTATCTCGCTGAAAGAGATTGATTCTATTTATAAAATTCCAGGCCTGTTGAAATCTCAGGGGCTGGACGACTATATTTGCAAACGATTCAACCTCAATGCGCCGGAAGCCAACCTCAGCGAGTGGGAGCAGGTGGTTTACGAAGAAGCCAATCCGGGCGGCGAAGTGACCATCGGCATGGTCGGCAAATATGTCGAACTGCCGGATGCGTACAAGTCCGTCATTGAAGCGTTGAAGCACGGTGGTCTGAAAAATCGTCTGACCGTCAATATCAAGCTGATCGATTCGCAGGATGTTGAAACTCGCGGTGTGGAAGTCCTGAAAGGGCTGGACGCGATTTTGATCCCTGGTGGCTTTGGCTACCGTGGCGTGGAAGGTAAGGTGATGACCGCGCAGTACGCGCGTGAAAATAACATTCCTTATCTGGGTATTTGCCTGGGTATGCAGGTAGCGCTGATCGAGTTTGCCCGTAACGTTGCGGGTATGGCGAACGCCAACTCCACTGAATTTGTGCCAGACTGCAAGTACCCGGTGGTGGCATTAATCACCGAATGGCGTGACGAAGACGGCAACGTTGAAGTGCGCACCGAAGAAAGCGATCTGGGCGGCACGATGCGCGTCGGCGGGCAGCAATGCCATCTGACCGAAAACAGCCTGGTGCGCCAGATGTACGGCGAGCCAACCATCGTTGAGCGCCATCGTCACCGTTATGAAGTTAACAACATGCTGTTGAAGCAGATCGAGGCCGCAGGTTTACGCGTTGCCGGTCGCTCTGCGGATAACAAGCTGGTTGAGATTATCGAGCTGCCTAACCATCCGTGGTTTGTTGCTTGCCAGTTCCACCCGGAGTTTACTTCGACGCCGCGTGATGGGCATCCGCTGTTCGCTGGTTTTGTCAAAGCGGCGGGTGAGTATCAGAAGCGTCAGGCGAAATAAGAGTTTTAGTAAGCAACGCGCGGCCAACACCGCGCGTTGTTTGTCTGGAGTTTTAGTTTAACTTGTGACTTGAGGAAAACCCATATGTCCAAAATTGTGAAAGTCATCGGCCGTGAAATCATCGACTCACGCGGCAACCCAACTGTTGAAGCCGAAGTGCATCTGGAAGGCGGTTTCGTTGGTCTGGCTGCTGCGCCGTCAGGTGCTTCTACCGGTTCCCGTGAAGCTCTGGAACTGCGTGACGGTGACAAATCTCGTTTCCTGGGTAAAGGCGTACTGAAAGCCGTTGCGGCAGTCAATGGCCCAATTGCTCAGGCAGTACAGGGTAAAGATGCCAAAGACCAGGCTAACATCGACAAGATCATGATCGATCTGGACGGTACTGAGAACAAATCCCTGTTTGGCGCTAACGCCATCCTGGCGGTTTCTCTGGCCGCTGCCAAGGCTGCTGCTGCTTCCAAAGGCATGCCGCTGTATGAGCACATTGCTGAACTGAACGGCACCCCAGGCAAATTCTCTATGCCTCTGCCGATGATGAATATCATCAACGGCGGCGAGCACGCAGACAACAACGTCGACATTCAGGAATTCATGATTCAGCCAGTTGGCGCGAAGACCCTGAAAGAAGCCGTGCGTATGGGTTCTGAAGTGTTCCATCACCTGGCAAAAGTGCTGAAGTCCAAAGGGATGAACACGGCGGTGGGTGACGAAGGTGGCTATGCGCCAAACCTGGGTTCCAATGCTGAAGCTCTGGCGGTTATCGCTGAAGCAGTGAAAGCGGCAGGTTATGAGCTGGGTAAAGACATTACCCTGGCGATGGACTGTGCAGCTTCTGAATTCTATAAAGACGGCAAATATGTGCTGGCTGGCGAAGGCAACAAAGCCTTTACCTCTGAAGAGTTCACTCACTTCCTGGAAGATCTGACCAAACAGTACCCAATCGTTTCTATCGAAGACGGTTTGGATGAATCTGACTGGGCTGGTTTTGCTTACCAGACCAAAGTGCTGGGCGACAAGATCCAACTGGTGGGTGACGATCTGTTCGTAACCAACACCAAGATCCTGAAAGAAGGCATCGATAAAGGCATCGCTAACTCTATCCTGATTAAATTCAACCAGATCGGTTCTCTGACCGAAACTCTGGCTGCGATCAAGATGGCAAAAGATGCAGGTTATACTGCGGTGATCTCTCACCGTTCAGGTGAAACCGAAGATGCTACCATCGCCGACCTGGCGGTAGGTACTGCAGCAGGTCAGATCAAAACCGGTTCTATGAGCCGTTCTGACCGCGTTGCTAAATACAACCAACTGATCCGTATCGAAGAAGCGCTGGGCAACCGCGCGCCATTCAATGGCCTGAAAGAAGTTAAAGGTCAGTAATCGTTATAACGGCTTCGTTTGTTTACGGGGAGTGTCATTAGACACTCCCCGTTTTTTTATTGTGATTGACTCCCACGCGCTGTGGCTGAAGTGAGTTACAGCATGGCGATCATTTTTAGCAGTTCTACGCGGTTGCGAATGCCGAATTTTTTACTCGCGTTGTTCAGATGGGAGTAGACTGTTTTCGGGTGCAGATGCAAGCGTTGCGCAATGTTACCAATGCTGGCATTACGCGCTATCTCACAGAGCACAATGATTTCACCAGGCGTAATTATCGTCGGTTTTTGGGTTCCCCACATGTGACCGTTGGCTACAGGTCTTTCTTGTTCGATCAAGAGCATGCACATTTCAAACACCACATTTAACTTTTCTTTCTTATTCAGTATGGCATCTGGACGTGCGCGGGCGATCAACGCCAAGATTAAAGGCGATGCTTTGTCGATAAAGAATAGCGTCTTGATTTTAGGATGGTTCGTTCTTAGCTTCTCAAGAAAAAGAAGATACTCTTCAAAAAGATAAATCTGTTCGGGGAAACTCATTATTACCAGATTCGGTGGGGGTTCCTCCGATTGCAACAGGTTTGTGGAAGGGTATGATAAACAAAAAATATCTTGTGCCAGCAGTGCCTTCATTCCTAGTTGACACAGTGGCGAGCGGTCAATATAAATAATACCCACACTGATTCTCCTTTTTCAGCAAATTAACCGCACTGTTTCACAGTATCTATATAATGTCATGGTTTATTTTATTGGTAATTAATTGGCAAAGATAAAAAGGAAAAATCATTGATGATAAATGATCAATATTATGTATGAATAATGCTTTAATAGTGACGCAAATGTTTTCGTACGCTTCAGTTTTTGCAAGTAATTTCAACCAGATAACAAGATAGCGCTCAGCATATGTCATTGTTATAAAATATATTTATAAAAACACCTTCATTGAGTGCTGTCTATGCTGTCATCAGGAGTGTTCGGTAAAAATACAGTATTTAATTCGGTTGTTGTGATGATGTAATATACCCGTCATACTTCAAGTTGCTTGGGTGTTGGCTGCCTTCGTTCACCTCAGTCACTTACCTGAGTAAGCTCCTGGGGCTTCGCTCAGTTGCCGCCTACAAGCAACTCGAATTATTTTGGGTATATAATTATTTCTATAAAAAAGTAGAGGGAGCTATTTTTTAAGTAAATACTTAATTCGGTCTAAGAAATATGCCGGTAAAATAAGATAAGTCATGCTGGAGTTGATGTTGCTTATCGAAGGCATTCGCTAAAATCTACGTGGTTTGCACACACAGATTAATCATATTCTTCAGTAGTAGTGAGAAGCGGCAAGAGAGGATGGGGGGCAATATAAGGCTTGAAAAGCAGACTTAGTGCAATCCACCGAAGCGAACCACTCTAAGTCTGCTAAATCCATTCTTACAAATTTTGTGCCGAGGCTACGGCGGATGGGTTTTTCTTACGCACCCACAGCCAATAAGCCAGAGTAAGGAAAGCGACCCAGACCAAGCCGACATACAGTGCAATACGGCTTGCTTCGAAATAACCCAACAGACCGATCACAAACAGCATAAATGCCGTTGCTATCGCCGGAGCCAGCGGCCACCAGGGTACCGGGAAACTCAGTTGGCTGACTTCTTCTTTGGTGAGCGTGCGGCGCATGGCGATCTGCGAAAGCAGGATCATCAGCCATACCCAAACGGTGGCAAAGGTAGCGATTGACGCAATGATCATGAAGATCTGTTTCGGGATGAAATAGTTGAGTACCACCGCCAGCAGCAACGCGATGGACATCACCAGCACCGTCATCCAGGGTACTCCGCTGGCAGTCAGCTTAGAGAAGCTTTTTGGTGCCTGGCCGTCATGAGCCATACCGTACATCATGCGGCCAGCGCCAAAGATATCGCTGTTGATGGCGGAGATGGCAGCGGTGATTACCACGACGTTCAACACGTTGGCGGCGGAGCTGATCCCCAGATTACTGAAGATTTCCACGAACGGGCTGCCTTTCTGGCCGATGCTGTTCCAAGGGTAGATCGCCATCAGCACCAGTAAGGTCAACACGTAGAATAACAGTATGCGTATTGGCACGGAGTTGATGGCTTTTGGCAGCACGGTGGCCGGATCTTTCGCTTCGCTGGCGGTGATACCGATAATTTCAATACCGCCAAAGGCAAACATCACCACGGCCAGTGACGCTACTACGCCGCCAATGCCGTTTGGCATAAAACCGCCGTGTTGCCACAGGTTACTGAAGCCGGTGGCTTCCTGTGCTTGGCCGAAACCAAACATCATCACTGCCGCACCGCCGATGATCATTGCCACAATGGCCACGACTTTCACCAGTGAAAGCCAGAATTCCATTTCACCGAATACCTTGACGCTGCACATGTTGAGCGCGCCAATAAACATAATGATGCTCAGTACCCAAACCCACTGCGCGACATCCGGGAACCACAGCCCCATATAGATACCAAAAGCCGTGACATCGGCCAGGGCTACGATCACCATTTCAAAGGTGTAGGTCCAACCGGTGAGAAAGCCCGCCAATGGGCCAAGGTAGTGGCTGGCGTAGTGGCCGAAGGAGCCGGAAACTGGCTGATGAACCGCCATTTCCCCCAGCGCTCGCATCACCATAAACACCGCAGCCCCGCCGACCAGATAGGCCAGGAGGACGGCGGGGCCAGCCAGTTGAATAGCCCCTGCTGAACCGTAGAACAGCCCGGTGCCGATGGCGGAACCCAAGGCCATAAAGCGAATGTGCCGTGCGTTCAAACCGCGCCGGAGTTGAGTTTTTTCGTTACGCATGTTGCTTCCCCGTTTTAGAGTTGTTGTCGGACAGGCAGCACTGCCCACATCGGGGGAACGAGCCCGATGGGACAGAGTACGAACTTGTAGGGTATATCCCTTGGGTTTTTCAAACCGCAGCGTTGCTAGCTGCGATTTGAAATCCGTAGGGTAGATAAAAACGGCTAGGCCTGGCTAGGCAACAGTGCCGCTGGCATCAGCGATGTCAGATGACCTGCCGCCAACAGCGCACTGGCGGCTTCGATATCGGGAGCGAAGAACCGATCCTTATCGTAGTAGCTGACATATTCACGCAGCAGGCGGCGCGCCTGTTCCAGACCTTCGGTGGTTTGCAGACCTTTACGCAGATCCAGCCCTTGGCAGGCCGCCAGCCACTCGACCGCCAGGACACCGCGCACGTTATCGGCCATTTCCCACAGGCGGCGACCAGCGGCCGGGGCCATAGAAACGTGGTCTTCCTGATTGGCGGAGGTCGGAATACTGTCGACGCTGGCCGGGTGTGCCAGTGCTTTGTTCTCGCTGCTCAACGCTGCTGCCGTGACCTGAGCAATCATAAAGCCGGAGTTCACGCCGCCGTTATCCACCAGGAATGGCGGTAGCTGCGACATATGTTTGTCCATCATCAAAGAAATGCGGCGCTCGGCGAGTGAACCGATTTCAGCGAACGCCAGTGCCAG
The DNA here is from genome assembly GCA_049288585.1 of Chania sp. GTDB lineage: Bacteria > Pseudomonadota > Gammaproteobacteria > Enterobacterales > Enterobacteriaceae > Chania. The sequence continues at coordinate 14,703 of JBAQHZ010000042.1, forward strand.
GTTGTCGGCAGCCATCGCCACCGGTTCGGCGTGGAAGTTACCGCCGGACAGCACATCACCCTGTTCGGCAAACACCAGTGGGTTATCGGAAACTGCGTTGGCCTCGATCTCCAGGACTTCCGCCGCATTGCGGATCTGCGTCAGGCAGGCCCCCATCACCTGTGGCTGGCAGCGCAGGGAGTAGGGATCCTGCACTTTGTCACAGTTGTGGTGTGAGTCCGATACGCCGCTGCGTTCACCAAGCAGATGGCGGTAGGCGCTGGCGGCATCGATCTGGCCACGTTGGCCGCGTACCTCATGAATCCGTGCGTCGAACGGGCTGCGGGAGCCCAATGCTGCTTCTACCGTCAGGCTGCCGGTGACGGTCGCTGCCGCGTACAGATCTTCTGCATCAAACAGGCCGCGCAGGGCAAAGGCGGCAGAAACCTGTGTACCGTTCAGCAGTGCCAGCCCTTCTTTAGCCGCAAGCTGGATCGGCTTCAGGCCTGCTTTAGCCAGCGCGTCAACCGCTGGCAACCATTCGCCCTGATAACGGGCTTTGCCTTCACCCAGCAAGACTAGGCTCATGTGTGCCAGCGGTGCCAGATCGCCGGAAGCGCCAACGGAACCTTTCAGCGGAATATGCGGATAGACTTCGGCATTTACCAGAGCTATCAATGCCTGAATCACTTCCAGACGGATACCGGAAAAACCGCGCGACAGGCTGTTGATCTTCAGCACCATGATCAGGCGCACCAGATTGTCATCAGTCGGCGCGCCAACGCCGGCGGCGTGGGAAAGCACCAGGGAGCGCTGGAGGTTTTCCAGATCGTCACGGGCGATACGGGTTGAGGCCAGCAGGCCAAAGCCGGTGTTGATGCCGTAAGTGGTGCGATTCTCTTCCACAATGCGCTCTACACAGGCCACGCTTTGTTGGATCGCGCTATAAGCATGATCGTCCAGCGTCAGTTTTACCGGCTGTTGATAAACCTGGCGCAGCTCGGCAAGCGTCAGTTTTCCTGGGCGAATAGTCAGTGCTTTCATGCTTTGTCTCCCTGAGTGGCAGCGATCATTGGCAGATTGAGGCCCTGCTCGCGTGCACAATCGATAGCAATATCATAGCCTGCGTCAGCATGACGCATCACGCCTGTAGCCGGATCGTTATGCAGCACGCGAGCAATACGCTCAGCGGCCTCGTCGGTTCCGTCACAGAGGATCACCATCCCGGAATGCTGCGAGAAGCCCATGCCGACGCCGCCGCCGTGGTGCAGAGAAACCCAGGTCGCGCCGCTGGCGGTGTTCAGCAGGGCATTGAGTAACGGCCAGTCGGATACCGCATCGGAACCGTCTTTCATCGATTCGGTTTCGCGGTTCGGGCTGGATACTGAACCGGAATCCAGATGGTCACGACCAATCACGATCGGTGCAGCGAGTTCGCCACGGCGAACCATCTCGTTGAACGCCAGCCCCAGCTTGGCGCGTTGGCCCAAACCGACCCAGCAGATACGTGCCGGTAAGCCCTGGAAGCTGATGCGCTCACGCGCCATGTCCAGCCAGCGATGCAGATGCTCATCGTCTGGGATTAGCTCTTTCACCATCGCATCGGTTTTGTAGATATCCTGCGGATCGCCAGACAGCGCCGCCCAGCGGAACGGGCCGATGCCGCGACAGAACAGTGGGCGGATGTAGGCTGGAACAAAACCTGGGAAATCAAAGGCATTGCTGACGCCCATCTCTTTTGCCATCTGACGGATGTTGTTGCCATAGTCAAAGGTCGGTACGCCCATTTTCTGGAAGGCCAGCATGGCTTCAACATGTTCAGCCATCGATTGCTTGGCCGCTTTGACCACCAGTGCGGGTTCGGCCTGCGCACGGCGGCGATACTCTTCCCAGCTCCAACCTTTCGGCAGATAACCGTTCAGTGGATCGTGGGCGCTGGTCTGATCGGTGACCATATCCGGGCGCACGCCGCGTTTGACCAGCTCCGGCAGGATCTCTGCCGCGTTACCACACAGGGCGATGGAGATGGCTTTGCCTTCGGCGGTGTAGCGCTTGATGCGCGCCAGCGCGTCGTCCAGATCGGTGGCCTGCTCATCGACGTAGCGAGTTTTCAGGCGGAAATCGATACGGCTCTGCTGACACTCGATATTCAGTGAGCAGGCCCCGGCCAGCGTGGCGGCCAGTGGCTGTGCACCGCCCATGCCACCCAAGCCCGCGGTTAATACCCAGCGGCCTTGCAGACTGCCGTTGTAATGCTGGCGGCCAGCTTCGACGAAGGTTTCATAGGTGCCTTGCACGATGCCCTGGCTGCCGATGTAGATCCAACTGCCGGCGGTCATCTGGCCATACATCGCCAAGCCTTTGGCATCCAGTTCGTTGAAGTGTTCCCAGGTCGCCCAATGTGGCACCAGGTTGGAGTTGGCGATCAGCACACGCGGGGCGTTGCTGTGGGTTTTGAATACGCCGACCGGTTTGCCGGACTGCACCAGCAGGGTTTCGTCGTCTTCCAGTTTTTTGAGGGTTTCAACAATCTTGTCGTAGCAATCCCAATCACGGGCAGCGCGGCCGATACCGCCGTACACCACCAGTTCGTGCGGGTTTTCCGCCACTTCAGGATCGAGGTTGTTCATCAGCATACGCAGGGGGGCTTCGGTCTGCCAACTCTTGGCATTTAGTTGAGTGCCGCGGGGCGCACGTATATCGACGTTGCGAACTTTGTTATTTGCAGTCACAGCTATTTCCTCAAACAGTATCGGTACAAATTTTATGACGCAGCAGATCTCTCACCATGTCATAACAATGCGTCGGGATAATTAACATATACTTGTATGTACAAGCATATGCAACACTGACCAGTCAGCGATGAAAAAGTCATAATGAAAATTAATTTCTTTTTTTAATCAATAGAGTAGATGGGTTTTTAGCAGAAAAACCATGAATTAAGCCCGGCAGAATAGTGAGTTACTCTGCAAAAATGAATTAAAATGGCGTCATTTTTGAGCGTTAAATCACAATAAATTTACATACCTATTACAAGTTAGATGTATGGATAAGGACGTTATATTGGGAAGTCGTGGCCCACAGGCCTGGCTGTGGCGCATATCTCTAAATCTGCGATAATGCATTTTTACCCTGCCTGATTGAGAAAACGATGCAGTATCCGATTAACGAGATGTTCCAAACCTTGCAAGGGGAAGGCTATTTCACCGGCGTTCCGGCTATTTTTATTCGTCTGCAGGGCTGCCCGGTGGGGTGTAGCTGGTGCGATACCAAACACACCTGGGAAAAGGAGGCCGATCGGGAAGTGGATATGCAGCGGATCCTGGTAAAAACCGCTGAAAGCGATGCCTGGGGCCGCGCCAGCGCCGAGCAATTGCTCAAGGTGATCCAGCAGCAAGGTTATACCGCGCGCCATATCGTGATCACCGGCGGTGAACCCTGTCTCTACGATCTGATCCCGCTGACAACATTGTTTGAAAACAGTGGCTATGGCTGCCAGATAGAAACCAGTGGCACCCATGAAATCCTCTGCTCCCCCAATACCTGGGTGACGGTTTCACCAAAAGTAAACATGCGCGGTGGAATGAAAGTCTTGCAGCAAGCGCTGGCGCGTGCTGATGAGATCAAACACCCGGTCGGGCGTGAGCGTGATATTGAGGCACTGGATGAGTTACTGGCAACGCTGCACGATGGGAAGCGCCGTATCATCGCACTGCAACCGATCAGCCAGAAAGAAGAGGCGACGCGTTTGTGTATTGCAACCTGCATTGCCCGCAACTGGCGGCTTTCGATGCAAACCCATAAATATTTGAATATTGCCTAAGACTGGCCAGTTCCCTCTCCTTTGGGAAAAGGCTAGGGTGGGGGATTAGCACTTGGCCAAAGCCCCCTCACTCTGTGCCTTGTTCTTTCAGCCTTTATACACGCAGCCTGCGGTACAGGTCTCTTTCACCATCACCGCCGTTAATTCTGGCAAATGTGGTTTGAGCTGTTGCCAGATCCAGGCGGCAAGTACTTCGCTGGTGGGATTTTCCAATCCTGGAATATCGTTGAGATAATGGTGATCCAGGCGTTGCCAAATCGGATCAAACGCCGCTTTCAGTTCGGCAAAATCCATTACCCAGCCGGTGTGCGCATCCACTTCACCGGTGACTTCCAAACGCACCATAAATGAATGCCCGTGCAGGCGGCCACATTTATGGCCCTCGGGAACGTGCGGCAAACGATGGGCGGCTTCAAACAGAAAATCTTTAAACAGCGTGGTTGCCATTAT
>JBAQHZ010000043.1:0-8747 GCA_049288585.1 Chania sp.
TATACCCGTCGCCCTTCAAGCTGCATGGGTGTTGGCTGCCTTCACTCACCCCAGTCACTTGGTTTACCAAGCTCCTGGGGCTTCGCTCAGTGGCCGCCTACATGCAACTTGAAGTCACTTGGGTATAGATATTTAAAAAGGGGCCTGGTTAATGGGGCCCCTTTTTATTGAGATCAGAAATCCGGTTCCGCACGAAAATAGAGCGGTGTTTGGAATGCCGGATGGGTGATGCGCAACTCTTGCGCGTGCAGCTGTAGGCGTGCTGCCATCGCCTTGGCTTCAGGATGTGCGTAAAAACCGTCCCCCAGGATCGGGTGCCCCAGTGCCAGCATATGAACACGTAACTGGTGCGAACGCCCGGTGATAGGCTTCAGCAGTACCCGCGTACTGCCATCGGCATCCCGGGAAAGCACCTGATATTCCGTCTGTGCCGCTTTACCGGTTTCAAAACACACCTTTTGCAGCGGCCGGTTTGGCCAATCACAGATCAGCGGTAAATCCACCAGCCCCTCGTCATGTTCCATATGCCCCCAAACGCGGGCGATATAGGATTTCTGTGGCTCACGCTCGCGAAACTGGCGCTTAAGCTCACGCTCGGCGGCTTTGTTCAGTGCGACCACAATCACCCCGCTGGTGGCCATATCCAGACGATGCACCGATTCAGCGGCGGGGAAATCGACCTGGATGCGCGTCATCACGCTGTCTTTGTTCTCTGGCGCACGGCCTGGAACGGAAAGCAGTCCGCTAGGCTTATTGACCACGATGATGTGCTCATCCTGATGAATTACTATCATAGGTACCTGTTTATAGATGGTTTTATTGACTTCAATGCCATGTTATTTGTCGCTGGTTAGCAGGTGAGAACTTGCCTGGATGGCAGCGGATAGGGCATTCCCTATCCATGTATCAATGTTATATGTGGCCTTACAGGAAGCTGTCCCGATATTTCTTGGGGGACACATCAAAGGCTTTAATGAATGCCCTTCTGAAATTTATTTCATTCTTAAAACCGCATTCTACAGCAATTTTTGCGAAGGGTTTATCTGAATTATCCAGCATGGATTTTGCCAAGTCGAGCCTGGTTTTGAGGATGAACTTTAACGGGGGTTCTCCAGTGTTATTTTTGAACAGCCTAATTAAACTTCTTTCACTCATATTGACCACCTCAGCCAGATCGTTCACTCTTATCTCTTTGGTGACATTTTCTTGTATCCAATTAAATAGCTTATTTATTCTTTTATCACCATGCTGAATTTTAAGCGTGTCACTGAATTGATTTTGCCCTCCTTCCCTGCGCAGATAGACTACCAAATCTTTTGCTACCTCTAATGAGGTTGCGTGATCAATATCCTCTTCGATCAAGGCTAAGGTTAAGTCTATTCCTGCCGTTACACCGGCAGATGTCCATATGTTGCCCTCATTGATGAATATTTTATCTTCTTCAACGCTAACGAGGGGATATTTCTTCCTGAAGTTCTCACAGGAAACCCAATGAGTCACTGCACTTTTTCCATTCAATACGCCCCATTCAGCTAATAGAAAAGCGCCACTGCAGATAGAGACAATCCTTTTAAAATAAGGTTTATGCAGAGTAAACCATGCCATCAATCTATTGTCTTTGCATGCTTCATGAACGCCTATGCCACCACAGATGATAAGAGTATCAACCTCTTCGGCGATCTCAGGTAAATACGTAGAAGTGAGTGAGATACCAAAATGGGTTTGTATTGGCTCTACAGAATTGGAAATGAGTGAAATATCATAAAAATCATGGCCGAGCATTTTGTTGGCTGATTCGAAAACCTGTAATGGACCGCTAAAATCTAACAGGTGGAAATTATTAAATAAAAGGAAGTATATCTTCTTCATATCTAATTGGCCTTTATCTTCATTCTGGTAAGTTGTCGGAAAATGTACTCCATATGGCAGGAAAAGTCACTCCAATGATAGTAGATTTACCGCATCAAATATCAGTGAGCGAGGGGTGATAACCAAGGTGGAAGTATTTTTCCCGAGCAAACGGAATTGGCTCAGATTATCACTTTGGTGACATGGATGTCGGGCTAATACCGGTGATTTTGATGCGTTACTATTTTTAGTAATACTCTTTATTTAATTAATCTCTACAGGAAATTGAGACATGAAACTGAATAAATTAATGCTGGCAACTGTGATTGCTTTCTCTACTGCATCTGTTGCTCAGGCCGCATCTAACCAGGGCGGCGGTACTGTAACCTTCACAGGTGACATTATTGACGCGCCATGCAGCGTTGCACCGGAATCCGTCGATCAGACGATCAAAATGGGTCAGATCAGCAGCAGTGTGCTGGCTAAGCAAGGCAAATCACAGTCTGAGAAGTTCAGCATTGGACTGAGAGACTGTGATGCCGCTGTCAAGAAAAGCGTACAAGTCTCTTTCACTGGCCAAACCGCTGAGGGTAACAGCGAGCTGCTCGGGCTGGCAGGCACAGCACGTGGCGCAGGCATCCAACTGATCGACGGTGCGGGCAAGAAAGTGGAACTGAATGGTACACCAACTGATGCCATCACCCTGTTGAACGGTGATAGCACCCTGCAATTTGCCGCCTATCTGCAAGGCAGCACCGCCTCTGGCGCGATAGAGCCAGGCGAGTTCACCAGCGTGGCGAACTTCACTCTGGCTTACCAATAATGCGCCTGGGGATGCCTGCAAGGCATCCCCACGCTTTGATGCTCGCTGGTAATGAGCGAAGGGATGAGTCGCAACAGGGAGAGACCAACATGACAATCCGGTTATGGGGCGCACTATTTATTACGTTCAGCGTCTTCAGTGTATCGGCCGCAGCAAAAAACCAAGGTTCTGGCAAGGTTAATCTGGGGGGCGAGATTGTGGAAACCCCTTGCGGGATCGCCAGCGACAGCCTGGACCAGACCATTGATTTTGGCCTGATGTCGATGACCGATGCTACACCTGGCCCTCAGCCTTTGCTTATCAGCAGCCGCCGCTATTTTCACATCAAGTTGGTGAACTGCCTCTTGGCCATCCCGGACAAACCCGGCTTTGCCTATCGTACGTTGAACGTCATTTTCGACGGCGTAGCTGACGAAGAAGAACCCGAACTATTGGCCATTAGCGGTGAAGCCAAAGGAGTGGCAATTGAATTGCTCACCGATACCGGTAACCGGCTGCCATTAGGCGATAGCACGGCAGATTACCTGCTGCTTGATGCTCACAATGTGTTGAACTTTAGCGCACAGTTAAAGCTTCACCCCGATGTGGCGCACGCTGGCGAGTTCAATTCTCTGGTGAAATTCACCCTGTCTTATCTTTAGTTAGTTTTACTCTCTACCGGAATCACGGTAACAAACTGAAATTAAACAAAATATTTACATTTTCAGGTTGTATGAGTGACCTGTTGCAAGGCGTGGACTTGCCATGAGTGATTATTCTATGACGTCATTAATATCCAGGAAAAAAACACAGACTATCGTCATGCTCTCTTTACTCTGTGGACATCCGGTGTTTGCCGACACAGAGTTCAATACCGACGTATTGGATATCGGCGATCGCAGCAAGGTGGATTTATCACATTTCTCTGACGCCAATTATGTGATGCCCGGTATCTACCTGCTGGATATCAAGATTAACCAGAAAACCTTGCCGCAGCGCAGCATTGAGTATCTGGCCATCGCCGATAAGAAAAGCAGCCAGGTTTGTCTGCCGCCGGATCTGATAGAAAAGATGGCGCTGAAAGACGAAGCCGCAAATAAAGTCACGCTGTGGCACGACAATCAGTGCGCCGATATCAGCGCCATTCAAGGTGCCACTGTATCCGACCGCATCAATGGCGGTGTACTGACGATCACCATTCCACAGGCCTGGATGAAATATTCTGATCCGAACTGGACGCCGCCGGAGCAGTGGGACGACGGTATTCCCGGTCTGTTACTGGACTACAGTGTCAGCGGCCAGTTGGGCAGACAGAGCCACAACGGCACCACCTCGCAAAACCTCAGCAGCTACGGCACCGTAGGGGCCAACCTGAACTCCTGGCGGCTGCGCGCCGATTATCAGACTAACGCTAACCGGCAAGGCGATCGGCACAGTAGCAATTTCGACTGGAACCAGATCTATGCCTACCGCGCCCTTCCAATGCAGGCCGCCAAGCTGACCGTCGGTGAAATCTTCCTCGACTCCAACGTGTTCGACTCGTTCCGCTTAACCGGGATCAATCTGGCCAGCGACGAACGCATGCTGCCGCCAAGCTTGCAAGGCTATGCGCCGGAAGTACGGGGGATCGCCAGAAGCAACGCCAAGGTCACCGTGTTGCAGGATGGTCGCACTCTGTATCAAACTACGGTGCCCGCTGGGCCGTTTGTGATCCAGGATCTCAACAGTTCGGTACGTGGCAGGCTAGATGTTCGGGTGGAAGAGCAGGACGGTAGCGTCTCTACCTTCCAGGTGGACACCGCTACCATCCCGTATCTGACACGCCCCGGCTATGTGCGCTACAACACCGCGCTGGGTCGGCCTTCAACTTATAACCACAACCTGCAAGGGCCACTGTTCTCCGCGAATGACTTCTCTTGGGGGATCAGCAACGCCTGGTCACTGTATGGCGGTGCCGTGCTAGCCGGGAACTATAATGCCTGGGCGCTGGGCCTGGGGCGCGATCTGAACATCTTTGGTGCGATGTCGGTGGACGTGACGCAGTCTTTCGCCCGTTTGCCAAATGAACCCACGGTCTCTGGCATGTCGTTTCAGGTTAACTACGCCAAACGATTTGATGAGTACGACAGCCAGATCACCTTCGCCGGTTACCGCTTCTCACAGCGCAAGTTCATGAATATGTCGCAGTACCTGCAGGCGCGCTACAACGACTACGACGATCGGTACAGCGGGCGGGAAAAAGAGCTGTATACGCTTACCGCCAGCAAAACCTTTATGGCGCATGACAGCGTCAGAGCCATCACGGCTTATCTGACCTATTCGCACCAGACCTATTGGGATGCACGGGCGCAGAACCGTTACGGGCTCTCGGCCAGTAAAACGTTCAATGTTGCCAATGTCAGTAACATCACCGCTTCGCTGGCAGCTTTCCGTACTACTTACCTCGGCAAGAGCGATGACAGCATTATGCTGAGCTTTACCGTGCCGATTGGTGATCGCCGCCGCATGGGCTATTCGCTGCAGACCAGCAACAGCGATATCACCCAGAGTGCTTCCTATACCGATTACACCAACCCGAACCATACCTGGCAGGTCAGCAGCGGCGTCAATCAGGAAGGTAAACCGCTGGCGCGCGGCTTTTACACTTACAACGCCCCCTACGGATCGCTCAACGCTAACGCCTCTTATCAGCAGGATAGCTACTCCTCGGTGGGCGGGACGTTTCTCGGCGGGATCACGGCCACCCAGTACGGGGTCTCCGCACACCAAAACACCAGTAACGGCAGCAGCCGCATAATGCTGGATACTGGCGGCGTTGCCGGAGTGCCGATCAACAGCGGTCTTGCCTACAGCAACGGTTTAGGTCTGGCGGTGATTTCCGATATCACCAGCTACTACAACACTGATACGCGGATTGATGTCAACCAACTGGCGGACGACGTCGAAGCTACCCGCGCCGTGGTGCAGGGCACGCTGACCGAAGGCGCGATTGGCTATCGCCGCTTTGAGGTGGTGAAAGGCAGCAAATTACTGGCGGTGATCAAGCTGGCAGACGGCAGCGAACCGCCGTTTGGCGCTACGGTCCTGAATCAGCAAGGCCGTGAAATGGCGGTGGTGAGCGACCAAGGTTCGGTGTTCCTGACCGGCGTACAACCGGAAGAGTCGCTGGATGTGGCTTGGGAAGGCCAGCGTCAGTGCCGCATCGCTATTCCTGGTAGCGCCAAGCCGCTGGATCAACTGCTGCTGCCTTGTACCAAGCTTTAATCCATAACACAAAGCCTGCTGAAGCAGGCTCCCATGAGAATTACTGAGAATTGACAAGTATGAATAACAACCTGTTAGTAAACATCGTCGCGACCAGCCTGATACTGGCCACCATCGCCCCTACCGCGCAGGCGGCGATATCGCTGGATCGTACCAGAGCGATTTACCAGGGGGATGCAAAGTCCATTAGTCTTAATATTGTTAATGAAAACAAAGAATTTCCCTTTCTTGCACAGTCTTGGCTGGAAGACGATAAGCACCAGAAAATCACCGCACCGTTGATCGTGCTGCCGCCGTTGCAGCGGGTAGAGGCAGGTGAACGCAGCGTGGTGCGGGTGACTAAAATGGCAGGTGCCGAGCGTTTACCGCAGGATCGGGAGTCGCTGTTCTATTTTAACCTGCGCGAGATCCCGCCCAAAAGCAGCAAAACCAACGTGATGCAACTGGCCTTACAGACCCAGATCAAGCTGTTCTACCGGCCAAAGGCGATTGTGGTACCCAAAGGCGAGATCTGGCAGGAAAAACTGGTTTTCCGCAAAACTGGCAGCGGGATGACAATTGAAAACCCGACGCCGTTTTACGTCACTCTTAGCGGTATGGCGCGCAATAGTAAGAAGCAGGGGGGCGGCGCGATCGACGACTTCCAGGCGCTGATGTTAGCCCCCAAATCCAGTGAAACGGTGGCTCTGCGTAACACTAACTTCAGCAGCTTTATCGTGACCTATATCAATGACTACGGTGGCCATCCTGAACTGCGTTTTGTGTGCAACGGCGATCTCTGCAACGCCACGCCAGACGCCAAAAAATAGCGAGCAAAACGGTATGGGAACATGCACCGATGGCCGTTTGTGGCGTTTGTACCACTGACGGTTGACAGTCAGGATGAGGTGATTTGGGTGAGACGACATACTCAAGCCAGGCAAAATATACTCGTCATACTTCAAGTTGCATGGGTGTTGGCTGCACTCTTTCACCCTGGTCACATAGTCAGCTATGCTCCCAGGGATTCATTCGTTTGCCGCCTACAAGCAACTCGAATTATTTTGGGTATAGATAACTATGTGACTGTGGATTCTCTGCGTCGCCGCCTTACTGCAACCCGAATAACGCACAGGCCAACTGGCTCGGGCTGTTATAGCGGCTGAGCAGCTAAGTTTTGCGGCAGGACCAGCGTGATCTGCAGAACATTATTTTGTTGCAAATCCACCGTGGCTGCGTTTTGCTATTGGCCCACGATTGAGTTGATCAGCTAACGGAAGCCAGGTTTATGTCATCGAAGATTGAAAATATCAGGAAAGAGCTGTTGTCGAATAACTGGTATGTGTTGAATAAATATACCTTTGATTTAAAACGTAAAAATGGCGGTTCCGTTGAGCAGGTGCGTGAAGTGTACGATCGTGGTAACGGCGCCACCATTCTGCTGTATAACCGCGCCAAAGGTACCGTGGTGCTGACCAATCAATTCCGTATGCCGACCTACGTCAACGGTAATGCCAGCGGTATGCTGCTGGAAGCCTGCGCCGGGTTGCTGGATGCGGATTCCCCCGAGCAGTGCGCCCGCCGCGAAGCGGTGGAAGAGACCGGTTTTCAGGTGGATAAAGTACAGAAAATCTTTGAAGCCTATATGTCGCCAGGGGGCGTGACTGAGATCGTCCATTTCTTTATTGCTGAATATCAGGATAACGCACGCCATCACGCTGGCGGTGGCATCGAAGATGAAGATATCGAAGTGGTGGAGCTGCCGTTTAGCGAAGCGGTGGCGATGATCGCTGATGGCCGCATCAAGGACGGCAAAACCATTATGTTGTTGCAGTATCTGCAGATTCATCGGGTGATGGAGTGACTTTTTGCTGCTGACAGATTAAGGAAAAGCAATGAAATCAGATAGTAATAGCACTTTATCCGCCAACTCTTCTTTGATTGATATGGCCGAGTTGAGGATGTTAACAGGGCTAGAAACCTTTACCAAAGGCATGCAACTGATGGAGAAAGGTTGCGTCAGTAATCTGCGTATTCGTGGGTCACTGGTTATTGCCGATGTAAAAGGTAGCTATCTTTACCAGGTGATCATTGCTCTTAAACCTGAACTGCAATGTAGTTGCACCTGTCCTGCTGCCGATTATATGGATGCCTGCAAACATGCGGTTGCGGTTGCGTTAAAACTGAATCAGCCGGATCACCAGCCAGTAGAAGACAGCGATGAACAATTACTACGTCGCTATTTTGAGCAAAAAAAGCCCGATGAACTGATCGAGTTATTACTGCAATCGTTGGCTGATAATGACAGGCTAATGAAGGCGTGGTTGCTAGATGCCAATCTGATGACTGAATTGCCTTCGCTAGCACAACTGAAAAAAATGGTTACCAAAGCCATGCCCGCTAGTGAGATTTGGGATTGGCATGAGGTATCTGACTATTTCTCAACTGCAGAACCGCAGTTGGATAGCATTTGGAAAGCAATGGAGAAGCTACCCGTTGCGGAACAGTGGGTGTTGACAGAACATGTGTTGTAACGCCTGAATAATGTACTGCAGCGTATTGATGATTCTGGTGGTCACCGGTTTACTATTGAAGGCCAGATTTTAGAAAAGATGCCTGCAATATTTGAAAAACTCGACTGGCCTGCCGCAAAGAAAGCGCAATGGCTGTTTGAGCATCTGAATCAGACTGAATATGACGATTTCCCAACAATTGGCGAACATTTCTCTATCACTGATGAAGTGCAAAATAGCCTACTGACGTTATGTGGTGATGCTCTTGAAATGATGGCTGCTGAATTTAAAAGTTCAGAGCGGCCCATTGAGATTGCATTCCAGATGATAAGGTATGCAAG
>JBAQHZ010000044.1:0-3054 GCA_049288585.1 Chania sp.
TCCCACCAATCTGGGCCGCGCGCTGCTGCTGTTGAAAAAAGTCGGGCTGATCGATCTTAAACAGGGCAAAGGCCTGCTGCCGACCTCTTTGGATATCAGCGCCAACCCGCACAATTACCAGATTATGGAGTTGGAAGGCGCACAGCTTCCGCATGTACTGGATGATCCAAAAGTCGCCGTCGCAGTCATCAGCACCACCTATATCAATCAAATCGGCCTGACCCCCACCAAAGACGGCATTTTTATCGAAGATAAAGAGTCGCCGTATACCAATATCGTGGTAGCCCGCGAAGACAATAAAGATGCGCAGAACGTGCAGAACTTCGTGAAAGCCTATGAATCCGATGAAGTAGCCAAAGCCGCAGAGAAAATCTTCAACGGCGGTGCCGTAAAAGGTTGGTAGTGCATAGTGCAGGCTTCGTACGTGAGCCTGCAACAATCTCCCCCGTCTTTCTTCTTGACCCTTACGCTACGTCAGGCCTTATACCTTATTACCTGAAGCCGCAGGAGGTAACCATATGCTATTAAAAGTGGGCGAACTGGCGCGCCGTTCGGGAATTACCGTCAGAACGCTGCATTACTACGACAGTATTGGTTTATTGATCCCCTCTGCACGTTCCGACGCCGGGTATCGTTTGTATAACCGGGCGGATATTACCCGCTTGCACCATATTCAGGCCTTGCGCCGTATGGGCGTCACGCTGGCAGAAGTCGGAGCGCTTCTGGCACGTTCGGGGCTGGCGCTACCCGCCGTTATCGAGCAGCAGATTGCTATGCTAGATCGGCAATTGGTGCAGATCACCGCGTTGCGTGGCCGGTTGCAGCATATGCATACGCAACTGACCATGGGCAATGAACCCGAATTAAACGACTGGCTGACGACTTTGGAGTCAATGACGATGTACGATAAATATTTTACCGCAGACGAACTGGCGCAGTTACCCTTCTATCAGGCCGATGAAGCACGCAACCAGGAATGGAAAGAAATGGTCAGCAGTGTGCATATGCTGATGGAAAGCGGCATCAACGCTGAAGACCCACGCGTTCAGGCCATTGCACGCCGCTGGATGCGCACGTTGGAGCGCGATACCGCTGGCAATCCCGCATTTCTAACCCGCTTGAATGCCATGCATGCCGATGAACCCTTGATGCGCGAGCAAACCGGCATCACCCCGGCCATGACCGATTACGTGACGCGGGCCTTTGCCGAAACCAAATTGGAGATTTACCGCAAATACCTCGATGAGCAGGAGTATGCCTATGTACGTGCTCACTATTTTGATCGCATGCAGGAATGGCCGGGGTTGATCGCCCGATTCCAGCAGGCAATGAGAGAGGCAGTCCCCGCAGAATCAGAACAAGCGCGGCAGTTGGCCGCTCACTGGCTGGAACTGTTCCGCTCCTATGCGGGCGACAACCCGGCGACCCAGATGAGAATCCGTCAGGCGATGGAACAGGAACCGGTTTTGACTGAAGGTACCTGGCTCACGCCACCATTGCTGGCCTACTTGCGTGAATGTATTGCACAACTGATACCTCGCCATAGTATGTAACCTCGGCAACCGATCCCCCCTCTTTCACACGGTAGCCTTATTAGCTAATGTGTGGAAGGGGGGATCTTCCCCACAAGCACTGTGATAATGCCAATTTACCTGGTTGCCGGGTACAGCGCATAATGTTTGTACGCCCCCTAAGACCAGGATCACTATGCCACTTGCAACCCCACAGGCTGTGCTGGTTATCGATGATGCCAGCACTGAGGACATGGCCGCCATTCAACAGATTTACGCCCACCATGTGCTTTATGGCGCAGCCTCGTTCGAAGAAACCCCACCTTCGCCAGATGAAATGCTGGAGCGACGCGGCAAAGTGTTAGCGGCGGGGTTGCCATGGCTGGTAGCAAAGCTGGATGGCCTGGTGGTAGGCTATTGCTATGCTACCCCCTACCGGCCACGCCCTGCTTACCGCTATACGGTTGAAGATTCGGTCTATATCGCCGAAGGCATGCAAGGGCACGGCATTGGCAAGGCGCTGCTCAGCGCGCTGATTGCCCGCTGTGAGCGGGGCCCGTGGCGGCAGATGCTGGCAGTGGTGGGTAATGCCAAGGGCAATCCCGGTTCGCTGGCGCTGCATAGCAAATTGGGGTTCACCAGCATCGGCACCCTGAGTGGCGTAGGCTTTAAATTCGGCGGCTGGCTGGATACCCACATCATGCAACGCACGCTGGGTGAAGGGAGTCACACGCTTCCAGCCAGTGACGATCGGCCTTAATGGAAAATTACCTGCCGCAGCCCGGCAGGTAATAGCTTAATACCGCCCCACTTACCTATAGACAGGTGGGAGTAATGCGGAACGCCGACACGCCGTGAACCCATCCCTGGGGGCTCGTATCGCGCATCCATGCGCTCAACGGTCGGCTAACCTGCATCGCTCCCACCTGTGGCACCATTAGGTGTAGTCAGTTAGGTTATTCCGTCTCATTTTTTGCCAAACGCCCATCTTTCTGGCGGCGATAGTCGCGCGCCGCCGCCGGGATCGGCGTTACCTTACCGGTTTCAATCCAGGTACGCAGGCGGGATGCATCCGCAAAGTGGGTATATTTGCCAAAAGCATCCAACACCACCAGCGACACCGAACGGTTGCCAATCATCGTGCGCATCGCCAGGCAATGCCCGGCCTGATTGGTAAAGCCGGTTTTGGTCAGTTGAATATTCCACTTCTGGTTATAGACCAAGTGGTTGGTATTGCGGAACGGCAAGGTGTAGTTAGGATCTTTGAACGTCGCCATGCGTTCGGTGGTGGTGCTCAACTGGCCGATCAGCGGATACTGCTTGGTCGCCAGCAGCAGCTTGGTGAGATCGCGTGCGGTAGACACGTTGTGAATCGATAGTCCGGTCGGTTCTACGTAATGGGTCTTCGTCATGCCCAACGATTTGGCCTTGGCATTCATCGCCTTGATAAAAGCGTTATAACCACCAGGATAATGGTGCGCCAGGCTGGCGGCAGCGCGGTTTTCCGATGACATCAGCGCCAACAGCAGCATGTCCTTGCGGC
>JBAQHZ010000045.1:0-21994 GCA_049288585.1 Chania sp.
CTGATGCGCCGCTCAAAATACAGCAAAGACCTGTATATGGATCTGATGGCATTGCTGTATCGCTTACTGGTCAAATCCCGCCAACAGGGCATGTTATCCCTCGAGTTCGATATCGATAATCCGCAGGAAAGTGAAATCTTCTCTAATTATCCCCGCATCCTTGCCGATAACCATTTGGTGGAATTTATTACCGACTATTTACGGCTGATGGTGAGTGGCAACATGAACGCATTTGAAATTGAAGCGTTGATGGATGAAGAAATCGAAACCTTTGAGCAGGAAAGCGAAGTGCCTGCGGGCAGCCTGGCGATGGTCGGCGACTCGTTACCGGCCTTCGGCATTGTTGCCGCCGTGATGGGTGTGGTTCATGCGCTGGCCTCGGCCGATCGCCCGGCCGCCGAGTTGGGTGCCTTGATCGCCAACGCCATGGTTGGGACGTTCCTCGGCATTCTGCTGGCCTATGGGTTTGTCTCTCCGTTGGCTACGCTGCTGCGCCAGAAGAGCGCGGAAACCACCAAAATGATGCAGTGCATCAAAGTGACGTTGTTGTCGAGTCTGAACGGTTATGCTCCGCAGATCGCGGTCGAATTTGGTCGTAAAACGCTGTACACCACCGAGCGTCCTTCTTTTGTCGAACTGGAAGAGCATGTGCGCCGGGTGAAAGCGCCAGCGCCGCAAGAGACGGAAGAGCAGGACGCATGAAGCAAAATCATCCGGTTGTTCTGGTCAGAAAGCGTAAAGCCCAGAATGCCGCCCATCATGGTGGTTCCTGGAAAATTGCCTACGCCGATTTTATGACGGCGATGATGGCGTTTTTTCTGGTGATGTGGCTGTTGGCGATTGCCAGCCCGCAGGAGTTGACGCAGATCGCCGAATATTTCCGCACGCCGCTGAAAGTGGCCTTGAGCGGTGGCAACAAAAGCAGCGCCGAGAGCAGCCTGATCCCCGGAGGGGGTGACGATCCTACCCAGCAGCAAGGGTTAGTGAAAAAGCCGGTGGATTCATCTGAAATACAGGCAGAGAAGCTGCGGTTAAACAAATTGCGCGAAAAGCTGGATGAATTGATTGAGTCCGATCCACGCCTGAAAACTCTGCGCCCGCATTTGCTGATCAACATGATGAACGAAGGGCTGCGCATTCAGATTATCGACAGCCAGAACCGACCGATGTTCCAGACCGGCAGCGCCCAGGTTGAAAGCTATATGCGCGATATCCTGCACGCCATTGCTCCAATTCTGAACGATTTGCCGAACAGCATCAGCCTGGCGGGCCATACCGACGATCTGCCCTATGCCACCGGTGAGCGCTATTACAGCAACTGGGAGCTTTCAGCCGATCGCGCCAATGCCTCACGGCGTGAGTTGATCGGCGGTGGTCTGGCCGAAGGAAAAGTACTGCGCGTGATTGGCATGGCATCGACCATGAGCCTGAAAGCGCACGGCGCTGATGATGCTATCAACCGGCGTATCACGATCCTGGTGCTGAACAAAGAGAGCCAGCAGGACATAGAGCAGGAGAATGCGGAGAGCAACGCGACGGAAATCAGTCAGCCCGAGGGCGTGCAGTCACTGCTGCCAGAGGATGCCGTGACAACGCCGGAACCTGCGGCTCCAGTTGCCAGCGCTGCTGGGCCGACAACGGCGATCCCGGCCGCACCTGCCGCCACTTTACCGACTAACCGCGACTTACCGCCGAGGTGACCCCGTGAGCATGGACATTAGCGCTTTTTATCAGACCTTTTTTGATGAAGCAGACGAACTGTTGGCCGATATGGAACAGCACCTGCTGGAGTTAGTTCCAGCGGCCCCGGATCTTGAGCCGCTGAATGCGATCTTTCGCGCCGCGCACTCGATTAAAGGCGGCGCAGCCACGTTCGGTTTCTCCATCCTGCAGGAAACCACCCACCTGCTGGAGAATCTGCTGGACGGTGCCCGGCGTCAGGAAATGTGTTTGAACACCGAGATTATCAACCTGTTTCTGGAAACCAAAGACATTATGCAGGAACAACTGGATGCCTATAAAACCTCGCAACAGCCTGATAGCAAAAGTTTTGCGTATATCTGTCAGGCACTGCGGCAACTGGCTTTGGAAGCACAGCAGCAGGGCGAGCCCGCAGCGGAACTGGCCGTAGAAACTACTACCTTCGTGCCCACGGCGATCGAAGAGGGTGTGCGTATCTGCCTGAGCGATCTGAAGCCGAACGAAATTCCGTTGATGCTGGAAGAGCTGGGCAATCTTGGGGAAGTGCAGAACCCACAGCAGAGTGAAAATAGCCTGGAAGTGACGCTGTTGACCTCAGCCAGCGAAGAGGCGATCAGCGCGGTGCTGTGTTTTGTGCTGGAGCCGGAACAGATTGCGTTCACCAAGCCAGCGCTGCCGCTCACAACCGCCAGCGAACCAGAGCCGCAAGTGCTATCTGCCGCAGTGGCCCAACTTTCCCCGGCGGCAGAAACGCCGAAAGCGCGCGCCAAAGCCAGCGAATCCAGCAGCATTCGCGTGGCGGTAGAAAAGGTTGACCAACTGATCAATCTGGTAGGCGAATTGGTGATCACCCAGTCAATGCTGGCGCAACGTTCAGGCTCGCTGGATCCGGTTAACCATGGTGACCTGCTCAACAGCATGAGCCAGTTGGAGCGCAATGCCCGTGATTTGCAGGAATCGGTGATGTCGATCCGCATGATGCCGATGGAGTACGTGTTCAGCCGTTTCCCGCGTCTGGTTCGCGATCTGGCCAGTAAGCTGGATAAACAGGTGGAACTGACGCTGCGGGGCAGCTCCACCGAACTGGATAAGAGCCTGATTGAACGCATTATCGATCCTTTAACGCACCTGGTGCGTAACAGTCTGGATCACGGCATTGAAGAGCCGGCCACGCGCCTGGCGGCAGGCAAACCCGCAGTGGGTAACCTGATCCTGTCGGCTGAACATCAAGGGGGCAATATCTGCATTGAGGTTACCGACGATGGTGCAGGCCTGAATCGCCAGAAAATCCTGGCGAAAGCCGCTGCGCAAGGCCTGCCGGTGAGCGACAGCATGACGGATGACGAGGTGGGTATGCTGATCTTCGCCCCGGGTTTCTCCACCGCTGAATTGGTAACCGATGTTTCTGGCCGCGGCGTTGGCATGGACGTGGTGAAAAGAAACATTCAGGAAATGGGCGGCCACGTTGAGATTCATTCGCAGGCGGGTAAGGGCACCGCAATCCGTATCCTGCTGCCGCTGACGCTGGCCATCCTCGACGGCATGTCGGTCAAGGTGAATGAAGAGGTCTTTATTCTGCCGCTGAATGCGGTGATGGAATCACTCCAGCCGCAGGCGGAGGATTTACATCCGCTGGCCGGAGGGGAACGCGTGCTACAGGTACGCGGTGAATATCTGCCGCTGGTGGATCTGTACCGAATATTTGACGTGGCCGGAGCAAAAAACGAGGCCACGCAGGGGATTGTGGTGATCCTGCAAAGTGCAGGTCGCCGCTATGCGCTGCTGGTGGATCAGTTGATCGGCCAACATCAGGTGGTGGTGAAAAACCTGGAAAGCAATTACCGCAAAATCCCTGGGATCTCCGCCGCAACTATCTTGGGGGACGGTAGCGTCGCGCTGATTGTGGATGTCTCGGCGTTACAAACGTTGAACCGTGAACAGCGTCTGACGGACGTGGCTGCATAACGATTAACTGAGCTTATTAAGGGGATCCACATGGCAGGATTGGCAGTGGTCAGCAAACTGGCGGGCGAAACGGTAGGTCAGGAGTTCCTGATTTTTACCTTGGGTAAAGAAGAGTACGGCATTGATATCCTCAAGGTGCAGGAGATCCGCGGTTACGATCAGGTCACCCGCATCGCCAATACCCCGGCGTTTATCAAAGGCGTAACCAATTTGCGCGGCGTGATCGTGCCGATTATCGATCTGCGCGTCAAGTTCGCCCAGCAAGGGGTGTCTTATGATGAAAACACCGTGGTGATCGTGCTGAATTTTGGCCTGCGCGTGGTGGGGATCGTGGTTGATGGTGTTTCTGACGTGCTATCGCTGACCACCGAGCAGATCCGCCCGGCCCCGGAGTTTGCGGTGACGCTGGCCACCGAATACCTCACCGGTTTGGGCTCATTGGGCGAGCGTATGCTGATTCTGGTGGATATCGAAAAGCTGTTGAGCAGCGAAGAAATGTCGCTGATGGATAACGTGGCGAAAAGCGCCTAAATGCCATTGAAGTATAAAGGGTATATCCGCATATACCCAAAATAATTCGAGTTGCTTGTAGGCGGCAACGGAGTGAAGCCCTAGGAGCATAGATAACTATGTGACTAGGGTGAACGAAGGCAGCCAACACCCAAGCAACTTGAAGTATGAAGGGTATAAACCGCGTGAATTCCCCAGGTGATAGGGTATGAAAAATACAGTTTCAGTGCCAAACCGAGAGCCCACGTCGATACTGGCGCAGATGGTGCAACGGCTGCCGCTGTCGGACGTGCATTTCCGGCGTATCAGCCAGTTGATCTATCAGCGCGCAGGTATCGTGCTGGCAGAGCACAAACGCGAAATGGTTTACAACCGCCTGGTTCGCCGCCTGCGGATGCTCGATCTGCAAGGCTTTGGCGATTACCTGGCGTTGCTGGAAAGCGATCTCAACAGCGCCGAATGGCAGGCCTTTATCAATGCCCTGACCACTAACCTGACGGCTTTTTTCCGCGAGGCGCATCATTTCCCGATCTTGGCGGAGCATGCACGTTCACGGCCAAACGGTTACAGCGTGTGGAGCACCGCCGCCTCGACCGGGGAAGAGCCTTATTCGATCGCCATGACCTTGAATGAAGTGCTGGGAAGGCGTGCCACCGGCACGCTGGTGTGGGCCAGCGATATTGATACCCAGGTGTTGGAAAAGGCCGAAGCCGGGGTTTACCGCCAGGAAGATCTGCGCACCCTGACGCCGGAACAGCAGCAGCGTTATTTCCTGCGCGGTACTGGGCCGCATCATGGGCTGGTGCGGGTGCGGCCAGAATTGGTGGCGCAGGTGCATTTCCAGCCGCTCAATCTGCTGGCCGTAGAATGGGAACTACCGGGGCCGTTCGACGCCATTTTTTGCCGCAACGTCATGATCTATTTCGATAAAGCCACGCAGGAGCGCATTCTGCGCCGCTTTGTGCCGCTGCTGAAACCGGGAGGGCTGCTGTTTGCCGGGCATTCCGAGAACTTCAGCCAGCTCAGCCGGGATTTCTACTTGCGCGGGCAGACCGTGTATGGCCTGACCAAGGAGAGGTAATGAATAAAATCAGCGTATTAAGCGTAGACGACTCGGCCTTGATGCGGCAGCTCATGACTGAAATTGTCAACAGCCATGCCGATATGGAGATGGTGGCGACCGCACCGGATCCGCTGGTGGCGCGCGATCTGATCAAAAAATTCAACCCGCAGGTGCTGACGCTGGACGTCGAAATGCCGCGCATGGATGGGTTGGAGTTTCTCGAAAAACTGATGCGTTTGCGCCCGATGCCGGTGGTGATGGTGTCATCGCTGACCGGCAAAGGCTCGGAGATTACCCTGCGCGCGCTAGAGCTGGGGGCGATTGATTTTGTCACCAAGCCCCAGTTGGGGATCCGCGAAGGCATGCTGGCTTACAGCGAATTGATCGCCGAGAAGATCCGCACGGCGGCCAAGGCCCGTTTGCCGCTGCGCTCCAACGCTCCGGTGCCGGAGATCCTCAGCCATACCCCCTTGCTGAGCAGTGAAAAACTGATGGCGATTGGCGCCTCAACCGGCGGCACCGAAGCCATTCGCCAGGTGTTGCAGCCGTTACCGGCCAACAGCCCGGCGTTGCTGATCACTCAACATATGCCGCCGGGCTTTACCCGCTCGTTTGCCGAGCGGCTCAACAAGCTGTGCCAGATTACGGTGAAAGAGGCCGAAAACGGCGAACGGGTGTTACCGGGCCATGCCTATATTGCACCGGGCGATCGCCATCTGGAGTTGGCGCGCAGCGGGGCCAACTATCAGATCAGATTGCACGATGGCCCGCCGGTTAACCGTCATCGTCCTTCGGTGGATGTGCTGTTCCACTCGGTGGCGCAGTTTGCCGGGCGTAATGCGCTGGGGGTGATCCTCACCGGCATGGGCCATGACGGCGCGGCAGGGATGCTGGCAATGCACCGCGCCGGAGCCTACACCCTGGCGCAAAGCGAAGCCAGCTGCGTGGTGTTTGGTATGCCGCGTGAGGCGATCGCCAGCGGGGGCGTCAGCGAGGTGGTGGAACTGGATCGCATCAGCCAACGCATGCTGGCGCAGATCGCCGGTGGTCAGGCGCTGCGCATCTGATGCGGCTGAGTAATCAATGATAAGGAGTGAGCATGGCAGATAAGAATCTCAGATTTCTGGTGGTGGACGATTTTTCCACCATGCGCCGCATTGTCAGAAATCTGCTGAAAGAGCTGGGTTTTAACAATGTGGAAGAAGCGGAAGACGGGGCCGATGCGTTGAATAAACTCCGTGCTGGCGGTTTTGACTTTGTGGTCTCGGACTGGAACATGCCAAACATGGACGGTCTCGAACTGCTGCAAACCATTCGCGCCGACGGCGTATTGGCGTCGATGCCGGTACTGATGGTGACGGCAGAAGCCAAGAAAGAGAACATTATTGCTGCGGCTCAGGCGGGTGCCAGTGGTTATGTGGTGAAACCCTTTACGGCGGCGACGCTGGAAGAAAAGCTCAACAAGATTTTCGAAAAACTGGGTATATAAAAGGAGAGGGCGATGAGAGACATTCCAATGCCTACCAGCGATGCCGCAACAGCGGGTGAGATCATCTTTCGTATCGCCCAACTGACCCGCATGTTGCGTGACAGCATGCGTGAACTGGGGCTCGATCAGGCGATCGCCCAAGCGGCGGAAGCGATCCCGGATGCCCGTGACCGTCTTGACTACGTTGTCACCATGACGGCGCAGGCGGCGGAGCGCGCGCTCAACTGCGTAGAAGCAGCTCAACCGCGTCAGGCAGCGCTGGAGGCAGAGGCCAAAGCGCTGAAAGGGCGCTGGGATGCATGGTTTGCCGATCCGATTGAGCTGGCAGATGCCCGTTCACTGGTTACTGACACGCGCCAGTATCTGGATCGGGTACCGGAGCATACCGCCTTCACTAACGCCCAGTTGCTGGAAATCATGATGGCGCAGGATTTTCAGGATCTGACCGGCCAAGTGATCAAACGCATGCTGGACGTAGTGCAGGAGATCGAAAAACAGCTGTTGATGGTGCTGATGGAAAATATCCCCGAGCAGCCAGCCAAAGAGAAAAAGCCGAATAGCAACCTGCTGAATGGCCCGCAGCTCGATCAGCTGGGTGTCGGGGTGATCGCCAATCAGGCACAGGTGGACGACCTGCTCGACAGCCTCGGGTTTTGATGCCATAACCTTGGCCGTAGGGCGCTTACGGCCAAGGCTCGCTCACCATTCTGCAAATAACCCGCCTTTTCCCCCGTTATTCCCGCAATGAAACCCGCATTTTTTTGCCATGCTGATGGCAATTCTATTCTTTCCGCTCAACAGGAACCGCTTCCTTGGCTGAAGACAGTGATGTGGAAAAAAGCGAGGCGCCCACGCCTCAGCGCTTGGAGAAAGCCCGTGAGGAGGGCCAGATTGCGCGTTCGCGCGAACTGACCTCAATATTGATGCTGATCGCCGGGCTGTCCATTTTATGGATTTCAGGCAGCCATATCGCCCAACAACTGGCAGGTATGCTGAGCGAAGGGCTGCATTTTGACCATAACATGGTCAGCAACGATCAACAGATGTTGCATCAGTTTGCCATGTTGTTGCGCCAGGCGCTGTGGGCACTGCTGCCGATCCTGACCGGATTGATGCTGGTGGCACTGGCCGCGCCGATGTTATTGGGCGGGGTAGCCTTCAGCGTCAAGTTTGATGTGAAACGTATGAATCCGCTTGCCGGGTTTAAGCGCCTATTTTCTACCCAGGTATTGGCGGAATTACTGAAAGCGATCTTGAAGGCCGTGCTGGTCGGCTGGGTAGCTGGTCTTTATCTGTGGCACAACTGGGCGGCGATGCTGCATCTGGTAACACAACCGCCGCTGGAGGCGCTGGGCAATGCGCTGCGGATGGTGATCATGTGCGGCATGCTGATCGTGCTCGGGCTGGTGCCGATGGTGGCGTTCGATGTGTTTTATCAGCTCTGGAGTCACTTCAAGAAATTGAAGATGAGCAAACAGGAGATCCGCGACGAACACAAACAGCAGGAGGGCGATCCGCAGGTGAAAGGGCGCATCCGCCAGCAACAGCGGGCGATGGCGCGCCGCCGCATGATGGCCGATGTGCCGCAGGCCGATGTAATCGTCACCAATCCAACTCGTTACGCGGTGGCTTTGCAGTACAACGATAAAAAAATGAGTGCCCCAAAAGTATTGGCGAAAGGCGCGGGGGATATTGCCCTGCGTATCCGCGAACTGGGCCATCAACACCGTATTCCGCTGCTGGAAGCACCGCCATTGGCCCGTGCGCTATTTCGCCACAGCGAGATTGGGCAACAGATCCCCGCCACCCTGTACGCCGCCGTGGCCGAGGTATTGGCCTGGGTTTACCAGTTACGCCGCTGGCAGTGCGAGGGTGGGCTGATGCCGAAAAAACCTGAACGTCTAGCGGTGCCGGAAGCGCTGGATTTTGGCCTGAGAGAGTCACCATGATGGCGAATTTAGCCTCCCTGCTTCGTTTACCGGCCAATGTTAAAGATACGCAGTGGCAGGTGCTGGCGGGCCCGATACTGATCCTGATGATTTTGTCGATGATGGTGCTGCCATTACCGGCGTTTGTCCTCGACCTGCTGTTTACCTTCAATATTGCCCTGTCGATCATGGTGTTGCTGGTGGCGATGTTTACCCAGCGCACGCTGGAGTTCGCCGCTTTCCCGACCATTCTGCTGTTTTCCACCCTGTTGCGCCTGTCGCTGAACGTGGCATCGACGCGCATTATTCTGCTGGAAGGGCATACCGGCTCGGCGGCAGCGGGGCGAGTGATTGAAGCATTCGGCCACTTTCTGGTCGGGGGTAACTTTGCCATCGGCATCGTGGTGTTCATTATTCTGGTGCTGATTAACTTTATGGTGATCACCAAAGGCGCCGGGCGCATTGCCGAAGTGGGCGCACGCTTTGTGCTTGACGGGATGCCCGGCAAACAGATGGCGATCGACGCCGATCTCAACGCAGGTTTGATTGGCGAAGACGAAGCCAAAAAGCGTCGTACCGAAGTGACGCAAGAGGCAGATTTCTACGGTTCGATGGACGGTGCCAGCAAGTTTGTGCGCGGTGACGCGGTCGCAGGGCTGATGATCATGGTGCTGAACGTGGTCGGCGGGTTGCTGGTTGGCGTGATCCAGCACGGCATGCCCTTGGGCGCAGCGGCGGAAAGCTATACCTTGCTGACCATTGGCGACGGTCTGGTGGCGCAGATCCCGGCGCTGGTGATTTCTACCGCAGCGGGCGTGATCGTCACTCGTGTTGCCACCGATCAGGATGTTGGCGAACAGATGGTGGGCCAACTGTTCAATAACCCGCGCGTGATGCTGCTGAGCGCCGGGGTGCTAGGGCTGCTGGGGCTGGTGCCCGGCATGCCAAACCTGGTATTTCTGCTGTTTACCGCTGGCTTGCTGGCGTTGGCCTGGTGGCTACGCGGGCGCGAACAGCAAGCACCGCCAATCAACGTTCCAGTAATAGCGCCAGAGAGCCCGCAGGCGGTGGAGGCCAGTTGGTCCGACGTGCAGTTAGAAGATCCGTTGGGGATGGAAGTGGGCTATCGCCTGATCCCGATGGTGGATTTTCAGCAAAACGGTGAACTGTTGGGGCGTATCCGTGGGATCCGCAAGAAATTCGCACAGGAAATGGGTTATTTACCGCCGGTAATACACATCCGTGACAACCTCGAACTGCCCCCGGCCAGCTACCGTATTCTGATGAAAGGGGTAGAAATCGGCAGCGGAGAAGCGCATCCGGGCCGTTGGCTGGCGATCAATCCGGGTAATGCGCTGGGGGAACTGGCTGGGGAGAGCACCGTCGATCCGGCATTTGGTCTGGCAGCGGTGTGGATCGACAGCGCGTTACGGGAGCAGGCGCAAATCCAGGGTTTTACCGTGGTTGAAGCCAGCACCGTGGTGGCTACCCATCTCAATCATCTGCTTGGTCAATTCGCCAGCGAGCTGTTTGGCCGCCAGGAAACCCAACAGTTATTGGATCGCGTTACGCAGGAAATGCCGAAACTGACCGAAGATTTCATACCGGGCGTGGTCTCGCTGACCATTTTGCATAAAGTATTGCAGAACCTGCTGGCCGAACGGGTTTCTATCCGCGATATGCGCACCATTATCGAAACGCTGGCGGAGCATGCGCCGATTCAGAGCGATCCTTATGAGTTGACCGGCGTGGTGCGTGTTGCGCTGGGGCGTGCCATTACCCAGCAATGGTTCCCTGGCAGCGGTGAAATTCAGGTTATCGGCCTGGACACGCCGCTTGAGCGCTTACTGTTGCAAGCTTTGCAAGGGGGCGGCGGCCTTGAGCCGGGGCTGGCAGATCGGCTGCTCGATCAGGCCCGGCAGGCCCTACAGCGGCAGGAAATGCTCAGCGCACCGCCGGTGCTGTTAGTGAACCATGCGTTGCGTGCGCTGCTGGCGCGATTCCTGCTCCGCAGCTTGCCACAGTTGGTGGTGTTGTCGAACCTGGAAATCAATGACGATCGCCAAATCCGCATGACCTCGACGATTGGAGCTACCGGATGAAAACCTGCCTAGCCACCTTTTTATTGTTGCTGCCTTTAGCCACACAGGCGGTGTCCGGTTCCTGGGTGGCGAGTAATGACGGCGTAGCGTTGGAGCGAGGCCAAGTGCGTGCCGAGTCGCAACCGCTACGCCCGTTAAACGCCTTGCCGGGTGACTCTGCACGGATCACCAGCGTCAGTTGGCGTTATCAATTATTCTCTGCTGAACCGGCCGGGTTACAGGTGCAGCTATGCACTGCCGCCCGCTGTATCGTTCTTGATACAGGCAGCGGGCGCAGTGAGGCGCTTAACGGCGATCCGGCTGACAGTGAGTTTCGTTTTGTCTATTACGTGCATGCCCGGGGGGCACTAAATCCATCGCTGCGGGTGATGGTTAATCAGATCATTGTAAATTATGAGTGATAGCTTGTGCATTGTTCTGTAATCTACGCCTCCCCTAAAGGGCTTTATCAGGCCGACGGTACGCGATTTATCTGAAAGGTTCATAAAATAATAAAAATATAAGATAGCGTTATTTTACCGCAGATTCTTTATGCTCTGTGTTTGTTGTACTCATGTTCCCGTCTTTTCTCGTCTAGAGACACGCCGAGCGGCGCAGTTTACGCCGTTTATTCGCCACTTCATTTGCTGATTAATCCAGACGGTGGCTTAATTATTAACCGATGATGAGTCCACGTGATCAAAACACCACGTGCCATCGTCAGGATAACTTGATGTTAATTTCTTCCTCTGCCCGAATCGCCAGCAACAGCGTGATTGAACCGGGTGTGATTATCGGTGCACACGTATGCATCGGCCCTTTTTGTGTGATTACTGCCGGTGTTGAGATCGGTGAGGGGACGGTAGTTGCCTCGCATGTGGTGATTAATGGCCTGACTCGCATCGGGCGTGATAATCGCATCGGGCGCTATTCGTCGATCGGCGAAGTGAACCAGGATTTGAAATATGCGGGTGAAGCCACCGAGGTGGTGATCGGCGACAGGAATCAGATCGGGGATAAAGTCACTATCCACCGTGGCACCTTGCAAGGCAGGGGATGTACTACGATCGGCAATGACAATCATATTTCGGACAGCGTTCATATTGGCCACGACTGCGTGGTTGGCAATGGCACGTTCATGGGGAGCAACAGTGGTCTGGCTGGGCATGTTGAACTCGATGATGCGGTACACATCGGTGCCATGTGTGCCATCCACCAGTTCTGCATTCTGGGTGCTTACGCACGGATCGCCGATCGGTCCGGTGTGGTGCAGGATGTGCCGCCGTTTGTCTGCGCCAGCGGGAACCATGCTTTACCCACCGGATTTAATCAATTAGCAGAAGCTTTTCTTGCGGCGGATAGTCACCAGCAACAACTGATCCGTACTCTGTATGACAGAATTT
This sequence comes from Chania sp., assembly GCA_049288585.1. Classification (GTDB taxonomy): domain Bacteria; phylum Pseudomonadota; class Gammaproteobacteria; order Enterobacterales; family Enterobacteriaceae; genus Chania. The sequence continues at coordinate 12,141 of JBAQHZ010000045.1, forward strand.
ATCACTTGGCAATACCGATTGACGAGGTAAAAAAAGAGGCCGAGCGCTTAGCCACTCAATATCCTTTAGTCACTTTTTTTAACCGCTTCTTCTCACGCTCAATGCGCGGCATTATTCGCTGAAGATTGAGTCTGTGCTCCGCCATTGGCCGTAATTGTCTTTGGCAGCACAGGGCTTAGTTGGCATATCAGAAATGCAGAACTGCCTAATAAAGTTAATGTAGAAAACGTTAATGATATAAAAAATCACATCGAGCTCTATATTTTTATTAAAATTTATCTAATTGCTTTTTTTCATCACTTCCTAGCCTAAAAAAAACCAAAAATCAAACTATAAGTCTAACCATTACCTCCGGTTTGGACTAAAAATCTATGTTTTCATGGTTGTGAAGAGCAAAACTCTAGTAAGGTGATTTCTTGGGCGGTTGATGGTTGTTGCCGGGCAAATGGTTATAAAAATCATTATGTTACGTTTTTATTTTGCGCTATTTGCCGTTATTGACAACGACACGGCATTAATGAATATTAGCGGGATTCAGATATGGGCTAAACATGAAGAGCACGACGCCTCCGTTGTTATCCGTTACCTGCTTAGAAAACCAACGCAAACACTTTAAGGATATCCTTATATAACATGGACGATAAATTTGGATAATACTTCCTCATTGAGCCCGGTACAGATTGATTGAAAAATTAACTCTGTATTATGCGCAATATCATTAAATCTACTGCGAATTAATGAATGCCCGAGCGGTAATCATTTTATGGTTTCCCTTTGGCTAAAAACTGATGTTTTCAGTTCTCTCTCAAGAGAATACTGAAAGTATTAAGAGTAAATGTACGTTTTATTTAAACATCAAAATTTATACATAAAGGAATAGTACCATGCGTAAAGTAATTTTCTCTTTGGCTCCTGCTGCCTTGTTATTAATTGCGGCTGCCGGGAATGTTCAAGCAGCTTCTAATGCCCAGTTAACCGTAACGGCTAACGTTGTGGCTGCAACCTGTGACGTATCTCTGTCTACCAATAACCTGGATCTGGGCAACTATGCACCGACCCAATTTACCGGTGTGGCAACGCCAATTCCTGCTAGCCAAAAAACCTTCACCGTCGGCCTGAATAATTGCCAGGTGCCTGCTCAAGCAGCAGATACCGCCAATCTGGTGATCAGCGGCCAGACGCTGGGTGGGAACCCTAACCTGTTTAACTCCACCGGCACCAATACCGGCATCATGTTGAATCAGGTTGCAACCCCAACCACCTATATCACCAGCGGCCAGAAATTGTTGGTGGCAACTGCAGGCGAAACGCCATCAGCCAGCGACTTTAATACCAAGACGTTGAGCCTGCAGGCGGGTTTGGCATCCACCACCACCACAGGCATCAACATCGGTGCGGTCAACGCGCCAATCCTGTTTAGTTTTTCCTACAACTAAGCCCCTATGCAGGCAGCCTCTGCTGCCTGTTATTTTTAACCACCAGGAGCCGATCAATGAAGCGCCTAAACCTGTTTTCTCTCATGACGATGGCGCTGCTGTCTTGTTCCTCAGCCGTCATGGCTGATGGCTTTGGCATCAATGCCACGCGTCTGATCTACCCGCAAGGGGCGGACAGCATCTCCGTCTCGGTGCGCAATACGCAGCCTGTGATGCCGTACTTGGTCCAGGTTGCTCTCAGCAAGAGCCCAGACAGCCGCGAAGCCGCGCCCTTTATGGTGACGCCGCCGATTTTCCGCTTGGAACCCAAGAGCGTGAATCAGATCCGCATTGCCGCGAACGGTGAGTCATTAGCCAAAGATCGTGAGTCAGTATTTTATTTTCACGCCACTGCCATTCCGGCGAGCCAAGCGCCAACGGCAAAACAGCCGAACGCTGGCGTACAGGCTGCGGTGCAGTTTGGCGTAGGCAACATCATCAAGATGTTTTATCGCCCAGAAGGCTTGCCATCAACCTCTACCGAGGCACAGAAAGGCCTGCAATTTTCACGGGTGAACGACGGGCTACAGGTCAATAACCCATCGCCCTATTTTGTCAGCCTGGCCGGGATCAAATTTGGCGGACAGGCTCTCAAACTGGATTCCGCCGCTGCGTTGATGATTGCGCCATTTGGTTCTCATACCTATGCCACCCAGGTGAGAAACGGAACCATTGAATGGCAGACCATTAACGATCAAGGGGGTGTCGATGCATTTAAACAGGCTCTGCCATAAAGCGCTGCTGTTGCTCGCGCTCAGCCTAGGTAGCCTGGCGGCGCAGGCGGTGACATTGAATTTTTCAGCATCGATTGTGCAAGGCACCTGTTCGCTGAGCCTGAATAAAAGCGTGCTGCCGCTGGGTGCAGTACCGCAGGCCAGCTTACGCAGTGGCTCACTGGTTAACCTGCAACCTTTCAGCCTCAAGGCTGACAATTGCAGCGGGGTGGCTGGTGGATCGCAACAACCCGTGATTACGGTGCTCGGCGCAGGAGCCACCCAAGACGGCAAGTGGCTATTTCGTAGCAGCGATTCAACCGCAACGGGTGCCGGTGTGATGTTGGTGCAGGGGGCCACCTCGCCGACCTACGCCGCTACGGAAGTTAAACCGGGCGACTCTTTCCCGCTGGCAGGCGTGGGGCAAGCCCCCAGCAATCTGGAACTGCCGTTTTTTGCTGGCGTCAGCTGTGGTGGCAGTACCGGCTGCGCCACGGTGAAACCGGGGGCGCTGGCGGCCAACGTAATGTTTATTTTTGCTTATCGGTGAAAGAGTTATGACATTCGCACAGGGTTTACTTACCACGCTGTTGCTGATGGTTTTTTCTGCGGGAGCAGCGAGCGGCGGCATCAGCTTAAGTCAGACACGCGTGATTTTTTCCGCCGAGGATAAAGCTCAAACCATCACGGTAAAAAATAGCGGGGCGAAAAATTACCTGATTCAAAGCCGGGTGCAGACCGACCTGAGCAATACCCGCGCAGCCCCCTTTGTGGTGACGCCACCGCTGTTTCAGTTGGCGCCAGAGAGTCACCAACTGCTGCGCATCCTTAAGCAGGATCCGGCGCTGCCTGCTGACCGTGAGTCGCTGTTTTATCTTGCGGTGTCGGCCATCCCCGCGCAATCAGAGCCTGCGGCGCAACAGGCGCGTTTATCCATGGGGTTTCAGTTTGTCATCAAGCTGTTCTATCGCCCGGCAGGGCTGAAGATCGCTGCCGAGAACGCCAGTTGCCAACTGAAAATGACCCCAACGGCGCAGGGGATACGTATTGAGAACCCTACGCCTTATTTTCTCTCATTCGGCACTTTGGCGTTTGACCAACGCGCCGTGGATTTAGAGACGCAGCCGGCAATGATTGCGCCGCTGAGTAGTGAGACCTACCCGGCAAGCCAGCCGGTCAAGCAGGTGCATTGGCAAGCTATTAATGACTTCGGCGGATTGTCTGCGCCCTGCCAGCAAGTGCTGCCGGCCTGACAGGAACAACCACCATGAAACGTTTAACTCAAGCCGTGATGCTGCTCCTGTGCAGCCTATCGGCACTGGCCGCTGCACCGGAATCAACCGGCATCTCTTTTTATGTGCTGCGGGTGATTTACCCCGAAAGAGCCCAGAAAGGCGTGACGCTCACCGTGAATAACAAGAGCGCGGCTCCGTACCTGATGCAGTCCTGGATCCGGCCGGTAGACCTCAACACCGGGGATGTCGATCTGAACCACAACGGGCAACAGAAGATGCCGTTTATTGTCACGCCACCCCTGGCGCGTTTAGAGGCCAACGGCGAACTGACGCTGCGTATCCGGCGCAACGGTGAGCCGCTGCCAGCCGATCGGGAATCGGTATTTTTCATCTCGATGAAGGCGATTCCAGCAAAAAAAGAGGCCAGTGAAGCAGCAGCGTCCGGCCAGATGGCGCTCACCGTGGTCAGCAACATGAAGCTGTTCTATCGCCCGGCCAGCTTGGCCAAGCGCGCGGTAGCGGACGTGGCCTCTCAACTGCGTTTTCACCGTGAGGGTGACACGCTGATTGCCGAGAACCCAACGCCGTATTGGCTCACCTTTTCACAGTTAAAGGTCGGCAATGTGGAGCTGGAAAAACCTGCACTGCGCATGATGGTGCCGCCTAAAGGGCAACAACGCTATGCATTACCTACGGGGGCCAATGGCAACGTGGCATGGCAATTAATCGATGAAGATGGGTGGGATACCCCCGTTCAGCAACAGGCTTTGTAATTTTTTGGTTATTAAGGACGGACATCAAGTGGACAAAATAATAATGACGAGACGTCTTAATAACTCAGCCATTTCTCCCGTGCTGACAGGCGCTTTATTCCTTGTTGGCACATTGCCTGCCTCGGCGCGTGATTATTTTGATCCCGCACTACTGGCCTTGGCGGGAGACCAGGCCGTTACCGCCGATCTGAGCTCTTATGAAACCGCAGGTCGGGTGCCAGAGGGCCGTTATCTGGTCTCGCTGTGGGTGAATCAGGCCGATCAGGGGCAACATACCCTGGTGTTCAAAAAGAATGCCCATGGGGACGTTCAGCCCGAACTGACGCCTGCGTTTCTGCACCAATTGGGGGTGAATACCACGGCATTGCCCCACTTTAACGGGCTACCGGAACAGGGGCCGATCAATGATTTGGCAACGCTGATTACTGATGCTCAGGTGCATTTTGACTTGGCGCAACTGCGCCTGGATCTCAGCATTCCGCAGATAGCGATGCAGCAGAACGCCAGAGGTTCGGTTGATCCCGTGCTGTGGGACGACGGCGTACCGGCTCTGGTGATGAATTACAGCCTGAGCGGCAGCCGCAGCAGGCAAAGTGCTCAGGCCGGGATGGGCAGCAGCGAACAGACCAACCTGTTCGCCAGCCTGCGCGGCGGGTTGAACTGGCAGGCATGGCGCTTGCGCAGCGACATGACCTATTTACGCAGCCAGATCGGCGGCGATTCATCTGCCCCCACAACGCAGAGCACTCGTTTTACTAATACCTATTTGCAGCGCGATATCCGCGCATGGCGTTCAGAGGTACTGGCAGGGGAAAGCAGCACCGGCAGTGAGGTGTTTGACAGCATCCCTTTCCGTGGCCTCAAGCTGAATTCCAGCGAAGAGATGTTGCCAGGCAGCCTGCGCGGCTTTGCACCGGTGATCTCGGGGATTGCCCAGACTAACGCCCGGATCACCGTCAGCCAGAACGGCAACGTGGTGTATCAAACCTATGTCGCCCCCGGGCCGTTTCGCATTGACGATCTGTATCAGACCGGGCAGGGCGGCGATCTGACGGTGATCATTACCGAAGCGGACGGCACAGTGCGCACGCAGACGCTGGCGTTCTCTTCGCTACCGGTGATGCAACGCCCCGGCGCACTCAAATATGAGTTCACCACCGGGCGCTACAACGGCGGGATCACACAAGAGTCGCGGGAAGCGAGCTTTGGTTTGGGCACCTTTATGTATGGCTTGCCCCATGACATCACCCTGTATGGCGGGGGGCTGATGGCGCAAGACTATGCCTCGCTGGTGGCCGGGACCGGTGTTTCGCTGGGGGAATGGGGGGCTTTATCAGCGGATGTGACCACCTCCAGCACCCAGTTAGCTGGGCAGGATAGCCGGCAGCAGGGGGCATCTTATCGGGTGCGCTATGCCAAAAGCCTGTTGAGTACCGGAACCTCGGTGGATCTCACCGCTTACCGCTATTCCACCCGCAATTACTACAGTTTTGCGGATTTTAACAACCAGGGTTATCAACTGAATGACGGGCAGATGCCGTGGTCGTTGGAGCGCCAGCGCTCTAATTTTCAGATCCGGGTTAACCAGCAGTTAGGCTCATGGGGGGCACTGTATCTGTCCGCCGCGCGTAACGACTACTGGGGCAACGATCGTGCGAACAACACCGTCTCAGCCGGTTACAACGGCAGTTATCGCGGCGTGAGTTATGGGCTGGCCTACAGCATTGACCGCATCAAAGGGGATGGCAGTTGGCCTGAGAACCGCCAATTGTCGCTGAATATGCAGGTTCCCTTCAGCCTGTTCAGCTCAAGCCCGGCGGTGAGCCGCAGCTATGCCAACTATCAAATGACCCAGAACAATCAGGGCGAAGTGCAGCAACAGGCAGGGATCAGCGGTAACGCGATGGATGAACGCCTGTCTTACAGCGCCATGCAGGGTTGGTCGAACGGTGAGAGCAGTGACAACGGCACCTTGAACGCGGGTTATCAGGGCAGTAAAGGCCAGGCAAACCTCGGCTATAGCTACGGCGGCGCATACCGCTCGCTTAACCTCAGTGCCAACGGTGGCGCAGTGGTGCATCCAGAGGGGGTGACGCTGGGGCAAATGCTGGGGAGTTCGGTGGCGGTGGTGAGTGCGCCAAGCGCAGGCAATGTGGCGGTGATGAACGGCAACGTACGGACCGATAGCCGTGGCTATGCCCTGGTGCCCTATCTGTCGAACTACCAGAACAACAGCATCAGCCTGAACCCGGCCACCTTGCCGGACAACGTGGAGATGACGCAGTCCAGCCGCAACGTCTACCCAACCAAAGGCGCGGTGGTGATGGCCAAGTTTGATACGCGCGTCGGTTATCAGGCGCTGGTGACGTTACAACGCGGTGAAACCAGCATCCCGTTTGGCACGGTGGTAATGGTGGAAGGCGGGGCGGCGGGTGAGAACAACACCGGCATTGTCGGTGACGCAGGGCAGGTATACCTGAGCGGGCTCGCGGAAACCGGCCGACTGACGGCGAAATGGGGCAACGAAGCGAGCCAGCAATGCCGGGCAGCGTTCAGCTTTGCCGAGAGCGCTGCGCCTTCGGCAGGTAACCCGGTGCGCCAGTTAACGGCGCGCTGTGAGAACAGTTAATAGGAAAGAGATGATGAAAAGAATCAATCAAACCATCTGGCGTGTTGCCAATAAAATGAGTCTGCTGGCGCTATTAGCCGCGCCATACGCTGTGGCGGAGACTATTACTATTGGCAAAGGCAGCGGTATCGTCTGGGAGGGGCAGCCGTTTAGTGCCACAAATAGAACCCCCACGACCACGCCCAGTTTCCCTAACCCGGATTTATTCCCCTACGATAGCGTGGCCTATATTATGCCAACTAACTTGTCGAGTTCTCAATGTGTACAGGATAGCGCGCTGACGACGATTGCCGGGTATAAAGCGTTCAAGATAGCACCCGGCGTTGGCATCATTCCCAGGGCAACCGTCACGGCGGATTATGTACTGGCTAATGGCACTACCGAAACACTGAGCGGGACGATCGGGTTGCCGAGCACGCAAGGGAAGACATCGAGCGGTGTGGCGATCACCAATCCACTGATGGGCGGGGCTTGGTGTTTAGCGCCAAGAATGTCCAGCATTGCTAACTTTTATAAGGCGAACACTTATATCAATGCGACCGCGACGGGTACCTGGGTGATGGTGGCCGACGGGACGCAAATCAGTCGGGACAATATTGCCTTATATAATGTGAACTTCAACACGTCAGGGAATGGTTACAAGAGTTTCATTCCGATTTTTTCAAGAAATACCACGTTACGTATTTCGACCCTGGAGTGCACGGTAAATACGCCTGTGCAGATTGATTTTGGGGCCGTAGCTAAAAATCTCCAGAGCGGTGCTGAGCTGGGTTCACAGACCAATGCGTTGACCACCCAATGTTCGCAAGACAGCAGCGTGGGGATTAATGCCAATATCAATCTGCAATTCAGAGCGTTAACTGGTTTGTATGCGGGCACGCCGAGCCGTTTAGCCCTCAGCCAGGGCGGTGGTTATATTACCGGCGAAATCAGCGGCGGAGTCACCGGCAGTGGGAACTGCTCTGGCACCAGCGGCGTGCCATTTGATAATACCCAACTCAAAGTGGGCAATATCACCAGTGCGCAAGCCACCCAGAATACCACCAACCAGATCACCTGGCGTTTGTGCTCAGGGGGCAGTGATTTGCCGACCGGTAACGTGAATGCCTCTGCCGAAATGTTAGTGACATTTAACTGAGTTATTGAATACAGGAGTTTACTCAATGAAAGTAAAAATACTCATAGCGGATAATGACAAGTATTTCACGGTAGGACTGAGATTTTTATTGTCTGACTATTTTAAAGAAAAAGCGATTAGCGTTGAATTTAATGAGGCCATCAATCCTAATACCCACTATTTTATGGCCTTTGTTTGCACTGAAAAACTGGCGCAGTATCGATACGTTAAAGCAACGATAAATGCGGATACGGTATTTATGATTCAATCAGACTCTGGGGCGATGCGTGAAAATTGTGACGAGAAAATGGAGAGTATCCAGCGGCACCATTCGGCCAGCGCTATTCTCAGCCAGATTGATGCAGCGTATTCGCCTCCTGCGGTTCGGCCTTACGTCGAATCGACCATGGTTTTAACCCAGCGAGAAAAGACGGTGCTGGCCTACTATTCCAATGGTTACACTAATGTTCAAATTGGGCGCTTATTGGGGATCAATCAAAAAACGGTGAGTGCGCACAAGGTAAAAGCTATGACAAAATTCAACTTTAAACATAAAGGAGATTTTAGATGTTGGCTAATTGCTAACTCAAACTGCGAAGAGTGAATATATTTTTATATCTGCGACTCATTTAACCCTCGTAACCAGCATGCTGTGTTTGGCTTGGGGTTTATCATTCCTATTTTTGCAAGCTTAGAATAATATGAAGTATATCATTGATGCAAAGTTAGTATTTGATAGCGAGGAAAAAACGCTATTTTTAAAAGAATCTCCAGAGGAACGCGTAGAGATCGGGGCGATCTCGGCTCGCCTGTTTGTGGCAATGCTCGAGAATATTGCAGGGGTCGAGCGCGAATACCTGTTGGATGCCGTATGGTCGAATCATGGTTTACGGCCGTCGAATAACAATCTCAATAACCATATCAGCCTATTGAGGAAGAGTATTTCCGGCATTATTGATTTTGACGATCTGATCATTACGCTGCCCAAAAAAGGGTTTATGGTTAATAAGAGATACATGATTCACACCGTTGACGACGAGGCACCGAAAACACCTCGAGTGACGTTGGCAAAAGACGACCAGGCAGAGACCTATCCTGTTGTGCTGTGGTTACTCTCGATCATGGTTATCATTCTGACTTCGCTGCTAGGCTATGTTGTGGCTCGCGATCACTACGCGATTTTTGGCCTGTGTTGAGGCTTGCACCACGGGCGTAAGGTGATGAGTAAATGATGCGAGATTGAAGCAATGTTGAACCTGATGAATTATTATCAGGGGGAGAGATTGAGCCCGATGACTCCTTTGATAGGTGGCCTAACCCCATGCAGGAAACCCCCTTTAGCAGGATCACGCACACGTCGCGTAGGCAAAACAAGGTGCTGTTCGGCCTAATCGCACTGGCTGTGGTTCTGGCCGCAGGCCTTTATTGGGGCACTCAGCGCATCATCAGCCAGGAGCGTGCTCGATTCACCCTCGATTTCTCAACGCTGGTGGGCTATGTCCATGAACAAGAGGTTTTCCTGCGCCAGCTACGCGGCCAAAACGGACAACTCTCTTATCTGCCCATTCCACGGATCAACAGCTTTCAGGAGGTCGCTACCTCTGCAGAGTGGGGCGGCAGGTTATTTAAAGGGCGGGAATCCGCCGTCACCATGCCGTTCTCGCTATTCTGTGAAAAACAAGCCGATTGCCCCAAAGCACCCGGCATGCTGTTTTCGTTGGGCAGCTATCTCGCCGACTTTTACTCCTCATTCTGGGCATCGTCCTACTTTCCTGCCGCCGCCGTATTCTTTGTCAATGAGGGTAGTGGTATCAGCGTCAGCGTGCCGGCGGTCAACATAGGTTCGGGTTATGAACCTATCAATATGCGAACCTACCGGGCGGTGACGGACGCCGTGCGTGAGCGTTTGCAC
>JBAQHZ010000046.1:0-11327 GCA_049288585.1 Chania sp.
AACACCCGAATCTGTGAGTAACGGGCAAATTTTACAATGGGATTGATAACAGCGTGTCAAACTCCGTTGTGGGGGAGATGAGCACTGATGTTGAAGCCATTGAAGGCGCTGAACGCAGACACGGCGCGGGGAGAGGGGACTGTTCAGTGCACATTTCAAGCACCAAAGCCGCAGCAAGCCGTGATACTCTGTCCGTCGGAGGTATGGGGGCTGTCTATCGGCAACTTGTGTAGATATCTATGCTAGCGCACCGAGGGGCACTTCGACGGCTTACGCCGTTACGACCCCTTCGGCACGCTCTCCTAATAACCAGCTTTGTCTGTAGTCTGAAAGGCACTGGAAACAGTGCCCCTAAACATTGGCGCTAGGTTTAATAACGAATACAGACCGATTTCGATTCGGTATAAGCATCCAGCCAGTCCGGGCCGAAATCGCGCCCGGTGCCCGATTGCTTGAAGCCACCAAACGGCATATTGGCGTCGATCAGCGTATGCGTGTTAACCCACACCGTGCCTGCCTGAATACGCGGCGTATAGGCCATTGCCGCCTGTAGGCTGGTGGTCCACAGGCTGGCAGTCAGACCATAATCGGTTTCATTGGCTTTTTGTAACGCTTCTTCGGCATCTGCCACGCGGATCAGGTTAACCACCGGGCCGAAAACCTCTTCTCGCGTCAGGTTCAGGCTATCGTCCGGGTTAATCACCAAGGTGGGGGGAATATAGAAACCCTGCGCATCCGGCCCAGCGGTACCGCTGATCAACTCCGCATGTTTGTTCCTGGCATCGTCCAGATAGGCCGCCACCTTGTTACGATGATCCTGTGAAACCAGCGGGTTAATCTGTGCACTGCCATCCATGCCAGGCCCGACAGACAGCGACTTCACCGCCTGTTCGAAACCGGCCACCAACCGATCGTAAATCGGTGCCTCGATATAAATACGTGAACTGGCGGCGCAGACCTGCCCCTGATTGAGGAAACTGCCCGCCATTAGCCCTTCGATCACCTGTTGCAGATCGGCATCTTTCAGCACAATGGCCGGGTTTTTACCGCCCAACTCCAAGGTGACGCGGGTTAAGCGATCGGCCGCCGCGCGAGCGATGCTTTTGCCCACCGGCGTAGAGCCGGTAAAGCTGACTTTGGCGATCAGCGGGTGTTCGGTCAGCGCTTTACCGCACAGCGAACCTCTGCCGGTCACTACGTTAAACACACCGGGCGGTATGCCCGCTTCGCTGGCCAGTTCCGCCATGCGCAGCAGAGTCAGCGGGGTGGTTTCTGATGGTTTGATCACGATCGAACAACCGGCCGCCAGCGCGGGCATCACCTTCCACATCCCGATCAGCAGCGGGAAGTTCCACGGCACGATACCAGCCACCACGCCGATTGGCTCTTTGCGGGTATAAACCTGATATTTGGCACCCGGCGGCATTGGAATGGAAACGTCCAGGGTTTGGCCAGTGATTTTGGTGGTCAACCCGGCGGTGTAGCGCATCCAGTTCAGGGTACAACCCACCTCGAACGCCCGGGAGATATTAATGGATTTACCCTGTTCCAGCGTTTCCAGTTGGGCCAGTTCTTCGGCATTCTGCTCCAACAGATCGGCATAGCGCAGTAAAATACGTTCGCGCTCGGCAGGCAGGCGCTGCGCCCAAACTCCGCTGGTGAATGCCTGATGAGCTGAGGTGACCGCCAGCGCCACATCTGCGGCGTTGGCATCGGCGGTGGATGAGATTTGCTTGCCATCGGCAGGGTTATACACTGCCAGCCGGGCTTCCGCCTGGGCGGCCTGCCACTGGCCGTTGATATACAGGCCGTGCTGACGATCGAGAAAACGCACTACGCTATCCAGTATTGTTACGGAATTGTCAGGCATATGCCCTCCTTGTCATGCAAAATAAGCTTATTGACGAGATGGTTACGGTTACCCTTAAAAGTCTACAACCTTACGCCCAATCTCGCTTTAATCTGCCTGACAGTGGGTTTGCGCTGCGTGACAGCGTGGCGTGCTGGTCAAAGTTGAAGTGGTTGCAACGCTGGCAAAACTCTTTCATGGAGGGCGGTGCGTCCATCATCGGTAATTTCACCTCGATAAAGGCCAGCCGATCCTGCCTTGATGCCTGCTCCAGCGCCATTTCCAGCTGCTGGCCGGTCTCTACCGCCACGCAGAACGGCGTCGCCTGGCGATTCAGCACCGCTGGCAGTTTGGCGTAATCCCATGAGCCGATATCGTTATAAGACGATGATTCACCAAGGATATAGCGCTCAATGGTGTAACCCTGGTTATTAATCAGGAAGATAATCGGCTTCAGATCGCAGCGCAGCAGGGTCGAAACCTCCTGTGCGGTAAGCTGGAATGAGCCATCACCAATAAACAGCAGGTGTCGGCGCGCAGGGGCCGCCATCAGGGTGCCGAGCAGCGCGGGCAGGGTATAGCCGATCGCCCCCCAAATGGGCTGATTCACTACCGTTATGCCGTCCGGCATGCGCATCGCCCCCATTGCCGCGCCGGAGGTGCCGTTTTCGACCACCAGAACATCATCCGCCTGAATAAAGTGGCTGATGCGTTGCCAGAAATAAGCCTGATCGAGCAGCGCATCGCTTGGCATCGCCAATGTTTGAGTTAGCTTTGGCAGCGGAGCCTGCGGTAGGGCGTTAGTTTCCTCAGCCAGTTCCAGCAGCGTACGCAATAAATCCGCTGCCGTTACCGCCGGATACGTGGTGTTATCCAGCCGCAGCGAGTAGGGCTGGATATCCACCATTGCCCGAGGGAGGATTTGCTGGCTGAAATAACCGGTGGTGGAGTCCACCAGGCGCACGCCAAAGCTGAGTACACAATCGGCCTGAGCCATCTTTTCGAACAGTTCAGGGGATGACAAATCGCCGCTGTAGCCACCTTGCCAGCCCGGCGTGCTCTCAGGGATCACGCATTTTGCCGTGGGCATATTGGTCAATGGGATGGCGAACTTGTCGGCGACCGCAAGCACTAGCGCCTGTAGTTGAAAACGGTCAACCATCTGATCGATCAGGATCATCGGCCGCTGCGCCTGTTGAATGCGTTTGAGTAATGCCGTTGCCGCCAAGCGCAGAGTGCTGGCATAGCTGTTGGGTAAGTGCGGCGAGAGAATAGTGTTCACTTCAATTTCGACGTCACAAATGTCGGAAGGCAATTGCAGGTAAACCGGTTTTTTCCGCTGCCAGGCGGTGGCGAGCACGCGGAGGATCTCGCTGACCGCATTCTCCGGCGTAATCAGCGCCTGCGCCACGGTGAATTGCTTAAAGCAGTTCATCACATTGTCAAAATTGCCGTCTGCCAACGAGTGATGCACCAGAGCATGGTTTTTCATGGCATACAGCGGCGGTGTGCCCGCCAGGCAGATAACCGGGACCGATTCCGCGTAAGCACCGGCAATACCAGGCAGTGCGGCCAGATCGCCCACGCCGTAGGTGGTGATGAGCGCACCCGCCCCGTTGAGGCGGGCATAGCCGTCGGCGGCATAAGCCGCATTCAGTTCGTTACAGTTGCCGATAAATTCTATGTTGGCGTCATGCTCAATCAGTTCCAGCAGGGCCAAGTTGTAATCACCAGGCACGCCATAGATATGCTCTACATTCAGGGCTCGAAGCTGTTGCAGGAGGAATGCACCTATCGTTATTTTCATTACTGCTCCACATTCATATTAATTTATTGCTATTTGAAGGAGCACAGCAGAGAGCGGCTGGCGATGTTGCTCCTTTAATCGTTGAATATGTGATTGGCTCAAGGCAGACGGAATATGCCTGGTCAGCATTAACAGTTGGTGAAAGAGGAAACTTGTTCAAGTTTTCTTGGATTACTGGCCAATACCGTATCGTATGCGGGAATTTACGCTCTAAAAGGCTTAGGGATCATGGCTGAGAACAGTTGCGGGTATTTTTCTAACACAGAGATTCCCAGGGAATTGAAGCAAAATGCTATAGAAATGCCGCAGTCAGAGGGCGTTGAGAATAGTGGCAGGACTTTTCTTGGCATGCATCTATCCTGATTCAGTTATTTTAACCATAAAAGATAAAATGAATTATTGATGATAAATCTGCTGAATAACCTCTTTGGCCCGTTTCATTGCCGTGGGTGGCAGAACTGCTTTACACTTCTGCATGTTGGCGAGTAACCCTGATAGCCTGCCGTCTAGCGTGGTAGGATGCGCCGCATTGCGCACTGATGTGAGCGGGAGTTGTGGAAAGGGTCACGTTCTCCCTCGGTGCACTGTCAATATTTTGCCACGTCAGGAACTAAGGAAAAACGCAGATTCAGGCAGCCCTGGACTGATAATGTAACCTTTTCTTTCAAAAAACGGTTAAATCCTTGCTATAACGCCTTGATATGCAAGTGTAACAAAAGAGAGTTTTCTGACATGCAAACCAATGAAAAATGAGTAGTTTAGCCGTGTTCTCACTGCGGGAAACTTACCCGGTGGCCGGTATAAACCAAATATCAACAAGCGGGTATAAATGGCATGGAGCCACTGTGATACGGCTTGATCTCGGCAGGGCGATCGGTAAAAATCCCCCGCTAATTTTTACAGGAGCTTTATGATGTGTTTTGAAAGGACTCTTTTGGCATCTTCGCTGGCGTTGTTATTTTCTGCACTGCCTTCTTATGCTGAGGTTGGTGCAGAAAATAGCAATACGGTGACGGAAGAGCAGAACTGGTGGGGGCGTTTTAAGAGTAACGTTGCCGAAACCTGGACTGATTCGCCGAATAAAGAGCTCTATCTGCCGGCCATTACCTGGCACAACCGTTGGACGTACGATCAGGAAAAGATCGATAGCTACAACGAACGTCCGTGGGGTGCGGGGTACGGCATTTCGCGCTTTGACGCAGACGGTGACTGGCACACTATCTACTTTATGGTGTTCAAGGATTCGTTCAACAAATGGGAGCCGATCGGCGGCTATGCCTATGAAAATATCTGGCGGCCGATCGAGGGCGAAGATTTTCGTCTTGGCCTGGGCTTTACCGCCAGCGTGACCGCGCGCGACAACTGGAACTATATTCCGCTTCCGGCCCCGCTGCCGATGGCCTCCATCGGTTATCAGCAGCTTACCTTCCAGGCCACCTACATTCCAGGCACCTACAATAACGGCAACGTGTTCTTCGCTTGGCTGCGCTGGCAGTTCTGATAAGGGTTAGTACTCATTGTCGTTGATCGGGTGATAGGGTTCTGATCCTTCTCCCGATAATCTCAATGGCAGCGGCCCACCCTGATGATCCGCTACGGAGAGGGTGGCTGAGCGGAAGCTGCAACCGCTTGTGAGGTTTTTGACCTTCATAACATATTCACCAGCCGCATCCATTTTAACCGTGAAACTGCCAGTGGCGGGGATAAATACTTCAGCAGGCTGCCTTGGTGCCAATGCATTCTCCAGTTTGACCAGCACGGCAAAAGCGTTGTGCCGGTTATCCAGAGTGAATTCCCGCAGGGAACTGCCGGTTTGCCATTCCGGCTGATGCAGATAGCCGGCAGCGGCGGGCCAGGGTCGCCCTTGATTATCGTGCAACGGCCCATCGCAATGTTCACGAGCCTCCCGCAAAGGAATTTCGCGCTGGATCAGGTAATGCTTTGGTGCAACGAGCGCCGCCCTTTCTTCATGTTGCTGCGCGTACAGATGGCGTTTGGCGGCAAAAATGCCTGCGGCAATCAGCATGAAAAAGATCAGTATCGTCAGGCGATTTCTGAAGATCGGTGCGAGCAACCTGCCTGGAAGTTGAAACAGCCAATTGGCGATTCTCAATAACATCATTCTCCCTTAGCGCCCAATAGGTTACGCTTGCGGTGGCGCTACTTTTTCAGTATAGCCAACATCTTGCCAGTGGTATTATTGTCCCAAAGCGAATTTGAACCGCTGATGACACACTGCGGCGGATATCTCTATCACCCGAGGAGAATGATGATGAAAATAGCGCATGTCGCGATATGGACGCAGGATATTGAGGCGCAGGTTGCTTTCTGGCTGCGTTATTTCAACGGTGTGGCGGGGGAAGAGTATGTGAGTAAAAACCGCCCTGGTTTTGTCTCACGCTTCGTTAAGCTGGCTGAGGGGCCAACGCTGGAGATCATGACCGTTCCCGGTCTGCTGCCGGGTAAACCAGGGGAGGAGCGTATCGGTTGGGCGCATATTGCCCTTTCATTGGGCAGTGAGGCGCGGGTGGACGAATTGGCGCAGCGGGCCAAACAGGACGGTATTCTGCTGGCTGTGCCGCGCCGGACCGGCGACGGTTTCTATGAGGCGATTATTCGCGATCCTGACGGCAATGCCATCGAGATCACTGGCTGATTTATCTTTTAAAGAGCGCTCAACTGCTGCCGCATTGGCATGCGTTTCAATGCGCTGGCCTACCACCACGCCATTTGCTGATATTTACGCTTCTTTACTGTGCAATTGATTGAAATATCAGCACTCCTGCAACATATAATGGAACCTTCAACCAACAAGGAGGGTGTATGGGAATCAGCGAAGAAGAGTCAATCCGCCGCTTAACCAGCGAAAAGAATGCCGTAGGGAATTCGGCGAAATGGGTGGCGATTGTTTCAGCCGTTTACTTTATTTTGATGGTGTTTTATGACCACCCTGCTGGGGTGCTGGCCATGTCTGGTGCCATTTTTATTGTCTCTGCCACTACCTGGCTGAAGAAACGCAAAAAGGTGAAGGCTTACCGCATGGCGCTGGCAAAAATCAGCGATAACGAAACGCGCTGAAGCGCGTTTACAGACGCTAATAAATGGCAGGTAAACCTGTCGACGAATTTGTTACCCATTACGACAGCGGCATTAACATCACCAGCTTCAGCCCAGGGTGCTCGGCAGGGTAGAAGGTCACCTGCTGATAATGCAGCGCGCCCAGTAATGGATGGGTAAAGGTGCGCTCTCCTCCTTCGCGCGCCATGACGTCCTGCTGCCTCCACCAATGATGAAAGGGTTCGCTGTTGTGCGTCATGTTGCGCACAAAGGCGCGTATCTCTTCGGTTCCCTGATGATGGCTGGTTTCAGCCCGGAATTCTGCCACCACGCGCCGGGCGCGATCTTCCCAATTGCTGACCAGTTGCTTTGCCTGAGAATGGAAGAACATAAAATGTAACAGGTTCGGGGTCTTGGCCTGTTCCAGCCAGCCGCTGAATAGCTTTTCCGCCTGCTGATTCCAGGCCACCATATTCCAGGTGAGATCCAGCAGATAACAAGGCACCGTCATTTGATGCACGCTTTCCAGCACGGCGGCATTAACCGTTTCTTGCAACTGTTCCAACTCCGGATCGGTGATGCGCGCCAGCGTAAACAGGTAGTGGCGTTCGGCATGGCCGAGCCGCAGCGCTTTAGCAATGCGCGCCAGCGTGTAAGGCGAAATGGATACCTCCCGCCCCTGTTCGATCCAGGTATACCAGGTTGCGCTGATGCCGCTGATTTGTGCCAGTTCCTCGCGGCGTAAGCCGCTGGTGCGGCGACGCGGGGCGGTGGGCAGGCCCAGCATTTCTGGTGTTACCCGTTCCCGGTGCGCGCGCAGAAAAGCCCCGAGGGCTTTTGGGCCGGATAAAGTGTCTGATTCCATAGGGTGGTACCTGTTTATACTAGGATAAATGGTCATATTGTACCCGTATATTAAGTTAATTATAGTCGCTTCAGAACATCCATAACGGGAGTAGATATGAGCATCAGCGACAGCCATAAGAATGCGGTCGAACGTCAGTTCGGCGAACAGGCTCAGGCCTATTTGAGCAGTGCCGTACACGCACAGGGGAAAGATCTGCAACGCTTGGCGCGCCTGCTGGAAGGCAGCAGTGAAGCTCGGCTGCTTGATCTGGGATGTGGTGCCGGGCATGCCAGTTTTGTCGCCGCGGCAAAGGTAGCCCAGGTGGTGGCGTACGATCTGTCCGCGCAGATGCTGGCAGTGGTTGGTAAAGCCGCCACGGAGAAAGGGTTGGGGAATATTCAGGTACAACAAGGCGTGGCGGAGTCGCTGCCGTTTGACGATGCCAGTTTTGATATAGCGATCAGCCGCTATTCGGCGCATCACTGGCACGACGTTGGCCGGGCACTGCGCGAGGTGAAGCGGGTACTGAAACCCGGTGGTCGAGCCATCTTTATGGATGTGATTTCGCCGGGCCATCCTTTGCTGGATATCTATTTGCAGACGGTAGAAGTGTTACGCGATACCTCACACGTGCGCAACTATGCGCCGGGCGAATGGCTGGCGATGTTTACTGAGGCTGGGTTGGTGGTGCGGGAAGTGACTTCGGATCGCCTGGGTCTGGAGTTCAGCAGTTGGGTGGCGCGGATGCGTACCCCTGAACATTTTGTCACTGCGATTCGCGCCTTACAGCTTGGGGTTGCAGAGGATGTACGGCAGCATTTCGCCATTCAGGCCGATGGTTCGTTTACCAGCGACATCATGATGTTTGAGGTTACAAAGGGGTAAATATGGCAGGGCAGCCAAGAGAGGGCTGCCCTGAAAATAGTACTTACTTTTTGTCTTCCAGCAGACAGCGGTAAATCAGCCCGCCAACAATGCCGCCAATCAATGGCACTAACCAGAATACCCACAGTTGCTGCAATGCCCAGGTGCCCTGGAAAATCGCCACGCCGGTACTGCGCGCTGGGTTAACGGAGGTATTGGTGACCGGAATGCTGATTAAATGAATCAGCGTCAATGCCAGGCCGATAGCCAGTGGTGCAAACCCTGCCGGTGCACGTTTATCTGTCGCACCATGAATAACAATCAGGAAGAATGCGGTCAGCACCAGCTCAATAACGATAGCGGCCTGCAAAGAATAGCCGTTTGGTGAATGTTCACCGTAGCCATTGGAGGCAAAGCCACCGCCGGTAGCGTCGAAACCGGTTTTACCGCTGGCGACTAAATAAAGCACCGCCGCTGCCGCAATACCACCGATAACCTGAGTAAAAACATAGGGAACAACATCTTTTGCCGGGAAACGGCCACCGGCAAATAAGCCTACGGTGACGGCCGGGTTAAAGTGCCCGCCAGAAATATGGCCGACGGCGTAAGCCATGGTGACTACGGTGAGGCCAAACGCTAAAGCTACGCCGGTAAAACCAATCCCCAGTTGTGGGAATGCGGCGGCCAATACAGCGCTGCCACAGCCACCGAACACCAACCAAAATGTGCCAAAAAATTCGGCAAAGAGTCGCTTTGACATAGATTGCATCCTGCAAGATAAAATAGATTGGTATCAGTGATAAAAACTATTGAAGCTCTGTTTTTATTACGATGATTTATACCCAGTGAATTGCAGATAAGCAGCAGGCGAACAACGCCTGATAATCTTACGTGGTAAGCTTTTCGGGTTTGTAAACGTAGCCAACATGAATCTGCGAATTAAAAATTAACAGGTGTAAATCATTGTGCCTGATATGCCCTTGATTACGGCCAGTATTAAATCCCTATCTTTTTGCTTTGTCCATATCACTGCATTGATTTTAAGAAAATATCTTCTTCCACTGATGTTTTTTGCCTTTGTATAAGTGATTTTCTTGGTTATAACCTGATTAAATCTTAAGTTTGCCGTTTTTATTTCATTTTTGTTAGTTAAGTTGTTTCTCTTTATGACGATAAATTGAGTGTTGGTTTTATTTGCTAAACGTTAGTTATTACTATTATCTATATTAGTATGTTAACCATATCCTAAATGGCAGGTATGTTGGTTGTGATGACCTATTGTTTATGCACCACGTGCTTGTCAGCGGCGTTTTGTCAGAAAATGCAGCGTAGTGTCGATGTCAGTGGTGATTAAAAATTGTTAAAAATGAAGGTGCTTGACTTAATCGAGTAAATAGAATTTTTATTTTCATAAACTATGACCTAAAATTAGAGCATAAATGGAGTTCAGATCTGTTCAGGAAATAAATATTCTTATCTTCTCCTTGTTTTACTCACAATGATTGAGTTTCTTTACATTGGATGACGTCCGTTTTCACTGGTTGGCCGATAATTAACACCACTGAGAACGAGTTAACAAGCAAAATAACGGAGTCAATCATGAAACTATTACCTTGCATCGCTGCAGTACTGATCGCCACTGCTTCATTCTCCACTCTGGCAGCGGATATGTCCGTTAAACAGGTCGACAATACCCAGGCCAGCACCATGCAGAGCATGGGAGTGGTCTCGGTCTCTGGCATCAGTGGTTCACCAGATGATGCGATCCACGCGTTAAAACAGAAAGCGATGAAAGATGGCGCAACACATTATCGTATCATTGGTCTGGATAACCCTGGTGATTCCAGCGATTGGCGTGGTAATGCGGAGGTTTATCGTTAATTTATTAACGGTAATATATTTATCATCTGCTCATAAAGTTTGGCTAATATAATAGACGGCTGTGGATAATAATCTGACCAATAATGCTATGATTATTGATTGATTGATTATTACCGCAGCTTTTTTGTCCGCCCGTCGCTGTTGGTTGCATTTTATTACAACTGTGTCTGTGCTTTTAGCAATTCTGTTAATGAAACCTTAATGAATTCAGTCCAGATTAGAGGGATTCAACCAAAGGATACCTCAATGCTACATGCGACACGGATGCAACTGAAAAACCATTTATCTTATCTTCAGCAATTTATGGCGTCCCCCCGTACGGTAGGCTCGCTGGCGCCTTCTTCCCCTTGGTTATGCCAGGCGATGCTGAATCAGATTGACTGGTCGCAGGCTTTGTCGATTTCTGAACTGGGTGCTGCAAACGGTGTGCTGACCAAACGTATTCTGAGGCACATGCGTGCCGATGCCCAACTGGAGTCCTATGAAATCAAACCCAGTTTTATACGCCGCTTACGGCTGATTGATGACGATCGTCTACGGGTGATGGCCTGTTCGGCAGAAAACTTGGGGCGCAATTATGATGTGATCTTTTCCTGTCTGCCATTGCTGTCGCTCCCGCTAAAGGTCAGCGTACGCATTTTGCAGCAGGCGCAGCAGGATTTGCGGGCCAGTAACGGCACGCTGGTGCTGTTCCAATACAGCCATTTGTCAGAAAAGCTGCTTTCACGCTATTTCCATTGGAAAAAGCAGCTTGAAGTACGCAATTTTCCGCCCGCGTTGGTGTATGTCTGCACGCCACGTTAATCAGAGCATCACCACCGCGTTGCCGCCGTGTGGCAGGCTGCGGTTATATCTGTCATCTAGCGGTTACTTGAGTTGTGTAGGGTTTTACTGACTATACCCTTCATACTTCAAGTTGCATGTGCGTTGGCTTTCCTCGCTCACCCCAGTCACTTACTTGAGTAAGCTCCTGGGGATTCACTGCGTCGCCGCCTTCCTGCAACTCGAATTATTTTGGGTAT
>JBAQHZ010000047.1:0-5368 GCA_049288585.1 Chania sp.
GCCATAAGCAGAGACTGTTTTGTTAATCCCATAAACGCTGGTCAATTGTGAATAAGGTTTGCTTGCAGCAGCATCCCAAACCTCAGGCCGTGTTTGCCCGACAAAAAAGTCATATTTGATATTACCCGCTGCCGTGGTGGTAGGTAATACCAATAATGGAATTGTCGTCACCGTGACTGTGCCATCGGATTCACGCACCATCAGCATCAATGCATTTTCAGAGTCGGCCACTTCAACATCTTTAAAGCTGAAATTGCCAGGTTTCACTCGTTTTCGCAGTAAAATGCGATCGCCTTGCTGAATAGTGACTTCGGCAGAAGTACGCGCCACGCCCTGAATATTGCCCATCACCGGGCGCTTACCTGTTGGCAACAGGCGATCGTCGCTATAAATAGCCACTCCTGTACGTGAATTGCTGCTAAAGATATCGCTACTGCCATTGCCATCACCCAGTTTCAGAACCGATCTTGCTGACAAAAGATTGCGGCTCATAGAGAGAGAATCATTAAGCCAACCCCGTTCTCCATTTTGCTGACTGTAGTGACCACTGTGCCGCAACATCCAGCCACTTAGGTTTGCCCCTGAGTCGAGCTGGTAATTCTCGCTGATGCGATTTTGATTATTGCTCTGCTCCTGTGACCGGTCGAGTTCATAGTTGATAAATGCAGCATCAATGCCTTGATCAATTTCATTATGTTGATGTTCCTCCTGGATTTTTTGGATCACCACCAAATTTAACTGACTGAATTGATCAATGCTAAACCCTGCGTCACTCAATTCGGTGAATGTGGTACAACTACGGTCCTTGGCAACCAGGTTTTTCAGGCCAGTAATGTTTTGCAGCGCGGTGTTGGCAATACAACCATCACCCTCGAGCGTGGTGAGAGTCGTTTTCCCCTGAGGCTCCAGCTCAAAAATCAGATTAACAATTTGTGAAGAAGTTGCAGATGCTGGGAGACTACAGAATACGAGCGTGATAAGTAAAGCCTTCACCCTAAATCCCTTTTTAATGCACGAAACTACCTTTTCGCCATCTGCCTAAATATTATTGACTGGCAAGGTAATAAAAGAGAACGAAGCTCCGATAGGCTCTTCGTTCTCTGGCAATTAAATCACACCAAAGGTTTATTTAATGTAAGGTTTAACAATAGCCAGCTTGCTGGTACGAGTCTGGTTGATCTGAATAATTTTCTTATTATCTTGATCAAGCGTGTAGTAACTACTCCACAACTTCATTCCTGTGTTATCAAATCCTTTATCGAGATAAGGTTGAACTTTTTTCATCAGAACAGCCAACTCTTTCTCGTTAGATTGAATTGACGCATTATCGATAACCAGCGCTTTTTCTGCGGCATTAACCGAAAGAGTACAGGTACCGCCAGGTATAACTAATACGTCTTTATGTTTTGCTGGCACTGAGGCAGACGTTAGCATATTAACGCAACTATTCAGGTTATTATCAGCCCACTCATAGCCACCCACGGCTGTTTTGGCCGCCGCGTTCATAGAAAAACCAGCAACAATCAACGTCAATACTAATTTGATTTTCATATTACACTATTCCATGTAGTTTAAATAAAAAACAGAGAAAACTCTCCGATCTGACAACCAATGACAGATTTTATAATAAGAAAAGACTAATTTGCGTATATTAAAACATTAACTATCCGTGTCAATATACGATTTTAATTTATATTGTTAACTAATTTTTATATTGTATGCATCTACCCTATAATGCGAATAGCCACACCAAAAACATGATTAATCATTGCATCACCACTTAAGAAAATTTCTTAGGATTAATCTATAATTTTATGCATTAAATAAACAAACAGCATTATTCCGCTCTAACATTCGAATTATTCCTACCATAAGCCAAGAAACTTCCTTTACTACACGAATGGGCTCTTTTTCCCAATATATATTCCTGGTCAATAACATGAATGCGATTTTCCTGAACATTCTCTACGCCCCTTAGCTGAAAACCCGTCGATGCTAAAAAACGATGTCGGTAAAAACCTCTGAAAAATACAATAATAACAATCAGTTGAAACTTTAAGATTAATAAATAACCACTTTTTGGTTTATTTTTGCGCGGTTTTTGTGTAGAGTCACCCCATTCACAGGTTCCCTAACGGGAGTTAGCCCCACAAACAGCTACTTAACTTCAGATGTAACCATGCTAAAGATTTTTACTCCGTTGATTTTTGTTTTGACCTCGTTATTCACTTTCTCTGCCGCAGCAAGTAACAGCACCAAGTCGGATTTTTTTAATTCATCGTTTGCTCGTGAAAGCAACCCTGCAAAATCAGGGCATAACGACACCCAACGACTTAAAAAAATCCTGACTCATTATGATGCATGGGAAGGCGTAAGCTACAAGTTCGGCGGCAACTCACGCAAAGGGATTGATTGCTCTGCCTATATGCAGCGCATTTTTGCCGATGAGTTTTCACTCAGTTTGCCAAGAAGCTCGCACGAGCAGAGCAAGTTAGGTTCACACGTTGCCAAAGACGATCTTGCTACTGGCGACTTAGTGTTTTTTAAAACCTCTGCGCGCGAACGCCATGTTGGCGTGTACATCGGGGATGGCAAGTTCCTTCATGCCTCCACCAAAGTGGGCGTTACGGTTTCAGAATTGGACAATCAGTACTGGAAGACAAAATACGTTCAGGCACGGCGCCTCAACCATACCGAAGCCTAAGCTCACTCTGCCGCCGGTTAAACCGGCGGCAGATAGTGGTTACGCTTTCTTGCGGTTACGGCGCATATCAATGGCGACGGCGGCCACAATGATGATGCCTTTGATAATGTCCTGAATGTAGGAATCTACGCCGATAAAGGTGAAGCCGCTTTTGATCAGGCCGAGGATCACCGCCCCAATCAGGGTGCCGGTAATACGCCCCACGCCGCCCATCAGGCTGCTGCCACCAATCACCGCCGCCGCGATGGCATCCAGCTCATAAGAAACCCCCATGCTTGACTGCCCGCTGCTGACGCGTGCCGCCAACACCACACCAGCCAACCCCGCCAACCCACCCGCAATGGTATAGACCGTCACCAGGTATTTATTGACGTTGATGCCCGAGACTTTAGCCGACGTCATGTTGCCGCCGATGGCATAAACGTATTTACCGTAGCGAGTATGCTTCAGCGCAATATGGAAGATCACCGCGATCACCAGGAAAATAATCACCGGCATGGCACCCTGCCCGATTGCCGTGAAACCATCCGACAGAAAGCTGACCGGGTTACCCTTGGTGTAATACTGCGCCAGACCACGTGCCGACACCATCATCCCCAGCGTGGCGATAAACGGCGGGATGCCGGTGCGGGTGATCAAGAAACCGTTGATAAACCCGCAGAGAATGCCGACGCCGATCCCGGCACCAATCGGGATAGCGGCAGGCAGATCGAGCAAAGCGGGATACATTGGGGAAATACTGTCTGAGGTTTGCGCTAGGCTGGCGGCTACCACCGCCGTCAGGGCTATCAGCGAGCCAGAAGACAGATCGATACCGGTAGTAATAATGACCTGGGTCACGCCCACCGCAATAATACCGATGATCGCCACCTGCAACACAATCAGCAGCAACCGGTTGGGGTTCATCAGAAAGGATTGGTCACGCACGGTCCAACCAAGAATTTCGAAAATCAGCGCAATACCGATCATCACGACGAAAATGCCGGTGTCTTTCGGCATCTTGCCGCTCAAACCGGAAAGCAAAGTGGTTTTATGCGGCGGTGCCGTCGTGAACGTTTTTTCCAGATTTGCGTTACTCATTGTGGTCCACCTTTAGGTTATTCCGAGGCCAGCGCCATGATTTTTTCCTGATCGGCTTCGTCTTTATCCAAAATCCCGGTGATTCGCCCAGCGTGCATCACCATGACACGATCGCTCATGCCAAGAATTTCCGGCAACTCCGATGACACCAAAATAATGGCTACGCCACGATTCGCCAGTTCACTGATCAGCCGATATATTTCTGCCTTTGCCCCCACATCAATACCGCGCGTGGGCTCATCGAGGATCAATATTTTTGGCTGCGCCAACAGCCAGCGGGCAATTAATACCTTCTGCTGATTACCGCCGCTGAGATTATTAATAATCTGATCCATGGTCGGGGTTTTAATATTGAGTTTCTTAATCTGGTCCATACAGTCTTGCGCCATTTGCACATGGCTGACAAAACCGTTTTTTCCAATATATTCGGAGAGATTGACAATGCTCATGTTCTCGACCACTGACAGCACCAGAAACAGCCCGGACTTTTTGCGATCCTCAGTGAGAAAAGCCAGCCCCTGTTCGATGGCTTTTGACGGCGAATCTATTTTCACCGGCTGGCCTTCAATCAAGATTTGGCCTGCCTCTGCCGGGTGCATACCGAACAGGCTTTCCATCACTTCACTGCGGCCTGCCCCCACCAGCCCGGCAACCCCCAGAATCTCACCGCGTTTGAGGTTAAAAGAGATATCCTGGAACCACCCGGCACGGCGCAAGCCTTTAACCCGCAACACCTCTTCGCCGATGTTGTTATTGAATTTGGGGAACATCTGGGTTAATTCGCGGCCGACCATCATGGTGATCAGCGATTGTTTGGTCAGGTTTTCGGTTTTATCGCTGGTGATAAAGGTGCCGTCACGAAAGATGCTGACTTCATCGGTAATCGCAAATATTTCATCCATCTTGTGACTGATGTAAATAATCCCTTTGCCCTGCTCTCGCAGTTCGCGAATAATCGCAAACAGATGTACCACTTCACCTTCGGTTAATGCCGATGTCGGTTCATCCATAATCAATACGTCGGCGTTATAAGAAACCGCTTTGGCAATTTCCACCATCTGCTGGCTGGCAATGCTCAAATCACCCACCATGGTTTCCGGCGCTAACTTAATATTCAGCCGCAGCAGCAGTTCGCGGGTTTTTTGATTAAGCTCGCCGTGATTCACAAAACCCCATCGGGCGGGCTCGCGCCCCAGCCAAATATTTTCTGCCACCGTCATATGCGGCACTAAATTGAGTTCCTGATGGATCATCGAAATCCCCGAGTGCAGCGCTTCCAGCGTATCGCTGAAAGTGATTGGCTGGCCTTTGATTTTGATAATGCCAGCGTCAGGACGATAAATACCAATCAGGCATTTCATCAGCGTCGACTTACCGGCACCGTTTTCACCCATTAATGCATGCACGCTGCCCGGTTTGATTTTAATGGAAACGTTATCCAACGCTTTAACACCGGGGAACTGTTTACTGATGCCCTCAGCCTCAAGTACATAGGGATGCATACCGCTCACCTCCGCCTTTATACCCAACACATCCGTACCTGATTTACCGCTGCAATCAGGTACGAAGGGAAAATTCAGGAGC
>JBAQHZ010000048.1:0-14869 GCA_049288585.1 Chania sp.
GGATAACGCCGATGCTTGCGGATCATCGAGAACAGTTTTTGCTTTGCGAGCCCCGCTTCTTCACTCTGGCCGTGTAACAGGATCCATTCGCCCGCGGTATCAATATAAACTGCACGGTCTGTCAGCCACCAGTTACAGTCTTGAGTGGGCCCCACATCACTGGTTTGTGCCAGACCATACTGCTCCGACAGCAAAAAGTGTTCGCCGCTTTCATAGATCAGCGAGGTTTTCCCGCATCCTGGTGGGCCCATAACCAGGAACCAGGGTTTCTCATCAATATACTGGCGTTTCCTGCGTTCGCGCCAGCGTTGCCAGCGTGTTTTCTGGCCTGCTAGGCTGACATGTTGCAGTGTACGCAGAGCATCATAAAAACGCGTGGAAACGCGATCCAACTGCACCGTTTTTTTCTTGCGCTGTGGCAACGGCGCTCGGACATGGCGGAAAACCCAGCCCAGGCAAACCGCGACGAAAGGCCACAATGCCCAACACAGGATAAGTATGATAATGATTTTACGAACCCAAACTCCGCCCAGCGGGAAATAAGGGCCAATAGCAATCAGTGGGCCCACCCACCAAACGACATAGCAGAGCACCAGGGCGATCATCAAAATCAGAAGTCGGCGTATCATAACGATCCCTATTATTGTCTATTGGTATCCAAGATCACGGGGGTACTGCCATCGATGAATTCTTTCATCGCCTGTTCAGCATCGCGTTGGCCGATTTTCCACAGGATGTCGACACGCCGGTTGCGACGGCGGCCGTCTTCCGTGGTGTTGTCGGCCAGTGGCTCACTTTCACCACGCCCGATAGCGCTGATCTCACGTTGATGTGTCTGATTGATATTGGTGGACTCCCGCAGCTTGTCAGCTACCACGATGGCCCTGGCTTCAGAAAGTTTGATATTTGAGTTACCTGAGTTATTGCGGAAAGGCTTGTCATCCGTATGACCGATAACCTCCAGATCGCCAGGCCATGGTGCCAAGGCTTCACCCAGACGTTCGATATTGCGTTTGTTCAGGAATTCTTCTGAAAGATGTGCCTGACCAGTGCGGAATGCGCCGTCCGACGTAAAGATCAGCAACCAGCCGCGCGGATCTTTACGCACTTCCAGCCAGCCTTCGCTCAGGATTTTTGACAGAGGATTGGGGAGCGTCTCCATAATATTGATCTTACGGGGTTCCGGTGGCACCCACGCCAGGATATCGCTGCGGATTTTGCGCGATTGCTCGTGCAGGTACCAGGCGCTGACACCGTAAGCGCACAGGCACACCATCAGCCCATAGCAGAGAATTTTTAACGCTTTGACGTAGGTTCGCCGTGGCGAACCTACGTCTGCCTGTGCGATAGCCAATGATTCTGTGGCATTCTGTGCATAGAGCAGGATATGCAGGCGGTTACGCAGATCCATCAACAGCATCGCACCGTGTTCAATCATGCGGAATTTACCCTCAAATCCCATTGATAGGATCAGATCGTAAAATTCCAGTACTTGCCGGTTCTGTTTCGGTGATTCCAGATACCCTTGCAGATGTTCAAAGCAGTCTTCTCCGCCCCAGGCATCGCGATGGAATTCCACCAGCAAACTTTGGTTGAACGATTCGGAGCTTTGCAGGCCCGAGAAAATACCGTCGATGTAGGTACAACACAGATAAGAAAGGTGGTGAATATCGTCCACCGGGCAGTTTTTTTTCTGCAGACTCTGCTGAAAATACTGTATTTCCCTGACGATAGGTGGCCTGATTTCAGCCACCCTGGTTTCGGCGTGGGAGCGGAAGCGTCCCACCAGCAAGAGCAGTGGCATTACAGCCGCGATATAGAGGTTGTCCCAGGTCCCGGATACCACACCAGGGCGATCGGGGATCGCCCGGTAGGTTTTGGCCTGTGATGGCGGCATTCTGGCGATGTTGCTGGTGGTGGCATCATCGTTATCGGCTGAATAACCGACCATCGCCGATGCCACTGCGTCGCTATCCTCTTCTCCTGCGTCAGGCTGTGAACGTGAGGGCTTGCTACTTCTCGGGATAATACCGCTCAGCGATGACATGCTGCTTTTGGCTTGCCAGATCGGGTTGGTTAACGACTGTTCCGCATGCCGTGCGCCATTGCGTGCGGCTGAAATCGCCTCACGGATCTGGCGTTCAAAATCATTCATCCGATTCTCCCTTGCCTTAATCCCCAGGCTTCAAAACGCAATTCAGGGAAGTCGCCAACGATACTGAGGGCGATGGCGGTGCCCGACATCATTTCCTGATAGATCGGATCGGAATGGTCGACCTCAAAATAGACACTGTTGGGGTAATAAGGGATATGCCTTGGTGGTGAGGCCATTGGCATCATCCTGGCACCAGGGAGTTGCAGGTCGATCAACTGAACGATTTTCTCGACGGGGCCCAGTTTGGTTTGCGCCGGGAAATAGGTTCGTATGGTGTCCGCAGGCAGTTTTGCGCTGACGGTAAAGACCAGTTTCTCCAGCCGCAATTGGGTATCGTTCTGGCACAGATAGATATTATCACCGCGTTCAACAAAGGGCAGAGCGACCGCCGGGGCTTCGATTACCAGCGACAGCGCGCGACGCAGGGCGGCGAAGAGGGAGAAGTAGCCATTGTGAGGCTCATGATGAGCGTAGAGTAAATCTGGCCGCGCCCAGGGTTTCTCTCCACCCGGAATGGTACTCAACCGGCCAAGCAGCCCCAACAGTAGCTGGAATAGCGATTCTGGATGGATCTGCTTCTGCGTCAGGATATGCGAGAGTTTTAGATTGTATTCACTGAGGGTCTGCAACAATAGCAACTCCAGCAGTTCGGACAAACCACCCATGGAGAGCGGGACATCCGGGCGGTAGACCGCTTCCAATCGTTGTACTATCAGGCCAAGGAGTTCGGTAGTGGCATTTTCCAACCAGCCTATCGCCCGGAAATCCAGCATCGGTGGCAGAAACTTGTCGTCCAGAATCAAGCGGCCATCCCGGGTGCGTTCCTTGATAAAAGCGACCGGCAGCATGGACTCCGCATCACTGACGGCGCCCCGCAGATTCAGCCGGGTCTGGAGTTGCCCAAGCTGTAGGGTAGCGATCATCGGTGTCCCCTCTGCGGCAATGCCATGGTTACGATCCTGGACTTCCGCATCCACTGCGGTAAAACGGCTACCCTCTTTGCCTCCTGTCAGGTCGATGTAAGTGTTGCCAGGGATATCCATCAGAATGGAAAGGCAGATCACGTTGCCCTGGCAGTTTTCTCCAGGTTCAAAAGGCAACGGCAGCGGCTCGCTGTCCCCCATGTGGAAGGGGGTGCCATCAGGGAACACTCCACTGGCCTGATTCAAGGCGAATTTGCCCTGATCCAGCAATCCCTGATTAATACTCAGCGCCTGGAACCCCCAGGCTAGCGCGCCCATACTGCGTGCGCGCATATCGATGAGATGTTCCAGGTAACGTTCTTGCTGCTGGAAGTGCTGGGGTTCCATCAGCATCCCTTCTACCCAGGCAACACGTTGTTTTGGCAACATATTATTCTTCCTTTGAAACGTCTGTGGCCGGGTTCGGCAGCAGCGTCAAGTTACTGCCATCCACACGGACCACGGGTTTGAAATCAGTACGGGCAACGGACTTCAATTGCATGAGGTTTTTCCCTTCATTCATGTTTTGAAATTCAGCGGCAATTACCAGCCAACGATCCTGATCGAAAGGGACTTCTCGCAGATATTGGCGCGTCTCCAAGGGTGCCAGGATGTATTGACTCACGCTGACCACCTCACCGCCGGTATTGATCGCGGCGCAGGGGGTCCCCTGGTACAGATCTGGTGGTGACCAACCATCGAGGTTGGTTTCGATGATGCAGATTTTTACCGGCTGCGCGCGGCCGTTTGGCCCGGGGTTAATGATAGGGGCTGCATTCAGTTGCATCACGATTTGCCGCTGCTGCGGCGGGATTTCCGGTGCGGAGGAAAACCAACTGCAACCGCTGAGTAGTGCCCACCCGGCCAGGGTGAGCAGAGATTGGAAACGGTATTGTCTACGCATTGACTGCACACTTGGTTTGGCTTGGATCACATTGCACTGTTGATGCGTTATGGTTGTTGGTCATACTTTGATCACCTAAGCGGGTCACTGGGCTACCCTGAACGTTAACTTTATTCGAACCTTGCATAGGGTCCATTTGGGCACCATTTGTCCCAGAGGCGGCCCCCAACACGCTGCCTGCATCTATCGTTGATGTTCGCCTGGTACTCACCGTCTGTTTAGTACCCGACACTAAGAAATAATTGGGGTGGTTGGGTATGCCCTGGCTGTTGGGGGCAGTATTCGGGCCTGGTATCGGGATCATGGGAGTGACAGGGGCGAAACTCATCCCCTTAGCGCCGTTGTTGCTGAATGTCATTTGGCTTACCCCATATGGATCTGCCCGCCGTCAATTCTTAGCACGGCAGAGGCATTTAATGAGCCGATTCGGCTATTGATGATTAAGCTTTGTTCCGCCTGCTGGTTGATATGGCGGGCCTGGACTTCATCGGTATTTTCCACCTGACGATGGGCATGCTTCGCCTTCACGAACAGAGTATCGACCACCTGTTGCAGGGTTTTAGCCACCCATTGGCTGGTGTGCGCCAGCAAGGAGAAGTGGCCGGTATGGATTTCGACGCGCTCAGGGCTGTGGATCTCCAATGCTGGTACCAGAAGGTGCAGCGGCACGTTACCACTGTTCAACATCAAGGGGGCTTCCGGCCGTTGGCGTTGCAGAACGGCAGTGACAAACGCCTGGCGCTGGCATAAAACGGCACTCACCAGATCGCCGGCCTGCGGTTGCACCAGGCAACTGGCTGCCGTCACCAACGCTAACGTCGTATGATGCTCAAGACAGAGCTGGCCGTGATCGTCCAGCGTGACATGATCGGTGATGACGGTGGGCACCAGGTGTATTCTGCCGATTCTTTGCCTTATGCGTGAAGGGCGGTGCACGCTGGTGGTGTGGCGAGTGGTGATAATGGGAATGAGTTCAGACATAGCGGCTAGCTCCTGAAGGAATAGAAGATGAGGATGATTGGGTTTGCGGCCCTGGTTGGTGTAGGTCATACCAACTGTCGATCTGCACCAGTAACGGATCCGGCAAGGCTAATGGCGTATCCAGCGTTTGTAGCTGTGCGCCGTGCAGCCGGGTTGAGTGTATTTTGCAGGCTTGCAACGATGAGGTGCGCAGGTTGCAGCTGCGCAGATCGGCCCGGCTTAGATTGACCTGAGTTAAATCACACCGTTCCAACTGGGCACGCAGCAGTGAAGCCTGTTGCAAATTGGCGGCATTCAGGTTGCAAGCGTTCAGTTTGGCATCGACAAAGTGGGCTCCTTGCAGTTGTGCCAGCGTAAAGTCACAGTGTTCGAGAGTGGCCTCACTGAACCGTGCCGAGTTAAGGTTGCTCTCGCTCAGTTGGCACTTTATCAACAGGGTCTTGTGGAAACTGGCATTTTGCAGGGGTAACTTGCGCAGATCGGTTTGCGTCAGTTGGCAATCGCTCCAGACCAGGGTCTCACCGCTGACCTCCTGATAGCGGCACTGGTTCAGCGTGCAACACCCCATCACCTGGCGGAGAATATTCACCCGTTGCCAATCGGCCTGCGACAGCGCATTACCATACCAACTGGCGTCTTGCAGGCTGCCATCGAGCACCTTCAGATCGGTGATAAGCGTATTGGCAACGGTCAGATAGGAGAGTTGAAGATCCTGCCAGTGGATCTGCTCCATCTGGCAATTGGCCAACAGCCAGCTTTCAATCTGGCAGCGGTGCAGAGTACACTGCCGCCATTGGCTTTCTACATAGCTCAATTGATAGGCAGACAAATCACTGGCATCAATGTGGTGCAGATGGCTATAGCGGAATGTGCAACGTTCCAGGTTGCCAGCCTGCAATTTAACCTGAGTAAAACGGCAGTTTTCGAAATGACAATCGCGGATTGTGCCGCCGTTGATGACGAGATCCGAGAAGCTGCAATCAGTAAAATAGACCTTTGAAAGCAGCAAGTGATTCAGCGTGCGCCCCTTGAAATGCTTGCCAACGATCCGCCGTGGTTCTTTCGGCGGGATCGCCGTATTTGCTAACTCGTTCATCCTGTTCTCCTGTCAGAAGGCCAACTTATGCGGGTACTTTGTAGCGCCGAGGAAGCCAATGGGTTTTCTCAAGCAGGCATTGTTCAAAGCGGGTGGCCAGATTCTGGCTGGTCATAGCCAGGCTGGCACCGATTAGGTTGCAATGTTGAAAGCAGGTATCACGCAGATCGGCGTTATACAGCATGCTCTGTTGCAGACTGGTGGCTTGCCAGAGGCTGCGCGTCAGACAGGCATCCTTCAGGCGCAGCAGTGCCATATCACAAGAGGTAATGGTGGCCTGATCCAGATTGGCTTTATCGCAGCATCCTTCCAGCAGCGAGCAGTGGCTGAAGGTGCTGGCCTGTAGGTTGGCTTTGATGAATCCCACCTTTTCCATACTGCATTGCTCAAAGTGACTTTCTGATAAGTCGACCCCAAGGCCGGTGGTGAAGCTGTAGATCTGGCAGCGGGTAAAGCTTATTCCTCGCCAGTTACTGTCGATGAACGAGCTTTTCTCCAGCGTGCTGTCGACGAATTTGGCCTCTAAGCCGCTACATTGCTCGAAAATGCACGAGGTTAATAAACACCTGTTATGTTGGGATTGGTTGAACAGGGTCTCAGAGAAAAAGCTGCCGTCCAGCGTGCATTGCTCGAACTGGCTGCGAGTGAAATCTCCGTGTTTGACAGTGCAGTGCTGCCAGCGAAAATCGGTGAAACGGCACTGGAGGAACTGGGCGGATTCCAGCGTGACCTTTTCATACAGACAATGGTCGAGGTGGGTATTTCTGAAGACGGTGTGGTTGATAAAACACCCGATCAGATGCACGTTGCGCCACTGTGCCTCTTCGATCTGACAGTATATGAACTGGCAAGACTCAAAGGTGCAATCGGCCAGCGTGGTACCCAGTAAGCGGCAGTGATTAAAGGTGCAATAGCGAAAATGCCGGTTTTGCAGCGTCAACGCCGAGAAGTCGGTGCCGCTGAAGGTGAGATTTTCAGCGCTGTCCTCATTGCGCTGTAGCCACAAGGTTCCTGCCTCTCCGTCTGTTGCAGGTGGTGCCTGGACGCTTTGAAGGAGTTCTGGTTGCTGTTGCTGCTGATTTTGCTCGATGGCTTCGCGTATCTCCTGATAAAAGCGTTGACTCACTTCTGCGGGTTGTGGAGTGGCTTGGTAACGTTTGGAATAGGGATGATCGGCCAAATCACGGATGACGTTCAGCGGCATGCCAACGGGCATCAGTTCCTGATCGTTTAGGAAGGCAAAACCCTGCGCGCCTGTTACGCTACGGCGGGCGTAAACCTGTTGATAATGCTCAGCTTCACGTAACGACTGGACGCCATCCAGCCCGACCAGCAGGGTTTGCACCGGTTCATCAAACAGGTGGGTGAGTGGCACACAGCCGGTAAACACCAACAGGCCGACGTCCTGGTCCGGCAGCAACCACAGTGTTTTGCGCTGTAGTGGCAGCTCCTGCGGCAGAGATTCGTTTTGTGGCCATATAAAAGCCCGAGCCCGCACAGCAGGGAAACTGCCAGCCAATACCGTGCCGTTGGGACGAAAACCCTGAAGCTCATAAGGAACGCTATCCGGCCATTCGGTGGTGTTCAGCCACTGTGACGGTGGTGCCATCTGGAAATAACGGTGATCGATACCCGGCGGCAACCCAGGGAAATAGGTTTCCAAATAATGCTTATCCTGCATGGCAGAGGAAACGTTATCCAAGTAGGCTTTACGCAGCTGAAAATCATGGGGGATTGGGGTCGGTGCCGCCAGCGGAGAACGGACGATCGCTGCCCCGTCAAAGCCTATCGACATCAGCGTAGGGTTGCTGCTGTCGCTGTAACCGCGCCCCAATGGGTTTTCTTTACAGCCTTTTCCGCCCCAGCTTTGAGTATGATCCATCGGCATACGGCTAAATGGCTTGGTCTGTATACCTGCCTTATGACTTTCGCCCTCAATACGCCAGCGGCGCGACAGTGACCCTACCTTAACCTGAACATCCAGCGTTCGAACCTCTTCGCCGATACCGGCGTGCCCGGCCAATAAATATTCTGCAAACGGCTTGGGTTCCGCGCAATCCAGCATCTGGAATGAACGCGGGGCGCTCTGCAAAGCGTGCCAGATCTGGGGGGATGTCACGAAGTGCTCGGGTTTTGACAAATAAAAACCGGCGACAACGCTGATACCCATATGGCTTTCCCGCCCAATCTGGTAGCTATTTTTCAGTATCACCAACTGTTGTGGATAAATGGTGCGCATCGTTTTCCCTTATTCAATTCTTCATCTGCATGCCGACGGTCTTCAGATCGACACCCTTGTCCGAGTACTCCATGCCGGTATAACTGATGCCCAACCCGGTGTTGCTGATACTTGAACCGGTAGTATTGATGCTGTTACCGGTGTTGCTGATACTGCTACCGACCGCGCTCACGGAGCTCCCGGTGGTACTGATGCTGGAACCGGTAGTACTTACGCTACTGCCAGTGGTACTGATGCTACTGCCGGTAGTACTGATGCTGCTGCCGGTCATACCGACGCTGGAACCGGTGACGCTGGTACTGGAACCGGTGGTACTTATGCTGATGCCGGTCTGGCTGGTGCTGCTGCCTACGCTACTGAAAGAGACGCCGGTAAAGGAGGTGCTTTCACCGGTCATGCTGGTACTCTCGCCGGTCTGACTGATACTTTGACCGGTTATGCTGCTGCTCATGCCGGTCAGACTATGACTGCTGCCGGTAATGCTGTTACTGCAACCGGTAAAGGAGTTGCTATTGCCGGTCATTGAGTTGCTCATGCCGGTCATGCTGGTACTCATCCCGGTGAAGGAGGTACTTAGGCCAGTGAACGACGTATTCACCCCGGTAAATGAGGTACTAATGCCGGTAAACGAGGTATTAATCAGAGTCAGGCTGGTACTGAGCCCGGTTAACGAAAAACTGACGCCGGTGGCGGAGATGCTAATCCCGGTAGCGGAGGCACTGAACCCTGTCACCGAGAAGCTGACGTCCTTGTACGAGATATGGTTACTCACCCAGTCGGTTTCGGTGCGTTCTACCGTTTCGTACTTATCCTGGCCGACGGCGGTGGCGCTATTACGTTCAATGGTTTTCTGTAAATCGCGCTCGGCGTGCATCATGACCCGCTCGTTACCGCGTTTATCATCGAAGGTCAGTTGGCTGGCATGTTGTGGCTGGCCAAAGCGTAACGAACGTGAAACAAAGCCTGAATAATTGATCTGTTCAGGTAAGCGGTAAGGCGGTGGGTTTTCTCCGTTGTAGACGATCCCAGTGACCATTGGCCGATCCAGATCGCCATCGACGTAGTTGACCAGCACTTCCTGGCCGACACGCGGCATGGCCAGTACGCCCCAGCCTTTACCTGCCCACGCCTGGACCACGCGGATCCAGCAGGAGCTGTCTTCCTCCGTGGTTTTATAGCGATCCCAATGGAAGTGAACGCGGATGCGCGCAAACTTGTCGGTATGGACTTCCGATTCACGCGCGCCAACCACGGTAGCGCTCTGAACGCCGGGCACCTGTGGCCGAGGGGTAACACACAGCGGGCGATAGACGATATCGTCATTAAGCGCCATAAAGCGGCAGACAACATTGCGCCCATGGCTGCCGCTGTCAGGCCCGTCCTGTAGAAAACTGTAGTCACAGGCCAGTAACTTGAAGGCGCGGTTGCGGCTATTGTCTGGGTGTTGCACCAGTGAGAACGACTTTCCTGCCATCAGGCCGATGGCGTTACTTTCACCGGAAAGCAGCTGACCGTGACTTTGCATTGCCTCCAAACGCAGACGGGCAATGTTTTCGCCGTGCTGGGTGTCGGTATAGCCAGCGGCATAGTCGTACCATTCCAGAGGAACCCCTTGCAGGTGCTGGCGGGATTCTTCGATATGGGTCTGCAACGTATTACGCGGGTTAAGAAAATCGAAATCACGCAGTACGACTTCGCTGGCATGGATGCGCTGCGAGCGCTGGAGACGTTGCACACCTTCCCGAATAGCGCGCATTTCCTCGCTGTCCGGCAGGAAGCTCAATTGGGCATAGTTGCCTTCCAGCGCGGCAAACTGCTGCCGATCGGTAATAACCAGAGTGTGTTTTTCATCACTATGCTCGAAGTAATACCAGACCCCTTCGTCTTCCAGCAGCCGGCTGATAAAGTCGAAGTCGGTTTCGGCAAACTGCACGCAATACTCGCGCAGCGGGTAGCTATCTGCCAGTTCAAAGCGGTAATCGGCAAAGTTATAGCGGGTAAATATTTGTTCAATAATGCCGACGATATTCAGGTCCTGAAAGATCCGGCAGTTACGGTTCTGCATCAGGAACCACAGCCAGGTGCTTAGCTCCAGCCGATAAACAAACTGATTGTGCCGCTGACCTTCATCATTGCCCGCCACCACATAAGTGAAGAAAGTTCGGTAACCGGCAGAATCAGGCAGTTCGATTCTGACCTTGATAATCTCGCCCAGCAGGCTGACCAGATCGATATCTGAATCGGTAGCCTGAAATTCCAGGCTGTATACCGGATTCTTCGAAAGCCGTTCCTGTGTGGTAAAGCTGAGAGGGAAAGCATCAAACCCCGACAACAACTCATTTTCTATTTCGATTAAAGGCATAACGACCTCGTTTTCAAATAATGTTTACCTGATGACCATGAGTCACGATCAGGAAAATTCCAGACTCAGGTTGGCGTCTTCGATCATCAGCCTGATTTCTTTCAGTGGGCTGGCCTCATGCTGTCGTCGTAACACTTCGTTGCCGATCGCTGGCAATACCGTCTGGCGCAGCAGTTCTTCGACGGCGCGGCCCCGGTTCGGATGGCTTGAGATCCGTTCGGCGATCCACGCGGGAATATCGCCCTCGGTTAACAGCGTGGCATCAAGCTCTTTCGCCAGGCGCTGTTGCAGACGCGTGAGATAATGGGTGGCGATCTGCGCCAGAGCGCTTTGCTGTAGCGGCAGATAAGGGATGATATTGACCCGCGCCAGCAGGGCCGGAGCAAAGCGGGGCAATAGGGCGTCGTAAAGGATGGGCTTCAGGGCTGAAAGCTTGATGGCGCTGTCGGCCAGACAGGCCTGCTCAATTTCCTCCGCTCCCTGATTGCAGGTCAGTAGAATGAAACACTGCCGGAAGCTGACGATGCGGCCTTCCGAATCTTCCATCCAGCCTTTGTCGAACACCTGATAAAAGGCGTCATGGATATCGGGGTGGGCTTTGTCAAACTCGTCCAGCAGGATCACCGAGTAAGGCTTGCGTCGCACGGCTTCCGTCAGTTTGCCGCCTTTGCCATAGCCGACGTAGCCGGGAGGGGCACCTTTCAGCGTTGACAGGGTGTGCGCTTCCTGGAATTCGCTCATGTTGAAGGTGATGAGATTGTGGGCTCCGCCATACAGCATATCTGCCAGCACGTTGGCGGTTTCTGTTTTGCCGGTGCCCGTCGGCCCCGCCAGCAGGAAGATCCCCAAAGGCCGTTCCTGTGACTGGATCCCGGCGCGCGCAATGCGGATGGCCTGAGCGATCTCCTTGATGGCGTTTTCTTGCCCGAAAATACAGCTCTCCAGGTGTTGTTCAAGATTCAGCACGCATTCAATGTCGTCTTGTAACATTTTGCCGCTGGGGATCCCTGTCCAGTCAGACAGAACTTCGGCGATGGTCTGTTCATCAACCCACGGGTAAACCAGCGGGGTATCCTGCTGTAACTCCACCAGTTCTGGCCAACGAGCATGCTCGGTAATCACGCAGCCCGAGTTCTCGTCCGGCAATAAGGCTTTAACCAATTCCTGTTCGTGCTGATTGCGTTGGTGTAGCACTGCCAACTCATCTTCCAGCCGTGGGATCGTCTCTTCAACTTCCGCTAACCGTTCATCAACGGCGGCACCCAATTGATGCTCTCTTTGCAGGTAGAGACGCTCTGTCTGTAGGACGCCAAGCCGGGCAGCCAACTGCTCGATGGCCTGAGGTTGGGCATGTTGGCTTAGCGCCACGCGGGCACAGGCGGTATCCAGCAGGCTGATGGCTTTGTCCGGTAATTGGCGCGAAGGCAGGTTACGCAATGACAGACGCACCGCCGCCAGAATGGCGCTGTCGCGGATAGTCACATGGTGATGCTTGGCAAAATGGGGAGCGATGGCGCGTAGCATATCCACCGCAGTAGGCTCATTCGGTTCGCTAATCAGCACCCGCTGGAAACGGCGGGTGAGCGCCGAGTCCGGCTCAATAAACTGTTTATATTCCGACCACGTGGTGGCGGCGATCATGCGCAGCGCACCTCTGGCCAGCATCGGTTTCAGCAGATTGACCGCATCACCGGTTCCCGCCTGTCCTCCGGCCCCCACCAGCGTATGGGCTTCATCACAGAACAGAATGATGGGCGTATCACACTGGCTGATACCATCGATCAACGCTTTCAGGCGCGACTCAAATTCGCCGCGCATACTGGCTCCTGCCTGCATGCGGCCGAGATCGAGCGAAAGCAGACGGGCTTCACGCAGCAACGGAGGAACGTCACCACTGGCAAGTTTTCTGGCCAGCGCTTCAACCACGGCCGTTTTCCCCACACCCGCCTCCCCCACCAGAATGGGGTTGTTCTGTCGGCGGCGTGACAGGATATCGATCATCTGGCGTAATTCGGTCTCGCGGCCAATGACGGGATCAATCTCACCGGCTACCGCCTGTTTCGTGAGATCGACACACCATTTATCCAGTGCCGCGCGGCCTTCTGCTGTCTGCTTGCCGAGGGGGGGGGTGGTCTGCATGACATCATCTTGCAGCGCATCTTCGTGTTCTATCGAATCACGCAGCAGGCCTTCATATTCTTGGGCGATTTGCGGAATGGGTAATTTTTTAAATTCATCACACAGGCGATAAAGCCAGCGTTGATGCTGTGTATCCTGCAACAACCCGAGCAGGATATGCGCGGTACGGATCGAGCGCTGGCTCCCCATCACTTTGCTCATCAGTAGGCCGGACTCCACGGCAGACTCCAACCGTGAGGAAAGATCCTGCACCGCCGTATTGCTGTTGGGCATGTGCTGAATGATGTTGTCCAGTCGTGCAGCGATGGCCGCCTGATTAAGCCCGTAATGAGTCAGGAGAGCAGGAACATCCCCTTTCTGTTGGTCCACCAAGACTTTCAGCCAATGCTCAAGCTCAACGTATTCGTGTCGGTAGCTGCGGCAAAGCCGGGTTGCCTCAACGAAGGTTTGATAGGCGAAGGCGCCGAGCTGGTTAAAAAGACGTTCACGCTGGTACATCGTTATCGCTCCTGAAGTTAAGTCACTGTTCTATAAAGGGGTTGGATACGTAAAGCCGAGCCTGGCTTTAGCCAGCAGTGACGGCTAAGGTTGCCTTTACCGAGACGGCAGGCCATCTCGGGGGTGGTCTGGATCAGCAAGTTCACATCCAGTACCATTCGGTGCCGCACGAAGTCATGGCACAGGTGCACCAGGGTTTGCAGGCGCTCGCTGCCACGTTGGTAATTGAGATAGTCGGGGTCGGAGACCGGGCCGATGTTGACGACCAGGCTGTGCTGAACATCGAAAAAACGTCGACCCATCCGCGTGGCTCCCAGTTTTCCCATCCGCTGGTTTTCTGTGTTGTGAGAATCGTCGATCCACAATCCCTTATGGGGTTCGAGACGGATGGATACGGAAAAGTAATGCGTCAGGATGTCCTGCAGTTTCTGCAGTGAGCCGCGCCCCGGTAGATAAGCCCCAGGAAACAGCGTGCGAACACGTGCGACGTGCGGCGTCAGCGCCTGCTTAGAAGTGACGCCAGCGATTTGACGTATATGGTGCAGGAACGGATTAGCCGCAGAGCGATCGTGCCCTACCGCAACGTTTAGCTGCGCCCATGAACGGTAATGCAGGATCGCCATCCGTTGGCTGAGGATGCTGGCAAAATCCTGAAAAGCCTGATTTCGCTTGGCCAAGGATTCATTGCGCGCGTGTTCCGTTACATGAATGGGCAACGGCCCATAAGGGGCGAACAGCCCGAAATGACGGCAAGAGATTGTCACCAGTGGCCCGTGACCATTGTTACTTGGCCGTTGCCTGACATCGGCCACCTCGCGGGGCGCGAAGGCCATATCTGCGGGCTGTACGATCCTCAGTTGACGATGACTAGGCGCACCAGAGGTCCCCAGACGTGGTTCTTGTGGTGTTGCCCGCTCAATGCGGCGCAGCAGTTCGAAGAAATCCTGACTGGCTGAGAGGCCAACGATCAGTGCCGGTGTACTAGACATGGCTGATGGGCTCCCATTGTGCGAAAGTTTCGCCGTCAACGTTGACGTGCATCCGCAGGGTCTGCCCCAGTTCACAATATTCGGATAGCGCGTGATGCAGGATCCTGGCGAACAGCAGAACGCCCTTATCGCTGTGGTGATGGCTGTTGAGATCGAGAGTGGCTTTTACTCCGCGCCCCCAGGCAATGGGGCCAGGGAGGGTGTAACGCTCGAAGTTGTGACTGATGCTGGCATGGTTGAGGCTGGTAATGCGTTTATGTTGGCTGGCCTCACCGAATTGGCAAAACAGTGACAGCCAGTCTTTTAGCAGCGAAGAACAGTCTTTGACTTCCGGCAGTGCATAACGTAGCGGATTATTGGCAATCAGCTGTAGCGCGCGCCAGGCTTGGGCCAGATCGGGGACGCCTTGTGGTCGGGAAGGCGAGCGCAGCATTTCGATAGGGCCTATCGGCAGGGCGATATCCAACTGGAACTGTGAATGCTGTAATTGACTCGGTATTAAATGACGTTCACAAACCATGGTTTCGATCGACAGCGATTTTAC
>JBAQHZ010000049.1:0-2100 GCA_049288585.1 Chania sp.
GCACTACGTTGAGCGGCAGCCAGGCCTGCGCCACCGCTAATCGACAGAGGGGGGAATCAGGCCTTTTTACGGCGGACAAACTGATAGCCGATCCCCAGGATGACGAACCACAGCGGCGTAACAATCAGCGCCTGGCGGGTATCGTCACGCAGTGACAACAGCACCAGCACAAATACAAAGAACGCCATACATACCCAGCACATCAGCTTACCGGCAGGCATTTTGTAGATCGATTTCTGGTGCAGCGCCGGGCGCTGTTTACGATACACCAGGTATGAGCACAAAATGATGGTCCAAACGAACATAAATAGGATCGCTGAAACGGTGGTGACCAGGGTAAATACCGTCATCACGTTCGGGATCAGGTAAATCAGTACCACACCGCCCAGCAAGCAGATGCAGGAGAAGGTCAGGCCGTTGGCCGGTACCGCACGCTTGGAAAGATTGGCAAACGACTTTGGTGCGTCCCCTTCTTGCGCCAGGCCGAACAGCATACGGCTGGTGGAGAATACCCCGCTGTTGGCGGAAGAGGCCGCAGAGGTCAACACGACAAAGTTAATCACGCTGGCCGCAGCAGGCAGGCCAATCAAGACGAATAGCTCAACGAACGGGCTCTTGTCGGCAACCACAGAACTCCACGGTGTCACCGACATAATCACGATCAACGCAAACACGTAGAACATGATGATGCGGATCGGAATAGAGTTAATCGCGCGTGGCAGCACTTTTTCTGGATCTTTAGTTTCTGCGGCGGTGGTGCCCACCAGTTCGATCCCCACAAAGGCGAATACCGCGATCTGGAAGCCTGCAAAGAAACCGCTGATGCCTTTCGGGAACATGCCGCCGTCATTCCACAAATGTGAGAACGAAGCGACGCTGCCGGTTGGCGATTCGAAGTGCATAGCCACCATGACCAAACCGGCAATAATCAGGCCGACAATGGCGACGATTTTGATCATCGCAAACCAGAACTCCATCTCACCGAACATTTTTACCGTCGCCAGGTTTAGGCTGAGCAACAGCAAAACGCACAGCAGCGAAGCGACCCATTGCGACAGATCGGGGAACCAGAACTGGGCGTAGGCGGTAATGGCGACTACGTCGGCAATGCCGGTCACCACCCAGCAGAACCAGTAGGTCCAACCGGTGAAAAAACCCGCCCATGGGCCGAGCAGATCGGCGGCGAAATCGCTGAAAGATTTATATTGCAGGTTGGAGAGCAGCAGTTCGCCCATCGCGCGCATCACGAAAAACAGCATAAAGCCGATAATCATGTACACAAAAATGATGGAAGGCCCAGCCAGACTGATGGTTTTGCCGGAACCCATAAACAAACCGGTACCAATTGCGCCACCGATAGCGATCAGTTGAATATGTCGGTTGGTAAGGTTTCGTCTTAGATGATCTTCTGATCCTGGCGTGGCATCCGTTGCTATTTTAGAATGATCTACCATCTGATGATGTCCTGTTTTACCTGTCATGAATGAAGTTGCGAGCTCTGAAGTGACTCTTTTTTATGTGTTTATCCGGGTGTCCCAGCTTTAGTAAGGTAACTCAATACCGCCATCTTTATGCAACATGTTTACAACATTTATGTGCGGGATAAAAGTCGATTATTCTTTACACTTTGAAGGCAAATCGGGCGTCCAAGGGGCGGAAGATTACTCTTTGCCATAGCAAATGAACAGCATTGAAAAGTCTTATCTTATTGATTCGACAGCATGTTGCAAAAGTGGCATGAGAAAAAGTAATGCGATTGAATGCTTAATTTCATGTGCTTGGGTGAAGTAGAATGTTGCACTATGAAGATTGATTTCAGAAAGGGCAGTTGAGTTTTAATCAGTTTATAGCGGCGGCTGGCGTGCCGCCGAGGCAGATAGGTTACGCTGCTGCGCACATTTCTCCGGTTTTGCGGTGCCAGTCACAAAAGTAAAAATCATTGGTTGAATCAGCGGTGAGCAGTGATTTTGCATCTATACCCTTCATACTTCAAGTTGCATGTGCGTTGGCTTTCCTCGCTCACCCCAGTCACTTACTTGAGTAAGCTCCTGGGGATTCACTGCGTCGCCGCCTTCCTGCAACTCGAATTATTTTGGGTAT
>JBAQHZ010000050.1:0-12408 GCA_049288585.1 Chania sp.
GTACTCGGCTACGAACCGAGCGGTCGGAGGTTCGAATCCTCCTGGTTGCACCATCTAAGAAAAACCCGCTTCGGCGGGTTTTTCGCTTTTATCTCCTGCTATTCCCTGTCAGTACAGCACTTTCCGTCATGTTCAAGCAGCGACAACCTTTCGGCTTTACGCTAAAGTGGTTTTCTTTCTTCAACGAGCATGGAGTCACGATGTACGATCGCTACCAGGGTCTGATCTTCGACATGGATGGTACGATTCTGGATACCGAATCGACGCATCGCGAGGCGTGGCATGAAGTGCTGGCACGCTACGGCATGAAGTTCGATGAGGCGACAATGGTGGCGCTGAATGGCTCGCCAACTTGGCGTATCGCTCAGACGATCAT
This sequence comes from Chania sp., assembly GCA_049288585.1. GTDB lineage: Bacteria > Pseudomonadota > Gammaproteobacteria > Enterobacterales > Enterobacteriaceae > Chania. The sequence continues at coordinate 377 of JBAQHZ010000050.1, forward strand.
TGTTGCGCACCAGGCCGATCTTGATCCCCACCATCTTGCGGCAGAGAAAACCCGAGCGGTAGAAGCCATGCTGCTGGATAGCGTTCGCCCATTGCCGTTGATTGAGGTGGTAAAATCCTATCATGGACGCCGCCCAATGGCGGTGGGGACCGGCAGCGAGCACCGTATGGCGGAGATGCTTTTACGCCATTTAGGTTTGCTCAACTGTTTTGATGCGATTGTGGGGGCTGACGATGTACAGCGTCATAAGCCGGAGCCGGATACCTTCCTGCGCTGCGCCGAACTGATCGGCATACCGCCAGAAAATTGCGTGGTGTTTGAAGATGCTGATTTTGGTATTGAAGCCGCCAAGCGCGCTAATATGGCCGTGGTCGACGTCCGGACATTGTGAATAGTACGCTGGCAATTCTGTCATTGTTTGGCAGCAGCTTTCTCAGTTCGACGCTGCTGCCGGGCAATTCTGAAGTCGTGTTGGTCGCTGTGCTGACCAACAGCAGTGTTTCACCGAGTATATTGGTGCTGGTTGCGACGTTGGGCAATACCCTAGGTGGATTGACCAACGTGATTATTGGGCGCCTGTTACCGGCGTTGAAACCACAGCGGGGGCTGGAAACGGCACTCGGCTGGTTAAAACGCTTTGGCCCGGCTGCGCTGCTGCTCAGTTGGGTACCGGTAGTGGGCGATTTATTGTGCGTGTTGGCAGGCTGGCTGCGTATGCCATGGGGCTCTGTTACGCTGTTTCTGTGTGTCGGAAAAGCGTTGCGTTACATCATATTAACTATGATTACGCTACAGGGAATAGCCTGGTGGCATTAACCAAGTGAATATAACTCAATATTCTCTTGGAAGCTGATTCGGTATGCTGACAAGTTATCGTTTTTAGCAGCGGGAGGTCAATTTGATCCCGGACGTATCACAGGCGCTTTCTTGGTTGGAAGCCCACCCTCGTGCATTAAAAGGGATCCGGCGTGGTATTGAGCGCGAGACTCTGCGGGTTACCGCAGATGGCACGCTCGCCACTACCGGTCATCCAGAGAAACTGGGGGCGGCATTAACGCACCATTGGATTACCACAGACTTTGCCGAGGCACTGTTAGAGTTTATTACGCCGGTTGATGACGACATCGATCACTTGCTGACGTTCTTGCGTGACATTCATCGTCATGTAGCACGGAATCTGGATGATGAGCGTATGTGGCCGCTGAGTATGCCGTGTTTCATTGAAGCTGAGCAGGATATTGAGCTGGCACAGTTTGGTTCGTCAAACATCGGCCGCATGAAAACGCTGTATCGTGAAGGCCTGAAGAATCGCTATGGCGCGTTGATGCAGACCATTTCTGGTGTGCACTATAATTTCTCCCTGCCGCTGGAGTTCTGGCAGGCATGGGCAGGGGTTGAAGACGCCGAAAGCGGTAAAGAGCAGATCTCGGCGGGATATTTCCGGCTGATCCGCAACTATTACCGTTTTGGCTGGGTGATTCCGTATCTGTTTGGCGCTTCCCCTGCAATTTGTTCCTCGTTCCTGAAAGGGCGAGAAACCGCGCTGCCGTTTGAGCGCAACGCGCAGGGCATGTGCTATTTGCCGTATGCCACTTCGTTACGCTTGAGCGATCTCGGCTATACCAATAAGTCGCAGAGTAATCTTGGGATTACTTTCAACGACTTGCAAAGTTATGTTAAAGGGCTGAAGCGAGCGATCGCTACGCCTTCTGAAGAGTATGCCAAGCTGGGAGTGAAAGACGGCGATCGCTATCTGCAGCTTAACAGCAACGTATTGCAGATAGAGAACGAGCTTTATGCCCCAATCCGGCCGAAGCGCGTCACCAATGAGGGGGAAACGCCTTCAGACGCGCTGCTACGCGGCGGTATCGAATATATCGAAGTCCGTTCGCTGGACATCAACCCGTTCTCACCGATTGGTGTGGATGCCGTACAGGCCCGTTTCCTGGACCTGTTCCTGGTGTGGTGCGTATTGGCCGATGCGCCGGAGATGAGCAGCGACGAATTGCTGTGTACTCGTAAAAACTGGAACCGCGTGATTCTGGAAGGGCGTAAGCCGGGGCAAACTATTGGTATCGGCTGCAATGATACCCGCAAGCCTTTGGATAAAGTCGGTAAGGCGCTGTTTGACGATCTGAGGCGAGTCGCTGAAGTGCTGGATAGCGAGGCGGGTAATCAGCAGTATCAGCAGGTTTGTGATGAGCTGGTTGCCGCATTCGACGATCCTGAACTGACTTTCTCCGCCCGTATCCTGAAGGCGATGAAAGCCGGGGGAATCGGCCGTGTTGGCCTTGATCTGGCGGAGCAATACCGCAAGATGCTGATGGAAGAACCGCTGGAACTGTTGACCGAAGAGCAACTGGCTCAGGAACAGCAGGCATCATGGCAGCGTCAGCATGAGCTGGAAGCCAGTGATACATTGAGCTTTGATGAATTCCTGAAGGCCAACGGCGGGAGCTGAAAAAGAAAAGGCCACGTCAATGTGGCCAAATATACATCTCTGATACAGGGATGATGATAACAAATGCGCGTCTTTCATATACTCAGACCTGCTGGGTTAGAAAAGGTTTCCTCGTGTAGGAAAAAAGTTTCGAAATAAATGCTATTTATGAGGAGTTGACGACATGCCACTGTTGGATAGTTTTACCGTAGACCATACCCGCATGGCAGCTCCGGCTGTCCGCGTTGCTAAAACCATGAAAACTCCTCATGGCGATACCATCACCGTATTCGATCTGCGCTTCTGTCGCCCGAATCTGGAAGTGATGCCGGAACGTGGGATTCATACGCTTGAGCACCTGTTTGCCGGTTTTATGCGCGACCATCTGAATGGTAATGGCGTGGAGATTATCGACATCTCGCCAATGGGTTGCCGCACTGGGTTCTACATGAGCCTGATTGGTGTGCCAGAAGAGCAGCGGGTGGCCGATGCCTGGCAAGCGGCAATGGCTGACGTGCTGAAAGTGACTGACCAGCGTAAAATCCCTGAGCTCAATGAATTCCAATGTGGCACTTACCACATGCATTCATTGGAAGAAGCACAGGAGATTGCCAAGCATATTCTCGATCATGGCGTGCTCGTGAACCATAACGACGAATTGGCACTGCCGAAAGAGAAACTGCAGGAACTGCATATTTAGTTCTGCCAGTATTCAGCGATAAAAAAGACGCGAAAACGCGTCTTTTTCTTTTACTTCAACCGGTTAATTAATGGTTCTGCACGCTGGCCTGCAACGATTTTATCGGCGTGACGCGTACCTGTTTGATCATGTTTTCCTGCACGTCGAGGATATCAATATCATAATGGCCAATGCGTACCCGTTTGCCGATGTCCGGGATCTCTTCCAACTCTTGCAGCAACATACCATTGATGGTACGGGCTTCCGTGGCGGGCAAGTTCCAGTTGAAGGCCTTATTTAACTCACGCACGTTGGCCGTACCGTCAATCAATACCGAACCGTCGCTTTGTGGATTCACTTCTTCTGCCAGGGTTGGAGACATTGAGGTGGTGAAGTCGCCAACGATCTCTTCAAGAATATCCTCCACCGTGACCAAGCCCTGAATATCGCCGTATTCATCGACCACAATGCCGACTTTCTCTTTGTTACGCTGAAATTTCACCAGTTGCACATTGAGCGGCGTGCCTTCCGGCACGAAGTAAATTTCATCGGCGGCGCGCAGCAGGTTTTCTTTGTTGAATTCTTTTTTCTCGGTCATCAGGCGATAAGCTTCACGCACGCGCAGCATACCGATGGAGTCGTCCAGCGAGCCGCGGTACAGCACGATGCGGCCATGCGGGGAGTGGGTTAGCTGACGCATGATCGACTTCCAGTCATCATTCACATCAATACCGACGATCTCGTTGCGCGGCACCATAATGTCGTCCACCGTCACTTTTTCCAGGTCTAGCACCGAAATCAGCATGTCCTGATTGCGGCGCGAGATCTGTGACTGGGATTCATTGACGATGGTTCGCAGTTCATCTTGGCTCAAGGCACCACTGATACGTACATTGGTGCGAATGCCGAAAATACGCAATAGCAGGGTAGTGATGCCGTTTAGCAGCCACACCAGCGGAAACATAATCTTTTGCAGAGGAGTCAGCAGGAAGCTGCTGGGGAACGCGATGCGCTCAGGATGGAGTGCGGCAAAGGTCTTCGGTAACACTTCGGCGAAAAGCAGGATGATAAAGGTGAGTATCCCGGTGGCGATGGCGACACCAATATCGCCATACAGGCGCATACCGACGATAGTCGCCAGCGCTGAGGCCAGAATATTGACCAGGTTATTACCGATTAATACCAGGCCAATCAGGCGATCTGGCTTTTGTAGCAGTTTCTCCACCCGACGTGCGCCCCGATTGCCCTGCTTGGACAAATGGCGCAGGCGATAGCGGTTGAGCGTCATCATGCCGGTTTCGGAGGCTGAAAAATAAGCGGAGACCACAATCATAATCACTAGGATGAGGATGAGGGCCCCTGTCGAAACATGCTCCAACGCGGTATTCCTTATGCATAGGGAAAGAAGGCCTCACCGGAATGAGGGGGGCACTAGAGAGTATTCTAGCGCACCATCACTTCCTGGATCAGGCGGCTGCCGAAATAGGCCAGCGTAAGAAGAAAGGCACCCGCAAAGCTGAACCAGACCACGCGGCGGCCACGCCAGCCTTCGTGATAGTGGCCCCACAGCAGGACGATGTAGACAAACCAAGCCATGATGGACAGCACGGCTTTATGCACGTTCTCTTTGCTGAACAGGTTATCCATGTAAAGCAGGCCGGTACACAGTGTTAGCGTTAGCAGCACAACACCGATCTGGGTGATGTGGAACATCTTGCGCTCAATACTCATCAGCGGTGGCATATCGGCGCTGAAACTGAGCTTTTTGTTCTTCAACAAATAATCCAGCCAGGCCAATTGCAGGGCGTAAAGTGCCGCAATCATCAGCGTGGCGTAAGAGAACAGCGCCAGGCCAATATGCACCATCAGTTCCGGGCTGGCTTCCAGATGGGTAATAAACTCACCCGGCACAAAGCTGGCCAAGGCCAGATTGATAATCGCAAAGCTGTAAATAATTGGCAGTAGGAACCAGCCGCGATCGCGCGAGGCCACAAAGGTCATCACCGAACAGATAATCAGGCTGACCACCGAACCAATGTTCAAAAGGCTTAGGTTTTGCCCGGTGTTGACATCAAAAATGCGTTGCTGGAGCGCGACGGCATGGCAGATCAGCGCCACCACGGCAGAAACGATAGCCAGCCGACGGTAAGCGCTATTCTTTCGCAGCAAACTGGGAATAATCAGTCCAAGGCTGAGCAGGTAGGCGATCAAAGCCACAATGGAGAAAACTGGCATAGCGTTATTTAGCATCGGCATGGTTAATTGGAATGCCAGTATAGCGTTGAGCGCGCTTCACTCCAACCGATCTCCAACGCTGAGGCAGAGATCGTGTTTGCTTCGTGTTATAATCGCCGCAATTGTGTCGCCACTGCGGCCTGACTCTTACGTTGAGCATGAGACGATGTTTGAAAATTTAACCGATCGATTGTCGCGCACCCTGCGCAATATCAGCGGCCGTGGGCGGCTGACCGAAGATAATATTAAAGACACCCTGCGCGAAGTGCGTATGGCACTGCTGGAAGCGGACGTTGCGCTGCCGGTGGTGCGTGACTTCATCAGCCGCGTCAAAGAGAGTGCGGTTGGCCATGAAGTGAACAAGAGCCTGACGCCGGGCCAAGAGTTCGTCAAGATCGTCAAGAACGAACTGATTGCCGCGATGGGCGAAGTGAATAATGAGCTGAACCTGGCGGCGCAGCCACCGGCCGTGGTGCTGATGGCGGGCCTGCAAGGTGCCGGTAAAACCACCAGCGTGGCGAAGCTCGGCAAGTTCCTGAAAGAAAAACAGAAGAAAAAAGTTCTGGTGGTTTCTGCCGACGTCTATCGCCCAGCGGCGATCCGGCAGTTGGAAACGCTGGCAGAAGGCGTGGGTATCGATTTCTTCCCGTCTGATGTGCAAGAAAAACCGATCGATATCGTTAACCGTGCGCTGCAACACGCCAAGCTGAAGTTTTATGACGTGCTGATCGTCGATACCGCTGGCCGTTTACACGTTGACGAAGCGATGATGGACGAAATCAAACAGGTACACGCGGCGATCAAGCCGGTGGAAACCCTGTTTGTGGTCGATGCCATGACCGGCCAGGATGCTGCCAATACCGCTAAAGCGTTCAACGAAGCGCTGCCGCTGACTGGGGTCGTGTTGACCAAAGTCGATGGTGATGCGCGCGGCGGTGCGGCGTTGTCTATTCGCCATATCACTGGCAAGCCGATCAAATTCCTCGGCGTGGGTGAAAAAACCGACGCGCTGGAGCCGTTCCACCCGGACCGCGTGGCTTCACGTATTCTCGGCATGGGCGATGTGCTGTCGCTGATCGAGGATATTGAAAGCAAAGTTGACCGTGCGCAGGCGGAAAAGCTGGCTAACAAGCTGAAGAAGGGCGACGGTTTCGATCTGACCGACTTCCTGGAGCAGTTGAAGCAAATGCGCAACATGGGCGGTATGGCCAGCATGCTGAGCAAACTGCCGGGTGCCGGGCAACTGCCGGACAACGTGAAATCGCAGATGGACGATAAAGTTCTGGTGCGTATGGAGGCGATCATCAACTCCATGACGCTGAAAGAGCGCGCCAAGCCTGAAATTATCAAGGGCTCGCGCAAACGCCGTATCGCGATGGGTTCTGGCATGCAGGTGCAGGACGTTAACCGTTTGCTGAAACAGTTCGACGATATGCAGCGCATGATGAAAAAGATGAAGAAAGGCGGTATGGCGAAGATGATGCGTGGCATGAAAGGTATGATGCCGCCGGGCTTCCCAGGCCGCTAAAGCCGTTTGCATCTGTGGATGTGAACGCGTTCAACGATTTGCCGTTCGCGGTAAAAACCGCCTGAAAGTATCATGGCTGCAAAAACGAATTCTTGGCAATCGACGCTTTAGATTGCTTTTTGCGCCAAAATGAGTAAAATTTTCGGGCTTTTTATATTGCAACCGGGCCCCGTTCCCTCAATGGGGCCCGGCTGTTTTATTAACTAAAGAGGATGTTATGGTAACAATTCGTTTGGCACGTGGCGGCGCTAAAAAGCGTCCGTTCTATCAAGTAGTAGTGACCGACAGCCGCAATGCTCGTGATGGTCGCTTCATCGAGCGCGTAGGCTTTTTCAACCCGATCGCATCTGGTCAGGCTGAAGCACTACGTCTGGACCTGGATCGCATTGAGCACTGGCAGGGTCTGGGTGCAACGGTTTCTGATCGCGTTTCTGCGCTGATCAAAGAAGCCAAGAAAGCAGCTTAATCTGTCGCGGTGGTGGCAATGAGCAAGCAACTCAAACCGGTAGCACCGATCGCGCCGATAGTACTCGGTAAAATGGGGTCTACTTACGGCATTCGTGGTTGGCTCAGAGTGTTTTCATCCACCGAAAATGCCGAAAGCATATTTGACTATCAGCCCTGGTTTATCCAGTTGGCAGGTAAGTGGCAGCTTGTCGAGTTGGAAGACTGGAAGCGCCACAGTCAGGATCTGATCATCAAAGTTAAAGGCATTGACGATCGGGATGCGGCGAATTTACTGACCAATTGCGAGATTGTGGTAGATTCCGAGCAGTTGCCTCCGCTGGAAGGCGATGATTATTACTGGAAAGACCTGATGGGCTGCCAGGTAATCACCACTTCCGGATACGAACTGGGTAAAGTCGTCGATATGATGGAAACCGGTTCAAACGACGTGATGGTCGTGCGGGCAAACCTGAAAGATGCATTTGGCATGAAGGAGCGGTTGGTCCCGTTTCTTCATGGGCAGGTTATCAAGAAAGTCGATCTCGCTGCCAAGATTATTGAGGCGGAGTGGGATCCTGGTTTTTGACCTCCGGATTCAGCGGTCGAAGCAAGTGGAATAACAAGATGGGGATTGGCTGGTGTTCATTGGTATTGTAAGCCTGTTTCCTGAGATGTTCCGCGCAATCACCGATTACGGGGTGACTGGCCGGGCAGTAAAAAATGGCCTGCTGAGCGTGCAGTGTTGGAGTCCACGTGACTTCACCTACGACCGGCATCGTACCGTGGACGAGCGCCCTTACGGCGGCGGACCGGGAATGTTGATGATGGTGCAACCTTTGCGGGAAGCCATTCATGCAGCAAAAGCAGCGGCAGGCGAGGGAGCAAAGGTGATTTATCTGTCACCTCAGGGGCGCAAGCTGGATCAAACCGGTGTGCGCGAACTGGCGGCTAACCAGAAGATGATTCTGGTGTGTGGTCGCTACGAAGGGGTTGATGAGCGCGTGATCCAAACCGAAATTGACGAAGAATGGTCAATCGGCGATTACGTTCTCAGCGGTGGGGAACTGCCTGCAATGACCCTGATTGATTCAGTCGCCCGTTTTATACCGGGTGTGCTGGGCCATCAGGCTTCAGCAGAAGAGGACTCTTTTGTTGATGGATTGCTGGACTGCCCACACTACACCCGCCCCGAGGTGTTGGAAGGGATGGAGGTTCCGCCAGTTTTACTGTCGGGCAACCATGCCGAGATACGTCGCTGGCGCTTAAAGCAGTCGCTGGGCCGTACCTGGCTTAGAAGACCTGAACTTCTAGAAAGCCTAGCTCTGACTGACGAGCAAGCGGTGTTGCTGGCTGAGTTCCAACGGGAACATCAGGCCAAGTAACAGGACTATGAAGGGAACGTCTGACACAGACGGGACCGATATATCAGTTTACCTAGGGTAAGAGACATATTATGAGCAACATTATTAAGCAAATTGAACAAGAGCAGATGAAGCAAGACGTACCTGCATTCCGTCCGGGTGATTCCGTGGAAGTTAAGGTATGGGTCGTTGAAGGTAGCAAAAAACGTCTGCAGGCATTCGAGGGCGTGGTTATCGCTATCCGTAACCGCGGTCTGCACTCTGCATTCACTGTTCGTAAGATTTCCAACGGCGAAGGTGTTGAGCGTGTATTCCAGACTCACTCCCCAGTAATCGACAGCATTACTGTTAAGCGTCGTGGTGCCGTTCGTCAAGCCAAACTGTACTACCTGCGTGAGCGTACTGGTAAGTCTGCTCGTATCAAAGAGCGTCTGAACCGCGTTAACTAAGGTTACATCCGAAAGTTAATAGCTATCAGGGGCTTACCGTTATGGTAAGCCCCTTTTTTTATGCAAAAAAACGGGTTACTGCCAAATCGTGTTTGCCAATGGAAACGCACGTGGTCAGTCGCATAGAAAACCTATTACAGTGCGGCTGCGGCGCGCTGCTTGCCTTTTTCCGGATGCGGTTGCGCCGGAATGATATCACCAGGTTTTACAATGACACGGGCTACCGATTCGTGGGTGGCAAACGTGCAACTGCAATTAATGTTCTGGCATTGGTGATAACGTTCTTTAGTCGACTCAGTCAAATAACGACTGGAGCGAGTGTGTGCCACGCTGCCACACAGTGGACAATGCATCATAGAAACCCCCTCTTGATAAAACGCTATTGAGTTAAACCACACTCAAGAAAAAATAACGATGTCCCCTAAAGATCTATTCTTGCTGGTCATGATAACTGTATATACATACAGTATTAAGCTAATTGCTAAAGTCGTCAAGTGAGATATGATTTTTTTAGCAGAATGTGTAATGCAGCGTGGTAAGTATAAAAAAAGCCCATCAATGGTGGGCTTAGAAGAGAGAGGCTGGAAGGCGAGAGAATTACAGACCGTAAACCAGCGTGACGGAAGTGGTGGTATCCGTGTTCTTTGGTGCTGATGCTGGCGGCTTACTGTTGTAAGTCACGGTGTAAGCCAAGCGCAAAGAGAAATCGTTGTTGATTGATACGTTCAGCGCGGTTTCTGAGTTGATGGTGGTTTCATCGTTAGCCAGCGCGGATAAACCTTCTGAGAAACGGGCATTGTCCGTCAACCGGTAAGAATAGTTAGCTGCGCCGTAGGCCAGAGCACGGGTAGAGCGACCACCACCGCGATATTCATCGTGGCGAACCCCAGGGCCGAATTCCACACGCAGGTCATGAAGTGGGCCGTTGAAGATCTGGCGACCATAACCCCCGGTCACAGTAGTACGTGAATTATAACCGTTGAAGCGATCGTTCAACCAACCAGCCTGGCCAAACATGTAGTTACGGCTGGTCAGATTCTGACGGGTACGGCCACTTGCCTGATATCTTTCTGAGGAGCGCACATTGGAAGACGTACTATTGTTCGCTGCCCCCCACAGGCTGTAAGCGGCATCGCTGTTAAACCAGGTCATGGTGGTGTTGGCTAACAGCGCGGAGTTCTGCGAGTTGCCAGACTGGGCGTTATAACCCGCCTGAATATTCCCATCAAACGGCTTCTTGGCGGTCGACGGATCGTCCATCGCGGTGAAGAGGGTGTTGTCGGCAAGGGCTGGGATACTGGTGAAAGCGGTCAAGCAGCTGAAATACAGCGGAATGGCGCGACGAGCGCGTAAAGAGAGCATTTTGGATCCAGTTGTTAAGAGTGATAATAAGTGATAACTGTCACATTATATCGGTTCGTCACTGCGACAAAAATAGCCTCGATTAGCTTAAGTTTTTAATTTTCATTCGCTACTTATTCATTTTTCTTCTACTGCATTTCCTAGCATTAGTAGCATAAAATGCTTATTAGCCTTAATGTTGAACGGGGTATTGAGACGAGCTTGGTTACACGGCAACGGTAGTGGCCCGTTGCCGTGCAGGGATTTTACAGGAAGGTGGTCACCAAAATATAACCGGTGATGCAGGAGCTCAGCACACCGATCAATCCTGGAATAATAAAGCTGTGGTTGATGATAAATTTGCCGATCCGCGTTGTCCCTGAACGGTCAAAACCAATACAAGCCAAATCGCTAGGGTAAGTTGGCAATACAAAGTAACCGTAAGCCGCCGGGAAGAAGGCCAGCAACATTTTTGGGTCAACGCCTAATTGCAACGCCATAGGGGCAATCGCGGTCAGAGCAGCGGCTTGGCTGTTAACCAGCTTAGAAACCAGGAACAGAACGATCGCGTAGGTCCAGGGTTGGCTTTTGACGACATCTTCCAGCAGCAGCTTTAAATCGCCCATATGCGCCTGGAAGAAAGTATCACTCATCCAGGCCACGCCGAATACCGAGAATATCGCCACCATCCCGGCCTTGAACACGGCGCCGTTGGCAATATCACCCGGTTTCACTTTGCAGCCCATCAGGATGACGGCACCGGCAATCAACATCATCATCTGGATGACCAGATTCATTGACAGCGGCTTCAGTGCACCTTTTGCATCAGCAAATGAAGGACGCATGTCGGCAAAAGCCCCCAACAGCACCACGATAGCGATAGCGGCGAAGAAAATGGCGGTGGACCAATAAGCCTGTTTCGGGAATTTTTGGTTGAGCAGCGTTTCGGTACTGCCATAAATGTAAGCGCGTTGTTCTGGGTCCTGAATTTTTGCCTGGAACTCCGGGTCTTTATCCAGATCTTTACCACGGCGCAGGCTCCACAAGGCGGCCATCAGTACCCCCACCAGCGACGCTGGGATGGATACCGCAAGAATTTCAACCAGCGTATAAGCCTTACCGATGCCATGACCGGCCGCGATGATCGAAACCAATGAGACAACCGCCACGGAAACCGGTGACGCGGTAATGGCCATTTGCGAAGCGACGGAGGCTACGGCCATCGGGCGTTCTGGGCGGATCCCTTTTTTAATAGCGATGTCGGAGATAATCGGGAACATGGTGTAAACCACGTGCCCGGTACCGCACAGGAAGGTCAGCGTCCAGGTGGTAAACGGGGCTAGCAGCGTAATGTGTTGTGGGTGACGGCGCAGCAGTCGTTCGGCATATTGCATCATAACGTTCAGGCCACCCGCGGTTTGCAACACCGAGGCACAGCCAATGACCGCCAGAATAGTCAGCATGACATCAACAGGAGGTTTTCCAGGCTCAAGCCCGAATATAAAGCACAACAGGAATAAACCAATGCCGCTAATTAAGCCCAGCCCCATAC
>JBAQHZ010000051.1:0-7580 GCA_049288585.1 Chania sp.
TTGAAGCCATTGAAGGCGCTGAACGCAGACACGGCGCATAAGCGACCGCGCCACGGACGGCGCGTTCATCACATTGCCAATGTGTACACAATATGTTTAGCGACCTAAATAAACACTCATTCCCCTACCTCAAGATGTGAACAAGAGACAACTCCTTGGGGAGAGGGCTAGGGTGAGGGGAATATCACCGTACTACAAATCCTTCATCCCGGCTCTTTCGGGGCGTTAACATTCAGTGAATGGCCACTTTTTTACGCCATTTTGCTAAGATTTTCCGGCAGTTCCCGGCTGGAGAACCAGTTCAGCTTGCTGCGCAGGCTGACCACGCTGCCAACGATGATCAGGCTCGGGCTGGCGGCCTGTTGCGCAAGCACTCCCAACCGATCCAATTCCCCTTCAATCACCCGCTGGCGGGTAGACGTGCCGTTTTCCACCAACGCGATCGGTGTACTCGCTGTCATACCATGCGCCATCAGTTGCCGTTGGATCTCTGCTGCCTGTGCCAGGCCCATATAGAACACCAGGGTTTGTTGCCCGGCGGCCAGCGTGGCCCAGTCGAGCCCGCTATCGGCCTTGGCGTGGCCGGTCACCAGCCGCACGCTCTGGGCGTGATCGCGATGGGTCAGGGGAATGCCGCTGTAGGCGGAACAACCGGACGCAGCGGTAATCCCCGGCACTACCGAAAACGGAATGCCCGCTTCGGCCAATGTTTCCAACTCTTCACCGCCGCGGCCGAAGATAAACGGATCGCCGCCTTTCAGCCTGACCACGCGCTTACCCTGTTGAGCCTGCTCCAGCAGGATCTGATTGATATGCTCTTGCGGCACGCAGTGGTGCCCGGCACGCTTACCCACGAAGATTCGTTCCGCATCGCGGCGCACTAGCGCCATCACCTCGTCAGAAACCAAACGATCGTAAACGACCACGTCGGCCTGCTGGATCTGCTGTAGGCCTTTCAGCGTCAGTAACCCGGCATCGCCCGGCCCGGCACCCACCAATACCACTTCGCCATGTTCTTCAGGCTGATGTGCAAATAGCTGCTCAACCTGTTGATCAACCAAAGCAGCATCATTGTTAGCCAGCGATTGCGCCAGCCGATCGTGGGCGAACAGCCTTTCCCAAAAACGGCGGCGTGCACCGATCTCGCTAAACTGCTGTTTTACCCGTTGGCGCAGCGAACCGCCCAACTGAGCCAGTTTGCCGAGGTGCTGTGGCAGCATAGCTTCCAGCTTTTCCCGCAGCAGGCGCGCCAGCACAGGGGCTTTGCCGCCGGAAGAGACGGCGACCATTAGCGGAGAGCGATCGATAATTGACGGCATGATAAAGCTGGCGCGTTTTGGATCGTCCACCACGTTGCAAAATACCTGCTGCTGATTGGCACATTGATAGACCAGAGCATTCACTTCTAGCCGATCGGTAGCGGCAATCACCAGCCATTTTTCTGCCAGCAGTTCGGCATAGAACTCACCTTCCACCAGCGTGACCTGCCCCTGTGCGGCCCAGGCCAGAAACTGCTCACTGAATTGGCAGGCATTGACCGTCAGCCGGGCACCGGCATCCAGCAATAGGCGTGCCTTGCGTTCGGCGACTTCCCCACCGCCGACCAGCAGGCAGGCTTTATGTTGCAGTTGGCAGAAAATCGGTAAGTAATCCATCGGCAATCCTTGGGGAAATGGCTAACGGGGCGATAACTCGCCCCTGAGGTTGATGACAAAGTGGTATTTAAGCCCGAGATACTCGGGTCTAGCGCACCGAGGGGCGATGATGGGACACATCCTTGTGTCCCACCCTACGGGCCGACTTAACGTCGTTCAAATTTGCTCCCGGCAAATTTGTCGGCGGCTTACGCCGCTACGACCCCTCCGGCACGCTCTCCCTAATAACGGGCTTTGTCAGCAGTCTGTAGGGCGATAATGCGCCCCTGCTTGATTATGCGGTTTGGCGAGTGGCAGCGTTTGCAGCCTGCGGGCGTTGCGCACGCGGTGTGGCATACCAGTAACCGAGGCCCATCAGGACCGCGCCAGACAGCGTATTCCCCAGCGTTACCCACAGCAGGTTATGGCCGATACCGCTCAGGGTATAGGCTTCGCTATGATTGCCGAACCAGGAGAGGGCAAACAGCGTCATGTTGGCAATTGAGTGTTCGTAGCCGGAAGCGATAAACGCCAGCAAACACCACCAGATGGCGATGAACTTGGCAGCACCTTCAACGCGCAGCGCCATCCAGATCGCCAAGCAAACCAGCCAGTTACACAGCGCCCCTTTAAAGAACAACACTTCTGCCGGGGCGGTGGTTTTTGCCAGCGCTGCGGTATGGACCAGGCTGGTATCGACCGGTAACAGGCTGCCACCGCCGTAGTAATACATCAGCGCCACCAGCACCGAGCCGAGCAGGTTGCCCAACCAGGTTTGTGGCAACACGGCCCACATCTGGCTCTGTTTGATGGCGCCCGCTTTCACGCCGAGCGTCAGGAACATAGTATGGCCGGTGAATAGTTCGGAACCGGCGATGATCACCAGCGTCAGCGCGATGCCGAAGGTGGCCCCCATAACCAATGGGCGGATCGACGGATCCACCAGATTACCCAGGGTGAAGATCAGGATGATGCCAAGGCCGACGTAGGCTCCGGCCATGGCTGAACTGATCCAGAAGCCGAGCGGGCTCTCTTGCGCCAATTTGACGATGCGCGCCGCGTTGGCGGCAGATTTATTGATGGTATCGGTAAACATAAATTTCCCTGGAAAGTAAAAACAAAAAGTGTAAAGGCAATAAGCGGTAATGCTGCTTGGGCGGAGCTAACCAGTCCCCTCTCCCACAGGGGGAGAGGGGAACCACCTCAGGCATAGTGCGTTTTTACTGCATAGCCACCTGAACCCTATCGCCGACGACCCGGCTGGTGAAACTGGCCACGGACCGGTTTTCATCCTCCATACACCGGCCATCGTGCAGGCGGAAATGCTGTTTCTTCAGCGGGCTGGCTACCCACAGTTCACCCAGATGCTCGGCAATCAGGCCGCGTGACAACACGCTGGCCTGGGCGAACGGGTCGATATTGCTGATGGCATACAGTTGTTCATCGGCGTGCGGGCGGAAGATGGCCACCTGTTGCTCGCCAATCAATGCACATACGCCAGTGCCGGGCAGGATATCGGCGATCGGGCAAACGGAAATCCACTGGCTCATGCGTTGCTCTCCTCGGTTTCAAGCAAGACGACGGGGATGCGCTCATCCGGGCGCGCCGGGCGGTGCTGTTCGCGTTCTGGCACCACTTGCACATTCGGGTCGCGCTGGCTGCTGTTGATGAAGTGAGAAAAACGTACCTGAGCGGCAGGATCCTCAACGGTGGCTTTCCACTCGCAGATCACCGCGCTGCGCAGGCGGGCGATTTCAGCCTCTAACTGATCGTTGATCCCCAGTTTGTCGTCGATGATCACCTTGCGCAGATAATCGATCCCGCCTTCCAGGCTTTCCAGCCAGACCGAGGTGCGCTGCAATTTATCGCCGGTACGGATATAGAACATCATAAAGCGGTCGAGATAGCGCATCAGCGTATCGCTGTCGAGATCCGCCGCCAGCAGATCGGCGTGGCGCGGTTTCATCCCGCCATTGCCGCATACATACAGGTTCCAGCCGTTTTCAGTGGCAATAATACCGACGTCTTTCCCCTGTGCTTCGGCACACTCGCGGGTACAGCCGGAAACGCCGAACTTCATTTTGTGCGGGGTGCGGATACCTTTGTAGCGGTGCTCAAGCTGCACGCCGAAGCCGACGCTATCGCCGACGCCGAAACGGCACCAGGTGCTGCCGACGCAGGTTTTCGCCATACGCAGCGCTTTGGCATAGGCGTGACCGGTTTCGAAACCGGCGGCGATCAGCCTGCTCCAGATGGCCGGTAGATCGTCCTTCTGCGCGCCGAACATGCCGATACGCATTGAACCGGTCATCTTGGTGTACAGGTTATAGTCTTTAGCGATCTGGCCGACGGCGATCAGACCTTCCGGCGTGATTTCACCACCGGCAGAGCGTGGGATCACCGAATAGGTGCCATCTTTCTGGATGTTGCCCAGGAAGTTATCGTTGGTGTCTTGCAGCGGCGTGTGCTGCGGCTTGAGCACATACTCGTTCCAGCAGGACGCCAGCAGCGAACCGACGGTGGGTTTACACACTTCGCAGCCGTAGCCTTTGCCGTATTTTGCCAGCAGCTCCGCAAAGGTTTTAATGCCTTCGACACGGATCAGGTGGTACAGCTCCTGGCGCGAATAGGCAAAGTGCTCGCACAGGTGGTTATTTACCTCGATGCCCTGTTTGCTCAGCTCGGCGTTCAGCACCTGGGTGATCAGCGGAACGCAGCCGCCGCAGCCGGTTCCGGCTTTGGTTTCAGACTTGATGGCCGCCACGGTGTGGCAACCCAGATTCACCGCTTTGATGATGTCGCCTTTAGTGACGTCAAAGCAGGAGCAGATCTGCGCGGTTTCCGGCAGCGAATCGACACCGATCGCCGGTTTGCTGCCCGCATGGGCTGGCAGGATCAGGCTGTCTGGGTTTTCCGGCAGCTCGATATTATTCAGTGCAAGCTGCAGCAGGTTGCCGTAGTCGCTGGTATCACCGACCAAGACCGCGCCGAGCAGGGTTTTGTTGTCTGCGCTGACTACTAGGCGTTTGTAGACCTCTTTGCTCTCGTCCAGATAGACGTAGCTGCGTGCGCCAGCGGTACGCGCATGGGCATCACCTATCCCACCGACGTCGACGCCCAGCAGTTTCAGCTTGGCGCTCATGTCTGCGCCCTGGAAGGCGTTCTCGCGGCTTAGCAGATGATCGGCGGTGACCTGTGCCATCTTGTAACCCGGAGCGACCAGGCCGAAGGTACGCTCGCGCCATGAGGCACATTCTCCGATGGCGTAGACATCCGGATCGGAGGTCTGGCAGCTATCGTTAATCGCAATGCCGCCGCGCGGCGCCGTTGCCAGCCCACACTGGTGCGCCAGTTTGTCCTGCGGGCGGATGCCGGTTGAGAACACGATGAAATCGACTTGCAGCTCGCTGCCGTCGGCAAAGTGCATGGTTTTGCGCGCGCTCTGCCCACCGTTAACGATCTCGGTGGTGTTTTTGCCGGTATGAACTTTAACGCCCATGCGCTCGATCTTGCGGCGCAGTTGGTCGCCACCCATCGGATCGAGCTGTTCGGCCATCAGCATCGGGGCGAATTCGATCACGTGAGTTTCCACGCCCAGGCTTTTCAGTGCTCCAGCGGCTTCCAAACCGAGCAGGCCACCACCGACCACCGCGCCGCGTTTGCTACGGCGTGCGCAGGACTCGATGGCGTTCAAATCTTCAATGGTGCGGTAAACGAAGCAATCCTGGCTTTCGGAACCTTTGATCGGCGGGATCCACGGGTAGGAACCGGTGGCCATAACCAGTTTGTCGTAATACACCGTGCGGCCGGTGTTGGAGTGGATCACTTTCTCCGCCCGGTTAATGGTGATGGCGCGTTCACCCACCAGCACTTTCACGCCCTGTTTTTCGTAAAAGCCTTCGCGCACCAGCGAAAGTTCTTCGGCAGTATGGTGAGAAAAGTAGGAGGAGAGATGTACGCGGTCGTAGGCGATGCGGGGTTCTTCACAAAAGATGGTAATTTCAAACTGATCTTTGTCTGCCTTCTCCAGCAGATCTTCGATAAATCGGTGGCCGACCATGCCGTTGCCGATGACAGCGAGTTTAACTCTGCTCATTGTTGCCTCAAAAATTCTGATTTCCTAGGCGTACCTTATTCCTCCCTGACATCGATTTATTGATACAAATCAATTCGCCTTCCATATACCTCTAATGTGTTATATGTATGATTTTTATAAATATTTGTTAAGTTGTGGTTTTTGTTCAACTTTAGCTGAATCGAGCCAGTTAATGACGGAGTGAGCAATTTGCTAACCGCTGGTGAGGTTATAAACATTCCGCTGCTTTGTCAGCCACCACCGGCACCCGTATGATGAAGAGAACGTTTGGCTGAATAGAGGTGACAAGGTGGCAAATCATCCCGTGAAGTTTATCGATAACCTTCGCCTGAGTGGGCAGGAAGGGTTATGGCAATTGGCGTTTGAGCAGGGGCGTATTACTCATATCATTCCGCAACCGAGTGGGTTGCAGCGGCGCAGTGATGCTCTGGATGCCGAGGGCGGTTTGGCACTGCCCGCATTTGTCGAACCGCATATTCATCTGGATACCACCCAAACCGCCGGGCAGCCCGCCTGGAATCAGTCCGGCACCTTGTTTGAAGGCATTGAACGCTGGGCAGAACGCAAGGCGCTGCTGACCCACGAAGACGTGAAGCAGCGCGCCTGGCAGACGCTGAAATGGCAGATCGCCAACGGCGTGCAGTATGTGCGTACTCACGTTGATGTCTCTGATCCCAACTTGACCGCACTGCGCGCCATGCTGGAAGTGAAGCAGGAAGTCGCGCCTTGGGTGACGCTGCAAATTGTGGCGTTCCCACAGGAAGGGATCCTGTCTTATCCCAACGGCGAAGCGCTGTTGGAGGAGGCGTTGCGCCTGGGGGCCGATGTGGTTGGGGCGATCCCGCATTTTGAGTTCACCCGCGAATATGGCGTGGAGTCACTGCATAAGGCCTTCGCTTTGGCGCAGAAGTACCACCGGCTGGTGGATGTGCATTGCGATGAGATCGACGATGAACAATCGCGCTTTGTCGAAACCGTGGCCGCATTGGCGCTGAAGCTGGAAATGGGCAGCAAGGTTACCGCCAGCCATACCACGGCGATGCACTCCTACAACGGGGCCTACACCTCGCGCCTGTTCCGCCTGCTGAAGATGTCTGGGATTAACTTTGTTGCCAATCCGCTGGTGAATATTCATCTGCAAGGGCGCTTCGATACTTACCCTAAACGGCGTGGGATTACGCGGGTGAAAGAGATGCTGGAGGCGGGCATCAACGTCTGCTTTGGTCATGACGACGTGTTTGATCCCTGGTATCCGCTCGGCACCGCCAATATGTTGCAGGTGCTGCATATGGGGCTGCACGTTTGCCAACTGATGGGTTACGGCCAGATTAACGATGGGCTGAAGCTGATCACCACTCACAGCGCGCGAACCATGCACTTGCAGGACTACGGCCTGAAGGTGGGTAACAGCGCCAACTTGGTGATCCTGCCTGCGGAAAGCGGCTTTGACGCGGTACGCCGCCAAACGCCGGTGCGTTATTCCATTCGCCACGGCGCGGTGATTGCCGAGACCCAACCGGCAACCACCACACTGTATCTGCAAGCCGAAGAGAAGGTGGATTTCAGGCGCTAAACGGAGAGTGAGTGGTTTTAGTTTGGTGACTTTCCCCTCACCCTAGCCCTCTACCCGAAGGCTGTCTCTTATACACAACGTGTTCGTCTCTGTAAGTCAGGTGTAATGGGAATTGCCGTAAAAGATCATAATCCGATGGAACAATAATGAACGGCAATTGCAGGGCCCAAGGCGGGGCCCTGCAACCACGCCTACGCTTAACATGGCCTGCCCGCTGCGCGGGTACCTTCGCTACGCCCCCGTTGCCTGACGGGTCGGCTCAATTCACGTCCCTGTT
>JBAQHZ010000052.1:0-11531 GCA_049288585.1 Chania sp.
GTATGTTCGGTGCGCGCGATAATATCATCCTGTGCGTCTGGGGATAATGCGGTAAAGAAGGCAGAATATCCAGCCACTCGCACCACTAAATCACGATATTGGTCAGGATGTTGCTTCGCTGCCAGCAGCGTTTCCCGCGAGACAATATTGTACTGCACGTGCCAACCGTGATAGCTCTCGAAGAAGGTACGCAGCATCAGCATCAGTTTCTCGCGGTCGCGCGGGTTTTCCAGCGTGGACGGGTTCAGCTTCTGGTTGAGCAGCACACCGCCAAGAATCGAGGCGGTCGGCAGTTTAGACAGCGAGTTGAACACCGCAGTTGGCCCCAAGTGGTCGGTGCCTGACGCTGGGCTGGCCCCTTCCGCCAATGGCGTATAGGCTTTACGGCCGTCTGGTGTCGCCATGGTGGCCGCACCAAACGGCACGTTGGCAGAAATGGAGGATGTGCCAGCATAGTAAGTACCGCCAATCGGGCCACGGCCGAAACGGGTGTTGTGGTACTGCTTCAGTTCATCGATGTAGGTCTGATAAGCGCGCACCAGCAACTGGTCAACATCATCCACATCGTTACCATATTTCGGGGCTGCGTTGATCAAGCGTTGACGCAGTTGCTCACCGTCCAGCCCATCGAAGTCGTTGGCCAACGCCTGTGCCAACTGCTGCTGGCCGATGATCCCTTGTTCAAACACCAGCTTGCGTACCGCCGCCAGGCTGTTGCCGAGGTTGGCAATCCCTACCTGCAAACCGGAAACCCAGTCATATTTCGCGCCGCCTTGCTTGATGCTCTTGCCGCGCTCAATGCAGTCATCCACCAAGGCCGAGCAGACGATATCGTGGGCATTCTCTTCCAGCACGGTATCCACCACGCATTCAATTTCGATCGACTTGCGGGTGTAGTAGCGGATTTGCGTATCCCAAGCCTCCAGCACCTGATCAAATTGGCTGAAATTACCCTGTGAAAGCGCCAATTCTTGCGGCAGGAAAGTTTTGCCAGAGGTGGCATCACGCCCTTGCTCCAGTGCCGCCAGCATCACGCGGGCGAAGTTGATAAAGCTCATGCCGGTGCAGCGATAACCCCACTTGCCACCAACGGCGGTTTCGATGCAGCCGATAGCGGCATAGTCATAGGCATCCTGCGGTTCTACCCCCAGTTTGATAAATTCCGGGATAACGATTTCATCGTTGTTGAACGCCGGCATACCAAAACCACAGCGGATCACCTGCACACAGGCATCAAGGAAGTCATTGCTGATCCCGGCGTGGTAACGCACGCTGAGGTTGGGCTGGGTGGAGCGCAGGCGGCCACAGGACTCCAGAATGGTGTAAGACAGCGGGTTGACCGCATCCGTTGGCTTGCCGTTTACCAGTTTCTGGCCACCGATGGTGACGTTCTGATACAGCGGGCTACCGGCCGAGGCTTTGGAGTGCGAACCGGAACGGATCTTGTTCACTTCCAGCAGCTTCAACCAGCAGCTGTGCAGCATCTCAATAGCTTTTTCGCGCGGCAGGTTTTGTTCCAGTTCGACATCGCGGCGATACCACGGGTAGAGGTACTGATCGAGACGGCCAAAGGACACCGAGTGGCCGTTGGATTCAATCTGCAAAATCAACTGGATGAAGTAGCACAGCTGTAGCGCCTGCCAGAAGGTCTGCGGTGGCTGATGGGCGATCAGCTCGCAGTTGGCGGCCATGGTCAACAACTCTTCACGGCGCCAGATGCGGCTCTCTTCCTGTGCCATCTCGCGGGCCAGCAGGGCGAAGCGCAGAATATGTTCGCTCAGCGCAGCCAGGGAAATATCGATGGCCTTCAGGAACTGTTCTTTATGCAGATCGTCCCAGTCGGTCAGATGCAGGCGGCTACGGCGTTCGGTGACCTTGTCACGCAGGCCGTCCAGGCCTTTTTCCAGCAACAGCGGGAAGTTGACCGCCAGATGCGCATCGCCGGAGGTCATGTTGCCTTCCGCCTTGATGATCCCGGTCGCCAGCAGCGCTTTTTGCTCATCGGTAAATATGCCGTAGCAGCGATCCTGCACCGTTTGGCCGCGCCACCATGGGCACAGCTTGTGTAAGATCGCCTTGTTCTCTTCGCTGACGGAAAAGCCCGCGCCGGGGCGATCGGCCAGTTCGTCAATTTCGCTTTCGATCCAACTGACGGTGTATTCCGGGAAGATTGGCGCAGCACGCAGCTCGCTGGCCTGGTTGCCGATAATCAGCTCATCGTTTTTGATCCAGATGGTGCGTTTTGCCAGGTGGTTGGCCAGCGCCAATGCGCGCCGTACCGGCAGCGGTTTATCCTGGTGCTGCTGGTAGCTTTCGGTGTAATGCTGCGCGCGTTCGGTGCAGACCGGCGGTTTAACAATATGGATCAGCGCATTCTTGTGCGCCTGGGTGCGTTCGGTCAGGGTAGTCAGATCCAGCGTTGTCATAATGTTATCCTCGTAAAATGGCGGTCAAGCCTTTGGCGCTGGCGTATTCTTCGGCAAAGGCCAGCAGTTCAGGATCGTCCAGTGGGGTACGGGAAGCGTGATAAGGCGCACCGAGCAGGTGGTACTTACTGATGCCCAGCGTGTGGTACGGTAAAAAATGAATCTCTTTCACACCAACCTCGTCGGCGGCAAAGTCGGTAATGGCGCGGATCGAAGCACGATCGGCGTTAAACTCAGGGATCAGCGGCACCCGCACGGTGATCTCGGTGCCTGCCGCGGCTAAACGGCGGAAGTTATCCATCACCCGCTTGGCGGAACCGTCGGTCCATTGCTTAAAACGCACTTCGTCAACGTGCTTGAGGTCGGCCAGCATCAGATCGAGCCAGGGCAGCGACGGCGCAATGTACGACCAGGGGGTATGCAGGCAGGATTCCACTGCCGTATGAATACCGGCTTCGCGGCCGCGCTTGAGCAGGGCTGCGGCGATCTCCGGTTGCATAAAGGGTTCACCGCCAGAAAGCGTCAGGCCACCGCCGGTACGCAGATAGTAGGGTTTATCGCGTAGCACTTCGGCCATCACGGCGTCGAGATCGAGCGCGCTGCCGCAAACGCTCAGAGCGCCGGTAGGGCAACAGCCGTTCAAAGCCTCATAGTCGGCGGCGCTGAGTAGTGTACGTTGAATGGTCAGGGACTCTGGCGTGTGCATAATAGCGTGCGGACAACGTTCGCTACACAGGGTGCAGCCTGCCAGGCACAGGCGTTCATCGAACAGCACTTCCTGCTGGCGTGAGCGGCTTTCCGGGTTCTGGCACCAGCGGCAACCCAGGGAGCACCCCTTAAGGAACACCACGCTGCGGATGCCTGGGCCGTCATGTGTAGAATAGCGCTGCAGATTGAAAAGCATTGTTCACCCGTGAAGTTAGGCTATCTTCTTACGTAAATTAAATTACTTTCGAGTGAAGCTTGTATTGATTTTAATCAAATAGCGAAGGCCTTTTTGCCTTATTATGATGAGAGTTTGAATTTGTTCGCAAAATAATCAGGAGACCGACATGGAGCTTTATCTCGATACCGCCGATGTCACCGCAGTGAAACGTCTGGCGCGGGTGCTACCGCTGCACGGTGTGACCACCAACCCCAGCATTGTGGCTAAAGAACGTAAACCGATTTGGGAAGTGCTGCCCGCTCTGCGCGATGCCCTTGGCGGCACCGGCAAGCTGTTTGCGCAGGTGATGGCCAGCGACGCAGAGCGCATGGTGGCAGAAGCGGTGCTGTTGAATCAGCGAGTGCCGGGGCTGGTAGTGAAGATCCCGGTTACCGCAGAAGGCCTAGCGGCTATCAAGAAGCTGAAGGCAATGTCGATCCCCACGCTAGGAACGGCGGTTTACGGCGCAGGTCAAGGATTGCTGGCGGCGCTGGCGGGGTCGGAATATGTCGCACCTTACGTTAACCGTCTCGATGCGCAGGGCGGTGACGGCATTGCAATGGTGCATGAACTGCAACAGTTGCTCAATTTGCATGCCCCGCACGCCAAAGTGCTGGCAGCCAGCTTCAAAACGCCGCGTCAGGCGCTGGAGTGCCTGCTGGCGGGTTGTCAGTCGATTACTTTACCGGTAGACGTGGCGGAGCAGTTTATTGGCACACCGGCGGTGCAGGCGGCGGTAGAGAAGTTTGAACAGGATTGGCAGGGTGCTTTTGGTACTACGCTGTTAAGCTGAGTGGGTAATGGGCGGCGCTAAGCCGCCCATCATCTTCACATCTACTACCTTCAGATACGTCCAGTCTCCTCACGCAGTACGATCTCACTTTCCCGTACCGTCGGCGTGCTCGAATTCATTGCGCGGCGGATCACCAAGAAAGCGGAAACCAGCATGGTGACCGCAACCAGCATAAAGAAGGCACACAGCGCGGCGTTAATCTGGTTGCTGAACACGATGGTTTCCATGTCTTTCAGCGATTTCGCCGGGGCGATCAGCGTACCTTGCTCAATCCCGGCAGAGAATTTCTTCGCCTGCGCCAGGAAGCCAATGCTCGGCTTTTCGTGGAAAATTTTCTGCCAGCCAGCGGTCATTGAGGTAATGAACAGCCAGATGGTCGGCAGAATGGTCACCCAGGCGTAGCGCTGCTTCTTCATTTTGAACAGCACCACGGTACCGAGGATCAGCGCCATTGAGGCCAGCATCTGGTTACCGATACCGAACAGCGGCCACAGGGTGTTAATGCCCCCCAACGGATCAACCACCCCTTGATAAACGAAGAAGCCCCAACCAGAGACCGCAACGGTGGTTCCTGCCAGGTTGCCGATCCATGAACGGTTATTGGCCAAGCGTGGAATGGCAATGCCCACCAGATCCTGCACCATAAAGCGGCAGGCGCGAGTACCGGCATCGACGGCGGTCAGAATAAACAGCGCTTCAAACAGAATGGCGAAGTGATACCAGAAGGCCATCATGGCCCGGCTGTTAAACACTTCGGTGATGATATGCGCCATCCCAACGGCGAAGGTAGGGGCACCACCGGCGCGCGACAGGACTGAGTTCTCACCTACATCTTTGGCGATCTGCGTCAGCATTTCGGGGGTCACCATAAAGCCCCAACCGTTGATCACCTGAGCGGCACTTTCTGCCGTGGTGCCGATCAGCGCCGCCGGGGAGTTCATGGCGAAGTAAACGCCTGGGTCGATCACCGAGGCACAGATCAGCGCCATGATGGCAACGAATGACTCCATCAGCATTGCGCCATAGCCGATAAAACGGATATGGCTCTCACGCTCGATCAGTTTCGGCGTAGTGCCGCTGGAAACCAGGGCGTGGAAGCCGGAAATGGCGCCACAGGCAATGGTGATAAACAGGAATGGGAACAGTGAACCGGCAAATACCGGGCCGCTACCATCGATAAAGCGTGAAACCGCCGGCATTTTCATTTCCGGCATGGCGAACACAATACCCACCGCCAGCCCGACGATCACGCCGATCTTCAGGAAAGTAGACAGATAATCACGCGGTGCCAGCAGCAGCCACACCGGCAGCACCGAAGCGATAAAGCCATAAATCACCAGCACCCAGGTCAGGGTGGTGCCGTGCAGGGTAAAGAACGGGCCCCAATAGGGATGCTGCGCCACATTACCGCCGTAGATAATCGCCGCCATCATCAGCACAAAACCAAACAGCGAGACTTCGGCAATTTTACCTGGGCGGATAAAGCGCATGTAAACGCCCATAAACAGCGCGATAGGAATGGTAGCGGCAATGGTAAACAGGCCCCACGGGCTGTCTGCCAGCGCTTTCACCACCACCAGAGCCAGCGCAGACAGAATGATGATCATCACCCCTAAGGCACCGAGCATGGTGATCACCCCGGCAAAGGTCCCCAGTTCCTGCTTGGCCATTTCACCAAGAGAACGCCCGTCGCGGCGGGTGGAGATAAACAGGATCAAAAAGTCCTGCACCGCACCGGCCATCATTACGCCGACCAGGATCCAGATAGTGCCCGGCAAGAAGCCCATCTGCGCGGCTAGGATCGGCCCAACCAGCGGGCCAGCACCGGCAATGGCGGCAAAGTGGTGGCCGAACATCACCCATTTGTTGGTGGGAACATAGTCCAGACCATCGTTATGGCGCTCCGCCGGGGTCAACCGGCGATCGTCCAGTTCAAACACATTTTTGGCAATAAACAGGCTGTAGAAGCGATAAGCAATGCTGTAGCAGGAGACGGCGGCGATCACTAACCAGACCGCGTTGACGGGCTCTCCACGGCTAAGTGCCAGCATGGCGAAAGCGAAGGCACCGAGCAACGCCACCGCAAGCCAGATAATGCCGGACTTGACGTTTTTCATGTTTAACAACTCCTTGTTATGCAGAGGAAGGTAAAGGTCATGTTTTTTAAGTGAAAGTGAGCAGTAGGTTAAAAATAGGGATTTTAAACGTGAAGAGAAGTCGATCAGATGAAAAATGTGAACTCGACAGGGGTTTAGTCGCAAACATTGTGAAAGGAGGTAATGCAGGTAATAAAAAGGGCGATACCTGGGTATCGCCCTGATGGCTATTCGTACCGTCAGGCTACCGGTTTGGCAATCACGCTGCGGGTTTCCATACGCACTTCGGCGATGTTGACCTGTAGAGTATCGCTCTGGCGATAAACCATTTCGCCTTTCACCTGCACCATGCCGGTTTCCTGGCTACACACCAGTTCATCACGCACTGCATGAATGAACGGGGCAGGAATAAAGGCCACCGCGCCGTTTTCCAGCAGGCGCACACGCAGGCCGCCGCGGGTCACGTCGATGATTTCCGCCGTGAAGCGTTCATCGGTGCCTGCCTTGTTTTTCAGGAATCGGGCATACAGCCAGTCGCCAACATCGCGTTCGGCCATGCGGTTCAGGCGGCGGCGTTCAGCCAGTTGCACTGTCACTTCATCCTGCGGCTTACTGGCCGCTTGCTCGCTGATAATGGCTTTCAGCAGGCGATGGTTGACCATATCGCCGTATTTACGGATTGGCGACGTCCAGGTGGCATAGGCTTCCAGCCCCAGGCCAAAGTGCGGGCCAGGAACGGTGCTGATCTCGGCAAAAGTCTGGAAGCGACGAATGCGGCTGTCCAAGAACTGAGTGGGCTGCGCATCAAGATGGCGGCGCAGTTCGCAGAATCCGTCCAGCGTCAGCAGTTTTTCAGCCTCTGCTTCAACGGCGTTGGTCTGCAACACGTTAACCGCTTGTTCGACCAGCGCCGGGTCGAAACCGGTATGCACGTTGTAGATGCCAAAGCCAAGGCGATCGCGCAGCACAATCGCGGCACAAACGTTAGCGGCAATCATGCACTCTTCAACGATACGGTTAGCGGTGCGGCGTTGTTCGGTGATGATGTCTAGCACTTCACCTTTTTCACCGAGCACAAAGCGGTAGTCCGGGCGATCTTTAAACACCAGCGCGTGCTGGTGGCGCCAGGCGTTACGGTTATCGCACACTTTTTTGAGCAAGGTGATCTGCTGCGCTATGACTTCGCTTGGCGGCTGCCAACCGGCAATGCCGTCCAGCCAGTCAGAGACTTCGTCATAAACCAGCTTGGCTTTGGACTCGATCTCGGCGGCAAAGAAGTGGATATCATTGCTCAAAGCACCGTCTGCGGCGATCGTCACGCGGCAAGCCAACACCGGGCGACGCTCATTCGGGCGCAGCGAACACAGGTTGTCGGACAGATCGCGCGGCAGCATCGGAATATTGAAGCCCGGCAGGTAGTTGGTGAAAGCGCGCTTGCGGGCGATATCATCCAGATTGCTGCCTTGCTCGACGTAAGCGGTCGGATCGGCAATGGCGATGGTCAACTGCAATGTGCTGTCGCCGTTATCCTGCACGTGCAGCGCATCGTCCATATCTTCGGTGCTGGCGCTGTCGATGGTGACGAAATCCAGCGCGGTCAGATCCTCACGCGGCAGAGCGGCGTCATGCTCGCTGATGGCGACCATGTCTGGTGCTTCTTTTTCCAGATTATGGCGCGCCAGCGTTACCCACCAAGGGGCGAAATGGTCTTCAGCGTCGGTAATGAACTGGGTCAGATCGGCATAAAAACCACGATCGCCCTTCAACGGATGGCGGCGCATTTCTGCCACCGCCCAGTCACCGGCCTGGAAGGCATGAGTGACGTCATGCACTGGACGACACTGAATCGCGTCTTTCAGCAATGGATGGTCGGGCACGATGGACAGACGATCGTCTTTCTTCTGCACACGGCCGACAAAGCGCGATAGGAATGGCTCGACCAGGGTTTCTGGCTCAGCGATCTCGCGATCTTTTTCGGTATGCAGGGTGGCGACGATACGATCCCCATGCATGACTTTTTTCATGTACGGCGGCGGAATAAAATAACTTTTCTGACCGTCGACTTCTAAAAAGCCAAAACCTTTCTCAGTCCCTTTTACTACGCCTTCAACACGCGGGGTTTGAGAGTGAAGTTGCTGTTTAAGCTGCGCCAGCAGCGGGTTATCTTGAAACATATCGTCCAGTGAATGGGTTGTGAGTGGCAAGATTTGCGGCAGACAGTTTTACGCGAATCACCTGCTGTGGGCAAGCCTAACGTCACGATTTCACCGCGTTGATGTGGGATAATTTGCCGGATCGACCAAGAACAAGTCATTGGCAAACCATGGTTTTCAGCCATGGTTTGCCATCAAGGTCAGGCGATGCGCCATGCAGGTGCGCAGGCACAGCGGCGGATCGTCACCGGAATGGATTTAGAGGTCGGCGTACCGGTGCCATCGCCAAAACTATCCAAGGGAACCAACGGGTTGGTTTCCGGATAGTAGGCCGCCAGATTACCCCGTGGGATAGCGTAGCTGACCAGCTTGAAGCCGCTGATTTTCCTCACCACGCCGTCATGCCACAGAGTTTCAATTTCCACCAACTCGCCATCGTTCAGACCGAGTTCTGCCAGGTCTTCCGGGTGGATAAACAACACTTCCCGCTGGCCATAGACCCCACGATAGCGGTCATCCAGCCCATAAATGGTGGTGTTGTACTGATCGTGTGAACGCAGGGTCTGTAGCGTAAAAGGTGCCCGTTCTGTGCCCTGGTGTGAGAACAGCGTCTCCGGCAACGCCACTGCACTGAACTGTGCCTTGCCGCTTGGCGTGGCAAAACGTAGCTCCGCAGCGGCATTGCCCAGATAGAAGCCACCGGGCTGTTCGCAACGCTGGTTGAAATTATCAAAGCCGGGAACGGTGGCCTGAATATGATCGCGGATCAGCGAATAGTCATCAGCCAATTCCAGCCAGTCCAGCTTTTCGCTGCCCAGCACCGCATCGGCAATACCGCAGACAATGGCGGTTTCCGAACGTTGCGTCTCTGCTAACGGCCTGCCGATGCCTTCTGAGGCATGCACCATACTGAAAGAGTCCTCAACCGTAATGAACTGTGGGCCGCTGGCTTGCAGATCCAGTTCGGTGCGCCCCAAGGCGGGCAGAATCAACGCCTCTTTCCCGGTGATCAGATGGCTGCGGTTCAGCTTGGTGCTGATATGCACCGTCAGATTGCAGTTGCGCAGGGCCTGTGCGGTGCGCTTGGTATCCGGCGCCGCTGCCGCCAGGTTACCGCCGAGCGCCAGTAGCACTTTAACCTCACCACGCAGCATGGCCTCGATCGCTTCTACCGTGTTATGCCCAGCCTCGCGACGCGCCGTGAAGCCGAAATGCTGTTCCAGGCTGTCGAGCAGCGCTTTGGGCGCTTTTTCATCGATGCCCATGGTGCGATTACCTTGCACATTGCTATGGCCGCGCACCGGGCACAATCCTGCCCCCGGCTTGCCCAGTTGGCCGAACAGCAGTTGCAGATTGGTGATTTCGCGTACCGTTGCCACCGAGTGTTTATGCTGGGTGATCCCCATCGCCCAGGTACAGATCACGCGCTTCGCACTCTGATAAATGGCCGCCGCCTGGCGCAATTGGCTTTCGCTCAGGCCAGATTGCTGGGTAATGTGCGGCCAATTGGTTGCATCCACCTGTGCCAGATACTCTTCAACGCCAACGCAGTGCTGGTCAATAAAGTCCTGGTCGAATAGCCCGGTTTTACCTTCTGCCAGCCGCTGGCGATGCATCTCTAACAGGACTTTCACTATGCCGCGCACCGCAGCCAGATCGCCACCGAGGTTGGGCTGGAAATAGGCTGAACTGATAGGAGAAGATTTCGGCGTCAGCATCTGCAATGGGTTCTGCGGATCGGCAAAACGCTCCAGCCCACGTTCGCGCAGCGTATTAAAGCTAACGATGCGCGCACCGCGGACGGCGGCCTGCTTCAGGCTGTGCAGCATGCGCGGGTGATTGGTGCCCGGATTCTGACCAAACACAAAAATGGCATCGGCCTGCTCGAAGTCCTCCATGCGGATGGTGCCTTTACCCACGCCGATGCTTTGCTTAAGGCCAACGCCGCTGGCTTCGTGACACATATTGGAACAGTCGGGGAAGTTGCTGGTTCCCAGCATGCGGCCAAACAGTTGATAAAGATAAGACGCCTCGTTGCTGGTACGGCCGGAGGTATAAAGTTCGATCTGATTAGGGTTATCCATTTGGTGGATATGCTGAGCAATCAAGGCAAAAGCTGTGGGCCAACTGATGGGCTGATAGCGATCGCTGATCGAGTCATAACGCATCGGGTGGGTAAGGCGTCCCTGATACTCCAGAAAATAGTCGCTTTGCTGCAACAGTTTGCTGACGCTGTGAGTGGCGAAAAAGGCTGGTTCAACCGCATTGCGCGTGGCTTCCCAACTGACCGC
The DNA here is from genome assembly GCA_049288585.1 of Chania sp. Lineage (GTDB taxonomy): Bacteria > Pseudomonadota > Gammaproteobacteria > Enterobacterales > Enterobacteriaceae > Chania. Next base: position 10,685 of record JBAQHZ010000052.1, read on the forward strand.
TTTGGCCCCGTTTTCACAAAAACTGAAGGTGCTGTGGTTATCGTCGCCCCAGGCGCAGCCAGGGCAATCGAAACCGCGAGCTTTGTTAATGCGCATCAGGTTACGCAGGTTTTGCAACGGTTGTTTACTGTCGAACACATAGCGGGTGGTGGCTTCCAACGAGCCCCAGCCACCCGCCGCGCCGCGATAAGGCTTGATTGACGGTTTGAATTTCATGGTTTTCTTCGCAGGTGATAATTGTTATTAAAAAGTAAGCGCCTTTTTAAGCGCTTTGAGTGTTTATGTCACAAGCTTAGGAGGGCGTAGGCGGGGCGTCTAATCGAATGGAGCAATGACGGCATAGAGGGCATTTATCGCCAGAATGATATACTTCAACGCAGAACTTTTCCTCTAGGCCACTACATGGATATTAAGCAACTGATTTACCTGTGTAATCTTGAGCGAGAACGCCACTTTGGCCGCGCGGCAGAGGCCAGCTTCGTTAGCCAGCCAACGTTATCCATGCGGCTGAAAAACCTGGAAAAAGAGCTGGGTGTGGCGTTGATCAATCGGGGTAACAATTTCGAAGGATTCACCGCTGAAGGTGAACGCGTGCTGGTATGGGCACGGGAAATTGTTTCGGTTTATCAGGGGCTGAAGCTGGAGGTGGAATCGCTCAAGCACGGCCTGAATGGCACGTTGCGCTTGGGGACCGTGCCGCAGTGCAGTATTTCACTGGCGCAATTGCTGAAAGCGGTCAATGAGCGTTATCCACAGCTGGATTATCGGGTGGCGGTAATGAGTGCCGATCAACTGCTGGAAGCGCTGACCGCCCACACGGTGGATATCGGTATTGGCTTCTTTGAGG
>JBAQHZ010000053.1:0-3248 GCA_049288585.1 Chania sp.
TGATCCAGACCCCGCACTATTTTTATTCGCCCGATCCTTTCGAGCGCAACTTATCTGAAGCGAGCAAAGTGCCTAACGAAGGGGCGCTGTTTTACGGGCCGGTACAGCAAGGTAATGACAACTGGAACGCGACGTTCTTCTGCGGTTCCTGTGCGGTTATCCGCCGGACGGCGTTGGAGGAAGTGGGCGGATTTGCTGTTGAAACCGTTACCGAAGATGCCCACACCGCACTGAAAATGCAGCGTCTGGGATGGGGCTCGGCGTTTCTGGCACTTCCTCTGGCCGCGGGCCTTGCGACAGAACGTCTGGGGCTACATGTGGTACAGCGAACTCGCTGGGCACGTGGTATGACGCAAATCTTCCGGGTAGACAATCCTCTATTTGGGCGCGGCCTGACCTGGCAGCAGCGTTTGTGTTATTTGAATGCCATGCTGCATTTTCAATACGGTTTGCCTAGGGTGATATTCTGTACCGCACCGTTGATTTATCTGTTGTTCAACCTGAACATTATTGCGTCATCGGCGGGATTAATTTTCGCTTACGTGTTACCTCATTTGGTGATGTCGATTTATATCAACTCCAGAGCAACGGGCCGATACCGTTATTCATTCTGGGGGGAAGTCTATGAAACCGTCATGTGTTTCCATCTGGTTATTCCTACCATGCTGGCGATGATTTCGCCAAAACATGGCAAGTTCAACGTAACGGATAAAGGGGCATTGCTGGACGATAACTATTTTGACTTCCATATTGTGCGGCCACACATTATTGCCGTATCGCTGCTGCTTTTGGGCGTCACATGGGGTGTTGTTCGCCTGTTTATGCCCGAACACTATGGTGCAAACCCCCAGGTTATTATGCTGAATATCGGCTGGGCCAGTTTCAGTATGATTATACTGCTCGCTTCCATTGCGGTGGCGCGGGAAACACGGCAGGTCAGAAAAACTATCCGTGTTGATGCCACCATTCCTGCCGTTCTCCATTTTGCCAGCGGTGCAGCGATGCGTACCGAGACGCTGGATCTTTCAATGGGCGGGGTCAGGCTCAAAACTCCGGATGAGCGTTTTCTGGATGATCCCATTGAAGAGGTCGAGTTGGCCCTGAAGTCTGGCGTCGTCTCTTTCCCGGTGGAAGTGATTGATGTCGATAAATCGGTTACCCGGCTGATGTTTCAGGAACTGCCGATCGAAAAACGCCGAGAACTGGTGAGAGTGGTTCTGGCCAGGGCTGATGCCTGGATCCGTGATAAGCCCCATGCGCCCGATCGGCCATTGCGTTCATTCCTTGGGATCCTTCGCTGTATTTTTGAGTTGTTCTATTTCTCTTGGCAGGATCGCCGGGCAAAGAAACAGCGGCGTAAGAACCAGCCTGATGTAAAACAGAGCCAGGAAAAGGAACAAATAATATGAGTGTAGTGGGAAGAATGCTACCAACCGCCATGGTTCTGGCAAGCAGTCTGTTTTTGTGGTTCTGCCTGTCTGACTCATTGAAGGCGGCGGAACCTGTGGTTCCCGCTTCACCAGGCAGCGAAATTCAGGGCTTGCCGCTGTTACCCCGGCCGGTTGATCCCCCTGTTCAGCCAGAAGGGGTGCCGGTGAGTGGGGATCAAACCGCCGCAGAGAGCACTCCGGCTGATAGTTCTGCGGTACAACCCGCTCTAGTTCAAGCTGCTTTAAATCAGTCGGTTGAATCGACGATCAGCATTACCAATATGGGGCAACCGGCCGGATTAATGCTGAGCAACTGGCAGCCGGAATCGGGGATTACCTTTACCTTGCCGGTGGATTCGGTGGTGACCACCGCTAACCTGTTGCTGGATGTTGAAGTCTCGCCCGCTTTGATGGAAGGGGATACTGAACTGCATCTGATGCTTAATGGGCAGCCTCTGAGCCAGCATTTGCTGAACAAACTTCATCAGCCCAAAGTGACCTATAAAGTCTCTATCCCCGCAGCCATGGTAGTGGCGCAAAATAATCTGAGTTTTAGTATTAAAAATAGCAATGACTCCGCCTTGCTGTGTGAAAAAGGCGCCTCCAATAAATACTGGATAAAAGTGTTGCCGACCAGCCGTTTGCAGATGGAAGGTCAGGTGTTGAATATCGGCCAAAATCTTGGCCGTTTCCCGCGTCCATTTTTCGATCCCCAGGCTATGCAACCTTCGGTGGTGAATATCGTCTTCAGCCAGGCCAAAAGGCCGGAGGATGTCGGCGCAGCGGCGATGGTCAGTTCTTACCTGGGTATATTGACGCGTCATGACAATCTTGATTTTCAGGTATTACAGGATGCACTTCCTGAGCACAACGGGATTATTTTCGCCCGACCAGGGGAGCAGATTGGCGAATTGACGTTACCGCAGGCCGATGGCCCCACGCTTCAGGTTATCGATAATCCGTTGAACCCGGTTTATAAGCTGTTGCTGGTGATGGGGAATAGCAGCGCCGAGATGCGTCAGGCTGCCTACCGCTTGGTCAGCCAGCCGTTGCCAGAGAAAACGCCACTGTTGGCGGTGAAGCCAGTGACGATCCCTTTGCGTCTTCCTTATGATGCCCCGCGTTGGATCAACACCATTCATCCGGTCAAATTTAGTGAGCTGGTGGCCGACGTTGATGAACTGACCGTCAGCGGTGTCTATCATGACGCGATACGCATTGCTTTCCGCGCGGCGCCAGACCTGTTTATCTGGGACGGCAGAAACGTCCCGCTGCAAATCAATTACCGTTTCCCTACCGATAGTTGGATTGATGAAAGTAAGTCACAGTTGAGTGCTACGCTGAACGGAACTTTTTTACGTAACTTGCCGGTAAATAAATCGGGGTTGCTGGAACTGCTGTGGCGTGAATTTGGTGGGGATACCCGCCAAGAGAGCTACAGCCTGCCTTTGCCACCCTATCTGATTTACGGCGATAACATGCTGGAGCTCTATTTTTCTATCGTGCCTAAAGATAGCTCCTCTTGTAATCCCGCAGACAGCGACAGCATCAAGAGCCGTATTGGCCCCGATTCTTACATTGATCTGAGTAAAACGTATCATTTCACCGAGCTGCCAAACCTTTCTTATTACGTTGGTGCCACCTTCCCATTCACCAGGCTGGCTGATTTTTCTCAGACCGTCCTGTTATTAGCTGAAAAACCGACTATAAATGAGATTCGGGCTTTGCTTAATCTGACAGCTCGGGCAGGCGCTGCCACCGGAAATGCCATCAGCAATGCCGACATCAGATTTGGGTTGAAAGGCAATGAAGCGGACG
>JBAQHZ010000054.1:0-5869 GCA_049288585.1 Chania sp.
GGATATATCCAAACTTAACGATTGTATGAGATGGTGCGAGTTTATTCAGTGTGCATTCTAACTGCTTATTTCCCCATGACCTGAGAGGGTCACCGCAATAACTCATGCCTGCGCGGGCAAATGTAACGTTTGTTGAGTCAGCAACAACCATCCAGACAAAGGGCCAATCCTCGCCGTTTAAGCCATCGCCACAAACGGATAACCCAGCCCTAGCCTGGCGGAACTCTTCAATCTCTATGTTGAAACCGAGTGTTCTTGCAATGCCTATAAAATATGACTTGGACTGGCCTCCAGTGCTGATAAGTTTCGATACCACAGCCGCCTGGCGCTTGCCAATCGTATCAACCTCACCGATCGAACAGTCATCAGGTAAACCCAGCGACTTTTCCCACTCAGTTAATAAAATCGTTGCAGATGCAGGAAAGCCACCACGCAACAAAGACAGGGCTTCGCTGTCGCTACGCTGGTAACTGTTCGCAAGCGCTCGAAGGACGGCAGATTGCACGGCTTTAGGCTCTCGCGGCCACGCTAACCCTACAGGCATCAATGCGTGTAGGGCTTGGTGATACGCCTCTACGGTGTACTGGCTCATGTATAGTTCACCTCACCGCGAATGGGGAGATCACCGACACCCAAAATAATGTTTGCGGTAGGTGAAGCCAAAATAAAGCCCGCCGTTCCCGCTACATCCCCGATCGCTCGGTTCAGGTCAGATATGTAAATTTTCCCCGTACCGTCTGGGTTACCCTCTTCAAAAAAAACGTTATCAATAGCTGCGGCTATTGCCTGGGCAACATCAGTGCCGACAGAACTGATACCACTGATTTCAAAATCGATAACCTTAGCAACGGGTGAACAAACAAAAACGAGTGCGGTTACCGGCTGACGAGGGTAAATATAATCTGCAACCCGGCCCTGATCTCCCGTTGCTTTCTGCGCCCCCCAATCCTCAAGTTGGGATATACCATCGGTGCCAACCGGGAAGCCGTGGTTTGTTTCATCATTTCCATCACACATAATGTAAACACCAACGGTTCCTGCCCCCATCAAACGGCGTTTTACCCAGCAACGCGTTACGCCAGGCACAGCCCGAGCCCATTGTTTGTAATCGGTATCGCTGCCCCCCTGTGGCGGATTTTGATAGGCCAATAACATGCGTGATCTAAAACTGTCTTGCCCCTCAATATCTGCCCCGCCTACCGCTGGCTCTATCATGCGCCCTGTTGAGTCTATACCGGGGCTGGCTGTGTCGAGAGTCAAGATTGTTCCGGCAGGCGCATTACCCGCGTAACCGCCACCTGTTGAGTCGTTGACGATATCAGGCAGGATTGCAGTCAATGCGCCTATCGCTGTGCGGTCAGAGCCAATCGTTACACCTGCATCCAGACGGTACTGATAACCATCGCCGCGATTTAGGATGGCTCCAGTGCCAATACTGGCCCCAGCAGTACCGGTAAATTGATAGCTGGCCGTTTGGGCTGCTGTAGCTGCGTTCTGGTAGACCGACTTCATAGCCGCCCAACCAGATAACCATTCATCAGTTGCCGTGTACGGCGTTGCCTGGAGTGCAATGTAATCAAGATAGCCGTAATGCAGGTGAGACATCCCGGCATCAACATCGGCTAAGATTTTCATGTTTGAAAATCGCAGCAGGGAGCCGGTTTTTCTCAACTCAGCCTGAAGTTGCGTGCGGTTCTGCTCACGTAATTCGGTTAATGTGGGCCGTTTGAATGGCATTTATTATTGCTCCCATACCCAAAAAAAACGCAGGTCCGTATTGTCAGTGGCACCTGGTTGCTGATAGCGGAGGAAAATATTTAAGCGGCGGGGGAATATAATTTGGGTGGCGACATCAATAGATGCAACAACACCATCAGAAACCAGCCAGGATAATGCATCGCTGCAATACCCTTCCGCTTTGAGCGCTATTGCGGGGGTAAGTTTGCTACGGCGCAGCAGCCAGAGTAACGATCCGATCGCCTTTTCCTCTCCTGTATGACCCCACCACCCACGGCGATCATTACCGTCAATATCATCATCAGTCCGAGCCGTGAGATCGGTAAATAGGCTAATGATGATGGCTGTTTGCAGCTCATTGCCGGACAACAGATCACCCTGCCCCTCTCGCCAGTCAGCCCTGAGTTGCTCAACGTCCCAAAAAGAACTGATATCGCTCATTTGACTATATCCTCCGTCTTTTCGCTGGTTCTTGTCTCATTACCACCCTGAACGTTTTCAACGTTGTGATCGTGACGGTTATATGCGTCCCGCAACTGTTTCAGCGTGACTGTATTTTCATCACAGTGATCGGTGATATCTCCAGTTGCAAAGACGGAAGGTGTTTCCAGGCGAACAGATTCCGTGGCTTTTACCGTGACTATTGACGCGTTATTAACATCAACCGGTTTACCCTTGGCCTCTATTACGATCCCCTCTTCAGTCAGCTTCACGTACATTCCCCACTGGTTATAAATAACCGTTTCCCCCGCACTCAGGCCGGTATGGCGAAATGAAGCGTTATTGCTGGCAACTATCACCGCACTGGAGCGATCGCCGCCCAAAAAGGCCAATACAACATCAGTGCCAACGGGTAGCCCGGAAGAGAAGCCGAACTCGGCCATGCGCGGGGTGTTATCGCGAACCTCAAGCGATGTTTGATACTGAACCTCTTGAACAACACCAGAATCATTGTGCGCAGTGATGCGGCCAATACCCAACATCATTGATACGCGCCGCCCGAGCTGCCTGATTATGTCGTTCATCGGTTTAGCTCCATCATCTGGTTATAAAACTGATAGGGTTGAACAGTAAACGCGGCAGGCGGCATCAATACCATTCTTGCTGTAGTGCCTGAGTTACCATCCTGAAGAAATGTCACTTCAGATAGGAGCCATAATTCATCACGCAGACCAAATTTAGGAATGCTGATCGGGATAAGGGTATTAGGCTCCCATAGCCGCCCAGCACTATCCCGCCAACTATCAACCGTTACCTGTAGTTGTTTTGAGCGGCCAAAACGCCTGTTCATCTCCCAATCAATGCAGTTCTGAGCCTGCTGATTAGCTATCATGGTGCTTTCAACAATGATTATGCGATTGCGATAACGCATTTTTGCTGCTTCAGGGTCACGGGCGCGTGCAAGGGTTACGGGATCATATCCGCTGCTTGGTGATGCCTCCTTTACCGGGGTCATGGACATTGATACACCCACGTAATCGGAAAAACGTTCGTCCATCGCATCGGTAAACGACGCATATTCGATATTTCTCCCCAATTCCACACCGCTGGCCGCTTTGCGCGTTCCAACGCGGGTAAGAAGTAAATTACCGTCAGGGGTATCAAAATAGAGCAGTGCAGCCCAACGGCTTATCCTGTCGATGACTTCTTGTGAGGACTCCCCCCAATTCAACGTAAATTGCGGTACGGTAGCCATATCAGTGACATCTGAAGAAACACTGATACCGTAAGGCGCTGCCAGGCGCTGGGCAATTTGCAGGGCGTTGGCTTGGCTTATCACGTTGTTCGGCCACTCAGCGGAGCAATCAACAAGGTCCTGACATTTGCTGCGCCCTGTGGCTCTGATTTCATGCCGGTTTTTGGATATTGACGGGTTCCAGCGATCGATATAGCCAGTCATTACCAAATCACTACCCAACCTCACTTCGCAGGGTTCACCTTTTTTAACAAGCTGTTCCTGATCAGAGCCGGGGTAGTAATCCATGAGAGACAGATCAAAATCAGAGGGTAATCGCTCAATACCGCGCGTTACCCTGATTGAATCCCACCCCTGAATAAGCCGGTTGCCGACTTTTAACGTCAGTTCATCAGTCATTTTCTCAGCGCCCTAAACGTTAATGGCATAAATGCAGGATGCCGAGGCTGAACAGTCTGGATCAGTTCATCGGCGCGGGCACCGTCTTGATAAAGCCTGTTTGCCAGGGTAAGAGCGGGTAGTGAAGCAGGCATAGTTACCTGTGCCAAAGTGCTGAGTTGTGCGCCTTTAATGGTGTATGCATCGACCAGCGCGTTACGCGTTAATAACAGGCCGAGATAGCTATCATCATTTCCAGAATCTGCAATCATCAGCAAAATATTGTCCAACGTGTCACATACGCGATTTAGCATAGCGATCGCATCGTCGTAACTGTCTGGCTCATAATCAGCGGCAACTACGGCCATTGCACCAGCGGAGAGAGTACAGATCAGAATGGTGGCACTGTTTGAAATGGCTGTGTCACTTTCAGTCGCGTAAAAAGTATCACTGCGGTATGCAGCCAGTGTTTCTAACATACGGATTTTTTCTTCAATACTTCCACTCAGGAAAATTATCTGATCAATAATCGCCCTTACCCCTTCGGGAAACGCTTCAATCGAACTGATATTCTCCAAGGAATCGACTTCGGCCAGCAACTTTGCACGCCCGGTAACCGCTTCAGCCATTTTTTGCTGCACCAGCCCGGAATAATCGTTTGTGTCCTCTTTTCTGGTCACAATGCCAGTTAGACCGGATACGCTACCGCCTACAGTACCTTTGCTAAACCGCCCATACCGAGCGCTACCGAACGTAGATTTCAGCACATTGCCAAGGTTTGTTACTTCATTTACCGTGCCGCGAACAAAATTGCCCCAAAAAGTAGCGGTGTTCTTCAGTGTTTTAATGGCCTGCGTAACGGTTCTAAGCTCACGGCGAACCATCGCAATAAATTTAACTCCCGACTTCGCAGCGGTGAGCAACCAATTGGCATTAACCGTAGAGCTGGCGGCAGCGCTGCCGGTAATGGAAAATACCTTTAGCCCAGATTCGATAACGGTGAGCGTAAATTCGAAAGCCCGGCCAGTCTCCATGCTGTCTTGCACGCGCAATCCGCCATCGGGAATACTGACGGTTAACTCGCCGAGAGTTGGATGAACCAGTATCCCGGCCCCCTCCATTTCACATGCGGCCACCAGCGAATCACGTTGGGTTATAACGTCTGGTGCGTCATACACCAGGCTATCTTGGACGATAAAACCACGCAGGGTTATCTTGCGGGTTCCGCGCCCTAAATCTTCTACCCATACAGTGTTGCGATAAGGGTATTCATGCACAGCTTGGCGACGACCAAAAACGCCCTCACCACTGACGATCGCGAATGGGACGCCGCGAAATGAGGCGGGGTGAATATGTGCTTGCCAGTCCCATTTCTGCCCGCCACCAAGCAGGGATGACAACGCATCTGTGATTAGTGCCATTACGCCCCCAAAAAAGAAAACCCGCTCAGGGCGGGTTATATGTTGTCTTGATAAGCAGATTATTGTTTATCTTGGTTTAAAGGTAACGCCTGGTGGTAAGCAGTCAAAGTTAAAATTATCCTTTCGAGTATCCAACTGACACAACGTTTTTCCTTTCCAATCCACCTTGAAAACTGGAAAGTATGCGCCAGAGTCATCATGCTCTATTTTTTCCACTGCAATACACCCTCTGCACTCATCCGTAAGAACATTCATGTATTTGTAGCTACCATCAGTCACGAAATGTGACTTTATAGGAACTAGCATTGACTCAGCATCTACAGGAACGGTGAACGCATGAATCGCATCACTTGTGGCCCATGCCGGTACAGAGAAATATATCATGCCATACGTTGAGTCATACCCCTCTATCAACATTTCCCTGATTAATGCTTTAGGATTATCATAATTTTTATTCCCAACCATTAACGTTTTCTTCATAGGCTGACCATTTGATAACTGATAAACAGCAGTTATCTTGCTTTTATCAGTCTGCGTATCAAATGTTGTAACATAAAAGAATTCCATATTTCTTTTAGGTTTCATTGAAGAAGTCACTACCGCTGTTTCACTATCAGCAATCCACGAAGTTACATCC
>JBAQHZ010000055.1:0-21567 GCA_049288585.1 Chania sp.
CGGCGCATAAGCGACCGCGCCACGGACGGCGCGTTCATCACATTGCCAATGTGTACACAATATGTTTAGCGACCTAAATAAACACTCATTCCCCTACCTCAAGATGTGAACAAGAGACAGCCTTTGGGGAGAGGGTGAGGGGAAGATCACTGAACGAAAGCCCCTCACCCCGGCCCTCTCCCGCAGGGAGAGGGAGGCCACACCTTTAGCACCTGCTGCATAATCATGCGGTTTTGCGCTTGACTGACCGACATTACTACCCTGAGGCGGCCCGAGACAGACGATTTTACTTACTGCTGACCGGGATACCCGAGCCTTGTGCTGCTGCTTGAGGTTTCACCAACAGCGCTACGGACCACGCCGGGATAGTGATACTGCCATCGCCCGCGATATTGATGCCTGATGCCAGCGAGTTGGCCGCCAATGACTGCTGAATCGTACTCAGGCTGAGGTTTTGCCCAGTAAAATCATTGATCGTTCTGGCTTCTGGTGCAGCGTTAATCACCACAACCAAGGCGTCTGCCAGTGGATCAAGATCGCTACCAGCCTGAGTGCCGTCATCGATGGTCATCACCAGCAACCCTAACTGCTGATCGGCACCGGTGTTGCGGAAATCGACACGTTTAATCACTTCACTACCACTTCCCAGCGCGATCAGCGGAGAAGAGCGGCGTAACTGCGTGAGTTCCTGATAGAACGCGGTCATTTGCGTGATTTCTGCGTTGCCAGGCGCTGTGACAGCGTCTTTTACCAGGCTAATCTCATCGTAGTTTACGCCATCATCACTGAAACGTGGCATACCCACGTTGGAGTTGTTGTCCTGATAGCTGTAATCCACGCGGTTAAACCAGTCACCGGAATCGTAGGAGTCGCGGGTGAAAGATTTGGAGCGCAGCAGTTCAGAGCCTTGCTGATCGAAAGCCAAGCCTTGCCCCAGCAGTGTGGTAGCCAAAGAGACCGCCTGCATCCGCACGCGGGTGGCGAGATCGGCTTCTTTGGCCGCTTTGTAGCTGATCATGTCCCACAGGGTTTGGTTGTCGTGCTTGGAGACATAGTTGATGACTTCGGTCGGATCGCTGGCATAGCCGCCGATGGCGCCGTTATAGTCAATCTCGCTGCCTTTTTTCACGTTACCGTCTTTGTCGATCAGCAGGAAGTCGGTGAGGTTACCTGCCATCCCCACTCGTGTCAGATCGGCCAGATGGCGTACGTCATCTGCAGTTTGCCCACTTTTTTCGTTAGGCAGCATGCCTGCTCCGTTACCCAATCCTTGGTTTTGCCGCAGAGCCTCTTTCTCATCGAAAGGACCACCGCCGCGCACGGCATCACGCAAGCGATCGGAGAAGGTGCCGATCCCGGTGCCTTTCAGATTGATTTGTGATGCGATCTCAAAGCGATCTTCCTGCCCTGAATTCCAACCTTCACCAAAGAAGTAAACGTTAGGATTGACCGTTTTGACTTTCTCACGCGCCGCCAGGATCTGAGCTTTCGGGTGATAACCCATCAGATCGAAACGGAAAGCATCAATTTTGTAGTCTCTGCTCCAGACCACCAGAGAGTCATCAATCAGCTTGGCGAACATGCGGTGTTCCGGTGCCGAGTCGGAGCAACAGGTTGCCGATTCCACGCTGCCGGTTGATTCGTTCAGACGCTGATAATACCAAGGCACGATCTTATCCAGCACCGAGGTGCGATCGCTAGGGCCTGCGGCATTGGTGTGGTTATACACCACGTCCATGATGACGTTCATCCCTAACTGCTGCTTGATGGTCTGCACCATGGTGCGGAACTCTTTGATACGCAGCGTGCCTTCTGGATTAGTGGCATAGGAGCCTTCCGGCACCGTGTAGTGGAAGGGATCGTAACCCCAGTTATAGGAATCGGTCTGTGCCACGTAGCCGTTCAACTCCTGCACCTGTGGATTGCCCTGGCTGTCATCCTGTTTCAGCTCGTTGAGCACTTCGCCAATGGTGGAGGCGCTGTTGCAGTAATCAGCAAAGCGGCTTTGCTTCACGGCGCTGTTCAGTTCGCACAAGCGGCTGAACGGCTGTGGCAGATCCGCCACTTTGTCGCCGAACTCATTGACCGTGGCCAGATCGAACACCGGCAGCAGTTCAACGTGTGTTACCCCTGACAGTGACAGTTGCTTCAGGTGTTTCACCATATTGCTGTCGGCGGCGGTCAGCGCCAGGTACTTGCCACGCAGGCCTTCGGGAACCGTCTGATCCCAGGCAGAAAGATCGCGGGTATGGGATTCGTGGATCACCATCTGGGCAATATCGGCCTGAGTGGCCTGCGGATGAGGCATGGTCAGGCTGTCCCAGCCATCAGGTTTTAACGCATTGTCATTGAGATCCACCACCTGGCTGTACTCGGAGTTGGTCGAGAGGCTGTGGGAGTAAGGATCGGTAACTTCATACTGTTCCACTTTGCGTGATTGCGGGTGGTAGACCGTAAGGGCATAGCGATAGAAGGTCCCTTTGAGATCGCTGCTGCCCTGATATGACCAGGCACCGGAGTTGGTATCGCGGACCATCGGCTGGCTGCCAATCACTTTTTTGTCTGCGCTGTAGAGCACCAGCTCAACCTGCTGAGCCGTTGGTGCCCATAGGCGGAAAGTCACGTCCGAACCGCTCACCAGAGCGCCGTATTCCAGTTTTTCGGCAGCGGCAGCGAAGCGATCGTCCAGCACGCCAGCCGTTTGCACCTGGGTGGCCGAACTGAGGATCCCGTTCTGATCGGTGGCAAGAATCACCGTTTCATCGGTCAGCAGCTCATCTACGTTGGCATTATCGGGCAGCTTAAACGCCGCATAGCCAGCCAGATGTGGGAAACGGGCGCTGGTTTCCTGGCTGATGCTGGTAGGTGTCAGCGAGAAATAACGATCGGTAAATTGCCCTTCGCTGTTGGCTGCGACCTTGCTGCTGTGGTTGTAATAAAGGCGAACGATCGGTTTATCTTTTCCGGCTGGCCAGAGGATGGTCTGTTTATCCACCCAATGCGCTTCTGCCAGTGCGACCCCGAAGGCGCCACGGAAAGCGTCGGCGCGGGTATCGTACACTGCGCTGCTGCCCGCAAGGACCGACACGGTGCGATCGGGAAAATCGCTGAACGTTACGCGCATGTCGGCATCAATCAGCTTATTGCCGCCATCGCGCAGGATAAAGTTGATACAGCCGGTGGTTTTGTTGAGTGGTAATACCCAGTAAGGGCCGTAGCTATCGCTGCCCGTTGGCGTGATGGTCTTGTCATCCCAGCCGTCGGAGGTTTTTTCTAACGAGTTACAGGTATCGTTATTCCACAGGAACAGGTTTTTGGTGCTGTAATCAACGGCAGATCTGCTGGTGACACCAGCAATGTCGACCAAATGGATCACCGCTTGGTTTCCGTCTGCCGTGATGACTTCACCAGGTATAGCGACATCGGGTAAACGTGCAATAGGCTCCTGATTGTCTGGTGTTTCAGGTACCGGTGTCTCAGGGTCTGGTGTACTCGGCGTTCCCGGTACTTCAGGCGTTTCTGGTGTACTCGGTGTACTTGGTGTGCTCGGTGTTTCAGGTGTGTTGGGGCTATTAATATTAGAAGAATTATTGTTATCACAGCCGCTCAGCAAGATGAGCGAGCCGAAGAGTAGGGCATTACAGGTAGGTTTAAGCATTCTAAATTCCCTATCAGACTCACGTAATAGAAAGTAAAAAATGGTATTAATGTGTAAAGCCAAGGTATTAGATAGGGTGGGCAAGGGCGGAGCATCATCCCGCTAGAGGAGGGGGTGGGGCGTAGGGAGCAGGAGGAAGCTTCACTGAGAGGGGATGACGAACAGCAAAAGGGCGACTATTATGATGCGAACTAAAAAAGAAAGAAATTACTAGCAAAACAGAAAGATGAATAATTCACTTGGTAAAAAATAATTATTTTTTTCGTCATGTGAGTATGTATAAAGTAGTCGGTGCTGAGAGGATCTACTCACCGGCATGGGTTTCGAACGCGACGCTGTGATACAAGGTTCTGGTCATAAACAGACATATCCTTAATCGACTGCGCCAATCATAATGATGTGCCACGGGGTTGAGGTTCGTTACTCAGGTCAACAGGGACAACAGCAAAGGAAAGCATGATTCAATTTTCTGGGATGGTTTTGTCAATCAAAGAGGTAACCTTAAGGTTGCTCACGCCGCGCTGGGTTCTGTGCGTTGTTATCCTATTGATTTGCAATCAGCTGGCGATGTTGACCTGGCGCATCGTGTTGCCGTTTGAACTACCGACAATCCGCTTAGCCAAGGCCGCTTTGCCGCAAATCACCGCTGCGGAGAGTGGTAAGGCACAAGCCTATCGATTTAACCTGTTCGGCACCGCAGCACCCTCGTCTTCGGCCGTAGCCACGGCCGCATCGGATTCTTCTCTGCGCAATGCACCGCCGTCGTCGCTCAAAATCAATCTGACCGGCATTGTTGCCAGCCCCACGCCAGCCCGTTCCATCGCCATTATCGCCAAAGACGGCAAGCAATTCAGCCTCGGAGTTGGGGATAACACCCCAGGATACGACGCCAAGATTGCGGCTATTTTTGCCGATCGGGTGGTGATTAGCTACCAGGGGCGCCACGAGTCGTTGCTGATGTTCGGCGAACCGCCAGCGGCGGCGAAGGCTCAGAGCGAGAAACCTCAGTCAACGGCGCAGCTCAAGGAGCAGCTACAGAAGCAGCCGCAAAACATTCTCAACTACCTGAATATTTCGCCCGTGATGGTGGATAACAAACTGACCGGGTATCGCCTGAACCCTGGCGAGCAGGGGGAGTTGTTCCAACAGGTCGGGCTGCGGGAAAACGATCTGGCCGTGGCGCTCAATGGTATGGATCTGCGTGATCCCCAACAGGCCCAGCAGGCGCTGAATCAGTTGGCGGAACTCAGTGAACTAAATCTTACCGTTGAACGTGACGGTCAATTGCAGGAAATCTATGTTGCTCTTGGAGATAATTAATTGTTTAGCAAAGGGATAATCGGGAGCTTACGCATTTTGGTGCTGGCCGCCGCGCTGCTCGGTACAAAGTCAGGCTGGAGCGCCGAGTTTTCTGCCAGTTTCAAGGGCACGGATATTCAGGAATTCATTAATACCGTCAGCAAGAACCTGAATAAAACGGTGATTATTGACCCTGCGGTGCGCGGCACTATCACTGTGCGCAGTTACGATATGCTGAACGAGGAACAGTATTACCAGTTCTTCCTCAGCGTGTTGGACGTTTACGGTTTTGCCGTGGTGGATATGCAGAACGGCGTGCTGAAAGTGGTGCGCTCGAAGGATGCCAAAACCGCGGCGGTGCCGGTGGCCAGCGATGCCGAACCGGGGCAGGGTGATGAAGTGGTGACCCGCGTGGTGCCGGTCAATAACGTGGCTGCCAGGGATCTGGCACCGCTGTTGCGCCAGCTCAACGACAATGCCGGGGCGGGCAGTGTGGTGCACTATGAGCCATCAAACGTGCTGCTGATGACCGGACGTGCGGCGGTGATCAATCGCCTGATGACGATTGTCGAACGGGTGGACAAAGTAGGGGATCGCAGCGTGGTCACGGTGCCGCTCGCCTATGCTTCGGCTGCCGAAGTGGTCAAACTGGTGACCGAACTGACCAAGGATGCCAGCAAGTCGGCAATGCCGAGCCTGATGACCGCCAGCCTGGTGGCTGATGAGCGCACCAACTCGGTGCTGGTCAGCGGTGAACCCAATTCCCGCCAGCGGATTATCGCCATGATCAAACAGCTGGATCGCGAGCAGGCGGTGCAGGGCAATACCAAAGTGATCTATCTGAAATACGCCAAAGCGACCGATCTGGTGGAAGTGCTGACCGGCGTCAGCAGCAGTATTCAGAGTGAACAGCAGAATGCCAAACCTGCCACTGCAGTGGCACTGCGTAAAGATATCACCATCAAGGCTCACGAACAGACCAATGCTCTGATCCTGACGGGCGCACCGGATGTGATCCGCGATCTGGAAAAGGTGATTGCGCAGTTGGATATCCGGCGTGCGCAGGTGCTGGTAGAGGCGATTATTGCCGAGGTTCAGGACGCTGACGGCCTGAACCTTGGGATCCAGTGGGCCAATAAACACGCTGGAGGTACACAGTTTACTAACACCGGTTTGCCGATCACTACGGCGATCGCCGGGGTTAATCAATATAACCAGGATGGCACCATCAGCAACACTCTGGCTGGTGCATTGAGCAGCTTTAACGGTATTGCTGCCGGGTTCTATCAAGGCAACTGGGCGATGTTGCTGACCGCACTTTCCAGCAGTAGCAAGAACGATATTCTGGCGACGCCGAGCATTGTTACGCTGGACAACATGGAAGCCACCTTCAACGTCGGCCAGGAAGTGCCGGTGCTGTCGGGTTCGCGTACCACCTCTGGCGATAACATTTTCAACACTGTGGAACGTAAAACCGTTGGTATCAAGCTGAAGGTCAAACCGCAGATTAACGAAGGGGATTCGGTGCTGCTGGAGATCGAACAAGAAGTTTCCAGCGTGGCGGATGCAGCTTCCAGCAGCAGTGCCAATCTGGGGGCCACCTTCAACACCCGTACGGTCAATAACGCGGTGCTGGTGGGCAGTGGGGAAACCGTCGTCGTGGGCGGTTTGCTGGATAAAACCGTGCGTGACAGCACCGATAAAGTCCCGCTGCTTGGCGACATTCCGGTATTGGGCTACCTGTTCCGCTCCAACAGCCAACAGGTTTCCAAACGCAACCTGATGCTGTTTATCCGCCCATCGATCATCCGCGATCGCGACGAATACCGCCGTGCTTCATCGGAAAAATATGCGTCGTTTAACAAAGAGCAGGAACAGTTACGCGGCAAAGAAACCCGCAGCCTGACGTTGAATAACGAAGTGCTGAAACTGCCTGCCGATCAAAACGGCACTGCTTTCCGCCAGGTCAATGCGGCGATCAGCGCGTTCTATCAGCGAGGGTCTCAATGATCAATGCCTCAGCGGACTTGGCCGATTTACGTCCTCAGTTGCCTTTTGCCTATGCGCGTGCGCAGCGCATTCTGCTGTTGCGCGATCGGGCAGGATGTCAGGTGCTCTGCGTGGCGGATACGCCAGCCACGGCGTTGCTTGAAGCGCGCCGGGTGGCGGGGGGCTGCCTGACCGTCAACACCCTGTCGGCAGAAGAGTTTGAGAAGCAACTGGTGATCAGCTATCAGCGCGACTCGGAAGAGGCGCGGCGGATGATGGCCGATATCGGCAATGAAATGGATTTTTATACCCTCGCCGAAGAGCTGCCGGACAGCGACGACTTGCTGGATGCAGACGACGACGCGCCGATTATCCGCTTGATCAACGCCATGCTGACCGAGGCGATCAAAGATAAAGCGTCGGATATCCATATCGAAACCTATGAGCGCCATTTGCAGATCCGTTTCCGGGTGGATGGGGTGCTGCGTGAAATTCTGCGCCCGCAGCGGCGCTTGGCGTCGTTGCTGATCTCGCGCATCAAGGTGATGGCCAAGCTGGATATTGCAGAGAAACGTGTTCCGCAAGATGGGCGTATGGCGCTGCGCATCGGTGGCAGAGCCATTGACGTGCGTGTCTCCACCTTGCCGTCCAACTACGGTGAGCGGATCGTGCTGCGTTTGCTGGATAAAAACAGCGTCAGCCTGGATCTCGCCACGCTTGGCATGTCGGCGCACAACCAGCGGCAGATCGATGAACTGATCCAACGCCCGCACGGCATTATTTTGGTCACCGGCCCAACCGGCTCAGGTAAAAGTACCACGCTGTATGCGGCGTTGAGCCGCTTGAACGCCAGCGAACGTAACATCATGACGGTCGAAGATCCGATCGAATATGAACTGGACGGTATCGGCCAGACGCAGGTCAACCCCAAAGTGGATATGACCTTTGCCCGTGGTTTGCGCGCCATTCTGCGTCAGGATCCGGATGTGGTGCTGGTGGGGGAGATCCGTGATGGCGAAACCGCCCAGATCGCGGTGCAGGCATCGCTCACCGGCCACCTGGTGCTCTCCACCCTGCATACCAATAGCGCGCTGGGGGCGTTGTCACGCCTGCAAGATATGGGGATCGAACCCTTCCTGCTGTCGACTTCACTGCTGGCGGTGCTGGCGCAGCGGCTGGTGCGCACGCTGTGCCCTGACTGTCGCCAACCCTATGAGGCCGATCTGGAACTGGCCCGGCAGATGGAGATCCCACCGGGAACCCCCCTGTGGCAAGCGAAAGGGTGTCAGAAATGCGGCTTTACCGGCTATCGCGGGCGCACCGGCATTCATGAACTGCTGCTGATTGACGATCGGGTGCGAGCGGCGATCCATCAGGGGGAAAGTGAACTGAGCATTGCCCGTCAGTTGCGTAATGAATATGTGACGCTACGCGGCGACGGGCGCGAAAAAGTGCTGGCGGGCGAGACCAGTTGGGAAGAGGTGGTCCGCGTCACGGAAAGCCGGGTTAAGGAAGAGGAGTGATATGGCACTGTTCCATTACCAGGCATTAGACGCTGGCGGCAAAAAGCGCCGCGGAGTCCAAGAAGCCGATTCTGCCCGCCACGCCCGTCAACTGTTGCGTGAGCAAGGGTTGGTGCCCGTCAGCCTGGAAGAAGGGCAGGATGAGCGCCAGCGGGCCCGCAGCGGCAAGAAGCGTGCGTTGTGGCAGCGTGGCATCAGCAGTGCCGATCTGGCGTTGATCACGCGGCAACTGGCGACGCTGGTGGCCGCTTCGCTGCCGCTGGAAGAAGCGCTGGATGCGGTGGCAAAACAGAGTGAGAAGCCGCGCCAGCGCGCTTTGATGGCGGCGGTGCGCACTAAAGTGCTGGAAGGGCATTCGTTGGCAGAAGCGATGGGAGGATATCCCGCCAGTTTTGAGCGTTTGTATTGTGCCATGGTGGCGGCGGGCGAAGCCTCTGGTCACCTGGATCTGGTGCTGAACCGGCTGGCGGATTACACCGAGCAGCGCCAGCAGATGCGCGCCCGTATCCTGCAAGCGATGATTTACCCCTGCGTACTGACGGTGGTCGCCATCAGTGTGATTGCCATCCTGCTTTCCGCCGTGGTGCCGAAGGTGGTGGAGCAGTTTGTGCATATGAAACAGGCGCTGCCGCTGTCTACCCGGGTGCTGATGGGGTTGAGCGACGGCGTGCGCGCCTTTGGTCCTTGGCTGTTGCTGCTGATACTGCTGGGCGTGCTGCTGATGCGTTTGCTGCTGCGCCAGGAGTCGCGGCGCGTGGTTTTTCATCGCCAATTGCTGCGTTTGCCAGTGATTGGCCGCATTGCCCGTGGCCTGAACACTGCGCGCTATGCCCGCACGTTGAGCATCCTTAATGCCAGTGCGGTGCCGCTGTTGCAGGCAATGCGCATCAGCGGTGAAGTGTTGAGCAATGATTACGCACGGCGCCAACTGGCTGCCGCCACCGAATCTGTGCGTGAAGGGGTGAGCCTGAATCGGGCGCTGGAACAGACGGCGCTGTTTCCGCCGATGATGCGCCACATGATTGCCAGCGGCGAGCGCAGCGGCGAACTGGATAGCATGCTGGAGCGGGCGGCAGATAACCAGGACCGGGAGTTTTCCGCCCAGATGCAGCTGGCCTTGGGGCTATTTGAACCCTTGCTGGTGGTGAGTATGGCGGGCGTGGTGCTGTTTATTGTTTTGGCGATCCTGCAACCGATCCTGCAATTGAATAACATGATGAGTATGTAAATGATTAATCTGCAATCAACGGAGAGAAACATGCGGCAACAGCGTCAGCGCGGTTTTACCCTGCTGGAAATTATGGTGGTGATTGTGATCCTGGGCATTCTGGCCAGCCTGGTGGTGCCTAACCTGATGGGGAACAAAGATAAGGCAGATCACCAGAAAGTGGTCAGCGATCTGGTGGCGCTTGAGAGCGCGTTAGATATGTACAAGCTGGATAACAGCCGCTACCCGACCACCGAGCAAGGGTTGCAGGCGTTGGTCAGCAAACCCTCAGCCCAGCCGGAGCCGCGTAACTATCCGAAGGATGGCTATATCCGCCGTCTGCCGCAGGATCCGTGGGGGGCTGATTACCAATTACTGAGCCCTGGGCAGCATGGTCAGCTCGATATTTTCTCTTATGGGCCGGATGGTATGCCGGACACCGAAGATGATATCGGCAACTGGACTATCGGTAACAAGAAGTAGTGCGTCAGCGCGGCTTCACGCTGCTGGAGATGATGTTGGTGGTGCTGCTGATTGGCAGCGCTGCCAGCCTGGTGGTGATGTCATTTCCTGCCGTACAGCAAAACACCCCAAAAGAACAGCTGGCACGTTTTCAGGCCCAGTTGGATTTTGCCCTGGACGACAGCCAGCAAAACGGCCGGCTGCTGGGGATTCAGGTGCGGCCAGACGGCTGGGAATTCAAGCTGTTGCAGCGGCAACTGCCGGAAAGTAGCGCCTCGGCACCGGGCTCTGATGTCTGGCAGGGGTATTTCTGGCAAACCTGGCAGCCGCGCCGTTCAGCCTTAGGTAGTGAACTGCCGGATGATCTGCGGCTTGAGCTACAGTTCCCCGGTTTACAGGAGTGGCCGCCGGCAAACGCCGAGGCGGCAGAGCCGGATATTTTGCTGTTACCGGGTGGTGAAGTGACGCCGTTTACGCTGGTTTTCAGGCGGGCAGATAGCGATCTCGAAGCTTGGCTGCGGGTTGACGATGCCGGAGTGATTAGCACCTCTGAACATGAGGCTGAGCCGTGAAAGCGCAACGCGGAATGACCTTGTTGGAGGTGCTGGTGGCGCTGGTGGTGTTTGCCCTGGCGGGATTGGCGCTGTTGCAAACCACGGCCCAGCAGGCGAGCGGCATTGGCCGGATGGAAGAGAAGGTATTAGCGAGTTGGCTGGCAGATAATCAGCAGGTGCAGTTACGCCTGGATAAAGTCTGGCCCGAGAAAAGCTGGAGCGGCAAGAGCGTTGCCTTTGCCGGTGAGGAGTGGTATCTGCGTTGGCGAGGGGTTGATACCGAAATCAGTCAACTGCGTGCGCTGGATGTTGAAGTTCGGCGTAAAAAAGAAGATGTGTCGGCCGTGGTTGTCCTGCGTAGCTATGTGGTGCGCGAATGAACCGCCGCGATGCGCAGGGTTTTACCCTGCTGGAAATGTTGCTGGCGTTGGCTATATTTGCCGCACTGAGCATCAGCGCATTTCAGGTGCTGCAAGGGGTGGTGCGTAATGACGAAATCTCCCTGCTCAAGGTCCAGCGTCTGGCAGAGCTGCAACGGGCATTTGTGCAGATGGACGGGGATTTCGGCCAGATCATCCCACGCCACAGCCGGGGGAGTGAAAGCCTGCTGTCTGCCGCGCGCTACCAGTTGCAGAGTGACGACTGGGCGGTGTCTTTTATGCGCAATAGCTGGCAAAACCCGTTGGGGATGCTGCAACGATCCGAATTACAGAACGTGGGCTACCGCCTGCGTAATCAACAGTTAGAACGGTTGAGCTATACCCATGCGGATCCGCAGGTGGGAGAAATACCGGTTGTTAAGGTGCTGCTCAGCGGTGTTAGCGCTTTCAGCCTGCGGTTTTTTGCCAACGGGGCTTGGCAGGATAGCTGGGAGAATGCGGCAAAGTTACCGCAAGGGATTGAAGTGACGCTGACGGTGACCGGCGTGGGTGAACTGACCCGGCTGTTTTTGATCACCGAAAGGGTCACAGAATGAGGGCGCGGCAGCAAGGTGTGGCGTTACTGGTGGTGTTGCTGATCCTGGCATTGATGGTCACGATCGCCGCCACGATTGCCGAGCGCAACGGGCGGACTTATCTGCGTACCACAGCGCAGTTGGATCACCAGCAGGCGAAATGGTATGGCCGCGCAGCAGAAGGTCTGGCCAGTAAAATCTTGCAAATGGATACGCTGGATTCGCCGGAGAAAACCCATCTGGCACAAAACTGGGCGCAGGATGAGCGCCGCTTCCCGGTTGAAGGGGGCCAGTTGCAAGGGCAGATCGTGGATGCGCAGGCCTGCTTTAATCTTAACGCCATTAATCAGGGGGCGTCGGGGCAAGGTGAGCAGCAAGTCACGCCCTATCCTGCCAAGGTTTTTCTTCAGTTGATGAAAAATCTGGAAGTGGAGCCGCTGCAAGCCGCGCAGGTGACCGCCGCTTTGCGTGACTGGATCGACAGTGACAGCGAACCTGGCATCGGTGGCGCAGAAGATGAGGTGTATATGGCACTGGCTGTGCCCTATCTGCCCGCCAATCAGCCGATGCAGGACGTCAGCGAATTGCGTACCGTTTCAGGCGTTGACGCTGAACTTTATCGACGGCTGCTGCCTTATGTCTGTGCATTGCCAAAGCAGACGCTGCTGGTGAATATCAATACATTGCGTGAATCTCAGGCACCTTTACTGGCGGCGTTGTTTCTGACAGAGCTCGATCCTGTCGAGGCAGCACAGTTGTTGCAGCAGCGTCCGCGTGAAGGATGGGGCAGCGTGACGGCATTTTTGGCCCTGCCGCCGTTACAGGACATCGATAGTACGGCGGTCAAGCAGGCGCTGGCGGTGAAAAGTGACTTTTTTCTGGCCAATTTCAGCGTGCTGATGGGGAATAGTCATTTCAGCCAGCACAGTTTATTGCAGAGAAGTGGCAATAATTTTCAGGTGGTACAGCGGAAATACGGATTAAGCATGATGGTGACGCCTTGATAGAGAACATAAAGCGCAGCGGTGAGGCGCGGTTAATCCTGCGTTTGCCCAGTGACGACACGCAGCCGGTGCTGTGGCGATTGGCTTCGCCGGGCAGCAACCGGCACGGCAGCCTGGCAGCGGGGGCAACCGATCCTGAACTGGAGCGCTTGTTGGCTGCTTATCCGGCCTGGGTGCTGGTGCCAGCGAGCGAATTCGCCTTCCATCAGGTAACGCTGCCGCGCCGTGCCCGGCGCCAGAGTTTGCAAGTGTTGCCGTTTATGCTGGAAGAACAGTTGGCAACCGAGGTTGAGCGCCTGCACTTTGCCATTTTGCAACAAAGTGGCGATGTTTGTGACGTGGCGGTGGTAGAAAAAAACGCCATGCAGCAGTGGATTGCCCGTTGCGAGCAACTGGGCGTGCGGGTACAGGCACTGTTACCCGACGTGCTGATGTTGCCGTGGGTTGAGGATGGCTGGAGTGCGGTCTGCCTGAACGACCAATGGTTGTTCCGCCGCGAAGCGCATGCCGGGATGATTGTGGAATCATCCTGGCTGCCTGAATTGCTGGCGGTCTCGGCTCCGCGGGTGATTGAAAGTTACTCCGCTCCGCCTGCGCAGACAGCGGGTGTGGCGGAATGGCGGGTGTGGCCAGAACGTGATTTGCTGCAACTGGCGGCAGAAGGTGAGCCGTATCGCGGTGCCGATCTGCGTCAGGGCGAGTTTACCCGCTCCAGTCCCTGGCGTGCCGGGTTACGCCCCTGGCGGCCGGTAATGCTGGCGCTGGCGGCATATCTGCTGTTGCTGGGTGCGGACGCAGGATGGTCGCATTACCGTCTTTGGCAGCAGGCTGAGCATTGGCGGAAGGAAAGCGTGCGGCTCTATCAGCAACTGTTTCCAACCGAGAAAAACGTGATTAACCCTCGCGTGCAGATGCAGCAACATTTGCAGCAGTTGCAACCCGCCGAACAGGCCGGATTAAACGAGCAGATGCGCCAATTGCAGCAACTGCTGACGGAAACTTCGACGATCCGCTTGCAGGCGTTGGCCTATGACGCCAGCCGTAAAGAGCTGAAAGTCGATCTGCATGCGGCTTCTTTCCAGGCGCTGGAGCAGTTCCAGCAGCGCGCCGGGCAGCTCTACCGGGTGCAACCCGGCGAGGTCAAGCAAAACCCAAATGGCGTAGAGAGCCGCTTGATTCTGGGGGTACAGCATGAATGAACTTAAGCGCCGCTGGCAGCAGGTCAGCCCACGGGAGCGTGGGTTGGTAGTAGGCTGTGGCGTATTGATTATCCTCAGCCTGTGCTACTACGCGCTGTGGCAGCCTTGGCAACAACAGGCCGAACAATGGCAGCGTACCATCGCCCGCGAAAAGGGCACGGTGGAATGGATGACGCAGCAGGCACCGCGCTTGCGTGAACAAGGTGTGCGTCAGGTGCAGGGGGAACCCCTCAGCCTGTCAGCCACGGTAACACGCAGCGCCGCCGTTAAGGGCATGAATATCACTCGTCTACAACCGCAGGGCGAGCGGCTGGCGGTCACTTTGGAGCCGAGCGATTTTAACCCGCTGATGCAGTGGCTCACACAGTTGGAGCAGCAATATCAGGTGCGCATCGTGGCGCTTGAGGTGACGGCGCAGGCCAATAAACCGGGTTGGGTCACGGTCAACAAACTGACGTTGGAACGCAGCGATGGGCGCTAAAGCGAAAAAAACCGCGCTGTTGCTGGTGTGCTATCTGCTGCTGTTGGGATGGAACGCGCCAGCACAGTTGCTGCGGGCTGTTCTGCCCGCAGATATGCGCGTTGGCAGCTTTTCTGGTTCTTTATGGCAGGGCAGTGTGCACCAGTTCAACTGGCGTAATTTTGTGTTGCCAGAGGTGAAGTGGCAATTTACCTGGTCCTCATGGCGGCCAGCATTGCGGCTTGAGCTGCGGGATCCGCAAGGTATCCAAGGCTCGGGCACTTTACGCGGTTGGCTGAGCCTGCAACTGCATGAGTGGCAGCTTTCCGCTCCGGCTGATTTTGTCCAACAGCAGTTGCCACTGCCTTTACCCATTGCCGCGCAGGGCAAACTGCAACTGCGTTTGCAGCAGGGCGAGTTCAGCCCGCGTGGCTGCACGAGCCTCAGCGGCGGCAGCGTTAACTGGCAGAATGCGCAGTTGGCATCGCCACTGGGGGAATTGCTGCTGGCCAATGTGCAGGGCCAATTAAGCTGCGATGGCAAAGGGGCGTTGGCGCTGGTGCTCAAACAGGACTCTTCTCAACTGAGCCTGACGGGGCGTGGCTCCGTGGGATTCGATGGCCGCTATCAGTTCAGCGGTCAACTGCGCAGCGGGCCGGAGTTACCCACGGTGATGAAATCAATGATGGGCCAGCTAGGCAAAGCCGATGCTCAGGGGCAGATCCCCTGGCAGGTTCAGGGAAGGCTGCTTTGACCGGCAAAAATATGGCTGACAACAGGGAGACTGTGTGAATTTGTTATTGGATTTTACCGTTGCATTTCCCCTTCTTTGGTTGTGCTCTGTAGGGCTGCTGGGGGCGATCGTTGGCAGCTTTCTCAACGTGGTGATTTACCGCCTGCCCGTGATGCTGGAAATGCGCTGGCAACGTGAATCTCTGTTGCAACTGGCACAGCCGTTACCTGAATCTGCGCCGCGCTTTAACCTGCTGTTGCCACACTCCTGCTGCCCCTATTGTCAGCACCCGGTGGCAGCCAGGGACAATATTCCGCTGCTGAGTTTCCTATGGTTAAAGGGCAAAGCCCGCTGCTGCGGTGAACCTATCTCCTGGCGTTATCCGCTGGTGGAAGTGGCGACCGCTGGGCTGTTTGTGCTGGCTGCGCTGCTCTGGCCGCTGGGCATACCACTGTTGGGAGTTTGGATATTTCTGTCACTTTTGCTGGCGTTGGCGGTGATCGATCATCACACGCAACTGCTGCCGGATGTGCTGACGTTGCCGCTGTTGTGGCTCGGGTTGCTGTTCAACCTGCAAGGGAACTTTGTAGAGCTGGAACAGGCGACGATCGGCGCAATGGCGGGGTATCTCTGTTTGTGGAGCCTGTTCTGGTTGTTCAAGCTGGCTACCGGCAAAGATGCGCTCGGCTACGGTGATTTTAAATTGCTGGCGGCGCTGGGGGCCTGGCTAGGCTGGCAGGCGTTGCCGCAGGTGATTTTGGTGGCTGCGGGCTGTGGGCTACTGTTTACGCTGGTGCAGCGAATGCTGGCGCGACAGGATCTTAATCAACCGTTAGCCTTTGGGCCTTGGCTGGCTTTGGCGGGGGCCACCAATATGTTGATACCTCTGACCTTTTAAACGATGGGAAGCACCTATTGTCTGCCGCCTACCTGTGATTCAGGGAAGCGGTTTTTTAATGATACCTATGGGGATATGTATGTATAAAGTGACGATGTTGGCAGCATTGTTGATGGGGGCGCTTAACGCCCAGGCGGCAACGGTTTATACCGGCGATAAGATTGATGGCAACCCGGTGATCAGCAAGCTGGACGTTGAGGATCTGGAAGCAGGCAAGGTTTACCGCTTTATGTTCCAGGGGGCCAGCAATGGCATCAGCCAGCATTGGTATGTGCCGATCATGGTTGCCAAAGGCGCGCAGCCTGGCCCTAAACTGGGTCTGCAAGCAGCGATCCACGGTGACGAGCTGAACGGGGTTCGGGTTATCCAACAGGTGTTTGAAAAACTGAATCCTGCCGAGTTGAAAGGCAGCGTTGTCGGTGCGATCGGTGCCAACCCTTCCGGCATGTTAGCCAATAACCGTAACTGGCAGTTGGTCAATGACGGCGGTGATATGGTCGATTTCAACCGTATCTGGCCGGGCAAAGAGAAAGGCAATACCGCAGAACAACACGCCTGGTTGCTGTGGAACAATTTGTGGGCGGGCAATGCGGGCATGTTTGTTGATATGCATACGCAGAGCCGTGGTAATGAATATCCGCTGTTCATCTATGCGGATTACCGCAATCCACAGGTTAAGCAAATGGCTGAGCTGTTCCCGGCAGACCAGATTAAGGCCGATCCAGGCGAAAAAGGCTCCGTGGAAACCACTTTTGTTGAAAACAAGATCCCGGCCATAACGCTCGAAGTGGGTAAGCCGAAGCTGTATCAGCCCGAACTTATCGCGCGTAGCGTAACAGGCGTGCATAACCTGATGATCCAGCAAGGGATGATCGGCGGGCAGTTAGGGGCAACGGCGCAACAGCAGAAGACCTATGTTGGCAACGAAATGAGTTCGATCCGTGCTGAAGTGGGCGGCTTTGCCGAGATTATGGTCAAGGTTGGCGACATGGTGACCAAAGGGCAGAAAGTGGCGGTGCAGCGTAATGCCTTTGGTGACGTGATCCGTGAATATACTGCGACGCACGACGGCAAGGTGTTGGCGATTGGCGATGATCCGCTACGTGAAGCGCGTGGTTTGCTGGTACGCATCCTGTTTACCAACCCGGATCCACAGTGCGCTGACGGCTGCTAATCCTGGCTATGCCTGCTGACCCCAAACAAACGGCGGTTTAAACGATCGAGATCTCATTTTTGCGGTTTTTTATACCTTATCGCACAAGTGGAGTACATTTTGTGACCGTAGGGTGTATCTTCAATAGTGCAGCTCATTTGACGAGCGCGTTGGTATCTTGATTTTGGCACGTCACTTTTATACCCGATAGATTTGCGATGCTGGCTGGTCGCTACGTACCTGAAGGGTATAGCGTGGAAGATTCAGGAGGTCAGATGGAAACCTTAGAAAGATGCTATCTGTATGCGAAAAATACGAGCAACGTGGATTTTCTCGCGTCTACAGTGGCATTCTTGGAGTTCCAGGGACGGCAAATCAATGCCCAGGATGTGGCTGGTAATATGTCTCGTGAGCAAAGTGACAGCTTTTTTGCACGGTTGAATCACTATCGTGCGATTTACAAAAAGCAGACACAGTTGTCGTAAAATGTTAATTAAAGCCCCGATTATTCGGGGCTTTTTCATCTTATTGCAAGCTTATTGCAGTGGTGGCCAGTACTCTTTATTGGCCGCTATCAAGTCGTCGAGAATGGCTTTGGCCACCGAGGCGCTCGGCACCGTTTTGGACAGCGTAATCGCCTGCCAGAGCTTTTGATACGAACGTTGTTCCCACGCATCGACCACCAGTTTCTCAACCGCCACCTGCTGGCTCATCAACCCTTTCTGGAACTGTGGGATATTCCCCACCACCAGCGGTTCTGGCCCGTTTTTGCCCACCAGACAAGGGATCTCTACCATCGCTTCCGGATCGAAATTATTGATAGCGCCATTATTCTGCACAATCAACAGCATGCGTTCCTGAGTGTTAAAGGCGATGGCGGCGGCCAGATCGACAATATAAGAAGCATGCTCATCAATCTCCAGTTCACCGGCCGAGGATTTGCCCGCCTGAATGATGGCGTTGCAGGAGCCAAACACGTGTTTCTCGCGGTGCTCCATCACCTCGTTGGCGCGGGTGTGCTGCGGGTTGGCGTGCTGAACCACGTAATCCGGGAACAGGTAATACTTGAGGTAAGTATTGGGGAAAGTATCGGGGTCGAGCGCCCAGACATCTTTCGCCTTGGCAAAGGTATCGTTCCAACTGGCTTCGGTGGCATGTTCATCACTTGCTGGTACATAGCCGAATTTGGCTACATGTTCACGGATTTTCGGCATTAAATCGTTACCCGCCAGATCTTCAACCGCTGTCCACCAGCCGAAATGGTTCAGGCCGTAATAGCGCGTACGCATCTCTTTGCGATCTTTCAGCCCGGCAATTTGCGCCATCCGCCCTTCGATGCCAATCGGCATATCGCAGATGTTGAGAATTTTGGCCTGTGGCCGCAGGCGGCGGGTGGCCTCGGCGACAATGGCAGCCGGGTTGGAGTAGTTGAGCATCCACGCGTTGGGTGAGTATCTCGTCATATAATCGACGATCTCCAATACACCGCCGATCGAACGCATACCGTAAGCGATCCCACCCGGGCCGCAGGTTTCCTGGCCCACCACGCCGTGGCGCAGTGGGATTTTTTCGTCCTGTTCACGCATCGGGTACTTGCCCACCCGGATATGCGCCATCACAAAATCAACGTCGCTGAACGCCGTTTGCGGATGCGTGGTGTAGCTGAACTCAATCTCCGGTGCCTGCTCTTGCAGCAGGATTTTGCAGGCTTCGGCGATGGTTTCCTGGCGTGCGCCGTCGTTGTCGTAAAACTTAATGGCGCGCAGCGGCAAGCGGTGCTGGTTGGCCAGCAACATTAAGACGATGCCTGGGGTAAAGGTGCTACCGCCACCAGCAACAACGATTGAGAATTTTTTCATGATACAGCCTCCGTCATGGGTGTTTTTTCAAGGTATGAGAGATCTTTCATTAGGCTTTCGAGTTGATCCCTGACCTGGGGAACGTGCAGGCCAACAATCACCTGAATGCCATTACCGCGTCGCACAACGCCATGGGCGCCTAGCGCTTTGAAAACGTCGTCGCTTTGCGTGAGTGCCATATCGGCCAGCGTAATCCGCAGGCGCGTGGCACAGTTATTGATGCTGAGAATATTGCTGCTACCCCCCAAAGCCTGGAGGAAACCGGCGGCCTGGCCGGTTTTGCTGCTCTGGCTGGCTGCTGCCGTGGTTTGCTGGCGTGCCGCCTGATAATCCGCCTTGCTGTAGAGTTTGATTTCACTCTCTTCGCGGCCAGGGGTTTTCAGATTGAAGCGCAAGATCAGTGTCCGGAAGATGACAAAATAGAGCGCGGTGAAGCTGACGCCGATGGCAATCTGGGTAACCATCATCCCGGCATGGTTATGGAACATCGGGATCCAGTTTTGCGGCAAGAATTGATCGAGCAGACCGCCGCCCATATTGCCCACTACGCCGCAGAGGTACATCACCGTAGCCATGGTGGCGGCAAGCACGGCATGCACGGCAAATAACAACGGCGAGATGAACAGGAAGGTGAACTCCAGTGGCTCGGTGATGCCCACCAGCATTGCCGTCAGGGTGGCTGGGATCAGTAAACCTGCCACTTTGATGCGTTTTTCCGGTGCAGCGGTGAAGTAAAGTGCTAACGCGATCCCCACCGAACCAAAGATTTTCGAATTACCATGCAACGCAAATCCGCCTTCTGGGAACAGGGTTTTCAGCGGTTCAGTGCTTTGGCTGAACTCTTGCAAATGCTGCGCCCAGTAAACCTGGATCCCACCTTCTACGGCGGCAGGGCCGTAGATAAAGGGGCCGTAAACGAAGTGATGTAAGCCGGTTGGGATCAGGATCCGTTCGAGGAAGGTATACACCCAGACGCCAATTGCCCCCGCGCCGCGTAGGAACCCTTGCAGTGACTCAATGCCCAACTGCACTTTTGGCCAGCCTAGCAGGGTCAGCCAGGCGCAGGGGATCATCACCAGAAAGGCGACGATCACCACGAAAGAGCTGCCCTGAAAAATCCCCAGAAACACCGGTAAGGGTTTGTCGAAATAGCGGTTATGAATGGCGGTGACCAACCCGGAAATCACGATGGCACCAATAATGCTGGTATCGAGGGTTTTTATACCTGCAATCAAGGTTAAACCGCTGCCCGCGCTAGGATCGGCGCTGAAATCCACGCCAAAGAAATCGCCCCAGGTCATGCCCATGGCATTAATAAAATAGTTCCAGGTTAGAAAGCTGACTAAAACCGCCAGGCAGGCTCGCCCTTGCGCCTGTTTCGCTAGGCCAATAGGCAAGCCGACGGCAAACACCAGCGGCATATTACGGAAAACCGTCCAGCCACCTTCTTCAATAATATGGACAATCTGGGCAAATAAATGATCTGGCGCGGCTAAGGCTTCACCCACAAACATCGGGTTGCGCAGCATGATAGCAATACCGACCACAATACCGGCAAATGGGAACAGCAGTACCGGGGTGAACATGGCTCCACCGAAGCGTTGTATTTGACTGAGCATTTTTAAATCCTCATATAACAACTGGAAGGTTTTTGAGGTTGATGACAAAGTGGTCTTTAAGCCCGAGATACCCGGGCCTAGCGTACCGAGGGGCGCTCCGGCGGCTTACGCCGCTACGACCCCTTCGGAACGCTCTCCCTAATATCTGGCTTTGTCAGCAGTCTGGTTTTTTTATATTGGTCTGGGTGGAGAGTAAGAACCTGCGGTTGGCTTAGCTTGGTCGGGCATACCGATTCGTGATCGCTTTCATGGTTTTTATTTGGGTGAAGTGGTCTATTTTTAATGACATTCATAGACACGATAATTTTGTTGTTGGCCGATCACATTTCTATCTTTTAATTATTTTTTAAGAATCATGCTATTAATAGATTAATGGGTGATTAATTAAATAAAGCGCGGGGCGCTAAAGAGGTCTACAGGTGATCTACAAATCTATTGCTGACCAGCTACGCATTCGGCTGAATTCTGCCGACTACAACATTGGTAGCCCGTTACCCAGTGAAAAAAGATTGGCGGAGGAGTTTTGCGTTTCGCGTATGACCCTGCGTAAAGCGGTGAATCTGTTGATTGAATGGGGGCTGGTTGTCCGCCGTCATGGCAGCGGAACTTATGTGGCCAACAAAGATGTCCATCACGAAACCACTAATTTAACCGGCTTTATTGAGGTGATGAAAAACCAGGGCAAGCAGGTGGTGAGTGAAGTGCTGGAGTTTGTGGTGATGCCAGCCCCACCGGCGATCGCCAGCCAGCTACGGATAAAAATCGATGAGCGGATCTATTATTCACGCCGGGTGCGCTCGGTGGACGGCAAGCCATTAATGGTGGAAGACAGCTATATGCCGCTGAAGTTATACCGCAATTTATCGGTAGCCCACCTGGAAGGATCCAAGTTTACCTACATTGAAGATGAGTGCCATATCACCATCTGCGGTAACTATGAAAGCCTGACACCGGTATTGGCCGATAAAAGAATGGCGACATTATTGAATATTGAA
>JBAQHZ010000056.1:0-3836 GCA_049288585.1 Chania sp.
GGAAACGCCTGGCTGATTTGTTGACTGAACTCAGCAGCAGCGTCTGCGCGGTTTCATACCGCTGACGCTGCCGCTAGGATTAATGGTGGATTTTCGCCAGATCTTCTGCGGAAAGGCCGGTCAGTTCCATCACCAGAGTGCGATCAAGACCGTTAGCCAGCATGGAACGGGCGATTTTCAAGGTAGCTTCACGCTCCCCCTCCTGCCTACCCTCCTGCCTACCCTCTATACGGCCTTCAATACGGCCTTCCTGCCGCCCTTTCTCAATGCCTTGTTGTTCGAGTTTCTGTGCAATGGTCATTAATACCTCCTCATGCTGTGGTGCACGTTTTGCCAATTCACGGATAAAGGCTCCCGGTACGGCCGTGTCACCTGCCTGTATATGCCTTAAACTTACCACAAGATGCTATGTGTTTATATTATGAACACCCTGGTAAATCTTCCTCACATAACACCATCTCTTGTTCCTATACTGGACGAGTATTTATTTCGGTCGCTAAACATTTAGTGTTCATTCGGCAGCACGATGAACGCGACCGAGCAGGGGGCTCAAGAGCCAGCCCCCTGCTCCCCGGCCCTTGCCATATCAGGCGGCCGCTGCGCCGCTACCCTCACTCCGCCACGGCGCCTCACGGCCGGCTACGACAGGCGTCCCTTCCTATCTCGCCTGAAACCGCCGTCCATGGCGGTTTCGCCTATGCGCCGTGTCTCCGTTCGGCGCCTTCAATGGCTTCAACACCGGTGCTCACCTCGCCAAAAAGAGGTTTGAGATGTTGTTATCAATATCATTGTAAAGGTTGCCCGGTGATAACAGAGTCGGGTGTTGACGTTGAGCGCATCATGGCCTGCTGAGCAAGACACCGTTGCCAGGGGCAACCAGCCATGGATGGCCGGTTGAGGCGAGATGAACAGGGACGTGAATTGAGCCGACCCGTCCGGCAACGGGGGCGCAGCAAAGGCACCCGCGTAGCGGGCAGGCCATGTTAAGCGTTGGCGCGGGTGCAGGGCCCCGCCTTGGGCCCTGCAATTGCCGTATTCTGGTGTTTCATGAAATTGCATTCTATTTACGGCAATTCTCATTACACCAATCTTACATAGACAAAAGTGCTATGTATTAAGAAACAGTCCCGAAGAAGAAGTTGGTTAGCATTACCACCCAGCTATCAGTTCCCCTCCAATAGCCAAAGTTATAGCCATTACTGGCTAATCACCGTCCCCGTCTTCCCTTCAATACCCAGTTGCGCCTTACTCAGTACCGTAATTAACGCCTGACGCCCCGGTTTGGACTCGGCAAACGCCACCGCCGCTTCCACCTTCGGCAGCATCGAGCCTTTGGCGAAGTGCCCTTGCTCGATAAAGCGCTGAGCATCAGCCACGCTCAACTGCTCCAGCCACTGCTGCTCCGGCTTACCAAAATTAATCGCCACCTTTTCCACTGCGGTGAGAATGATCAGCATATCGGCATCGATCATCTCTGCCAGTTTGGCGCTGGCCCAGTCTTTATCGATCACCGCGCTGGCCCCTTTCAGGTGGTTGCCTTCACGTATCACCGGGATGCCACCGCCGCCGACGGTGATCACCACCTGCCCGGCAGCCATCATGGCGCGCACCGTCTCTTTCTCAACGATATCTACCGGCTGGGGCGATGCCACAACGCGGCGATAGCCACGCCCGGCATCCTCTTTCATGTTGTAACCGTTTTGCCTCAGCAGGCGGGCTTCGGCCTCACTGAAGAAGGAACCAATCGGCTTGGTGGGGTTCTTGAACGCCAGATCGTTACCGTCGACGATCACCTGAGTAATCAGCGTAGCTACCGGCTTATCAATATGGCGATCGAGCAGTTCTTCGCGCAGGGCGTTTTGCAGATCGTAGCCGATATAGCCTTGGCTCAGTGCCACACACACCGACATCGGTAACATTGGAGTATGGGCCTCGGTTTTTGCCGCCGCCTCAAACGCCAGGTTGATCATGCCCACCTGCGGGCCATTGCCGTGCGTGACGACCACCTGATGGCCGTGTTCAATTAAATCGACAATCGCCCGCGCGGTGGTTTTTACCGCCTGCATCTGTTCCGCCAGACCTTCACCCAAAGCGTTACCACCCAATGCCAGTACTATTTTCTTTTTCATTCTGATCCTCATTTTTGCCACGATGTTTGATTCCCCCTCACCCTAGCCCTCTCCCCAAGGGAGAGGGAATCGGTCAGCGGATTACATCAGTTACAGTTACTGCATCAAAAGGCCGACGGCGTAAGAACTGCCCATAGCCCTGCTGCCCGGTAAATTCGCCGTTGCGGGCCACGATCTCACCCCGGCACAGCGTCAGCAGCAGCGCGCCCTGGCAGTGAAAACCTTCGTAAGGGGAATAATCGGCACTGTCATGCAGTTGGTTATGGCTAATAACCGTGGATTGGCGCGGATCGATAATCACTACATCGGCATCTGCGCCAAGGTTAAGATTGCCCTTGCGCGGCCACAGGCCAAACAACCGAGCCGGATTGCCGCTGGTGAGCGCGACAAAGCGTGAAGGTGAGATCCGCCCGCTCATCACGCCATGAGAAAACAGCAGCAGCATGCGGTTTTCTACCCCCGGCAGGCCGTTTGGGCAGCGGGTAAAGTCCCCCGCCGCCAGCGCCTGGCGCTGGTGATACGGGAAGCTACAGTGATCGGTGGCCACCGTGTCAATCGAGCCGTCGACGATCCCTAGCCACAGGCGATCCAACTCCTGCTGATTGCGCAGCGGCGGGCTAAGAATGTATTTCGCGCCATCGTCACGTAGGTAGCACTGCTCATTAAGCAACAGATACTGTGGGCAGGTTTCTACCCACACCGGTTGCTGCTGTTTGCGCGCCAGGCGTAAATAGTCCAGCCCCAACCCATTGGATAAATGGACAATATACAGCGGTGCGTTGTCGGCCAGGCGGGCCAGATTGATCACCCGGCCAATCGCTTCGGCTTCACATTCCAGCGGTCGGCTTAAGGCATGGTGAATCGGGGCCGTTTTCCCGGCGGCTACCAGCGCGGCACGGCGAAAAGCAATGGCCGCGTCGTTCTCCGGATGCACCGTGGTCAGTGCACCCACCCGCCGCAGCTGCCATAAGGCGCGCAGCACGTCGGCATCGTTCACTTTGTAGTGGTAGGTCAGGTAGAGCTTGAAACTGCTGATCCCTTCGTCATGCACCATGCCCGCCATTTCTTCGAGAATGTCGTCATTAATGTGCTGGATCACGCCATGAAAGCCATAATCAATCACCGCATTACCGGCCGCGTATTGATGATAAAGATTAAGCTGATGGTGAAGATTACAGCCCGCTGGGCCGAACCCCATATGGTCGATAATGGTAGTGGTGCCACCGCAGGCGGCGGCGCGGGTGCCGGTGAAAAAGTCATCGCAGCTGCGGGCGATGCCGACATCGATATTGAAATGGGTATGCACATCGATGCCACCGGGCATTACGTAGCAGCCGGAGGCATCAATCATCTCGCAGTAGTCCCTCGGCTCAATGTTGGCTGCACGCTGGCAAATGATCCCATTCTCGATCAGCAGATCCTGAGCGTACTGCCCGTCGCTATCTACCAGAATGCCGTTCTTAATCAGCCGCTTCATGTTGGCACCCCTGAAAAATCGCAGCAATAGGTGAAAAAACATGCCCCTCTCCTAATAGGGAAAAACCAGGAGAGAGGCTTTAGCTCGGTGCTCTGGGTTCCCCCCTCACCCTAACCCTCTCCCCGCGGGAGAGGGGACTGGTTCACCGCACGGGTTAGCTGGGCAGACCCCTCACCATAATGCTGAACCGTGCGCCCCCTCTCCCTGTGGGAGAGGGCCGGGGTGAGGGG
>JBAQHZ010000057.1:0-6576 GCA_049288585.1 Chania sp.
TAGGTAGTATGCGTAGATGTTAAGTAAATATCTGGCTCAGGGCGTCTTGCTGCTTGGATAAAAGAGGGTGAACAATATCATACAGGTATGACTATTATGGAAAATACAGCAAAGACTGAGCAAGTTAAAAATAGTGCCAGATATATGCAAATATTATTGCTGACTGTCGCCGGTGGGGCAATATATCCGATGTTATATTTGAGGCAGATTTATCAGGATACGATGATCCACGCCTTTAATATCTCCAATGTACAGCTCGGTGAACTGTACTCTGTCATGGGTTTTTTATTCTTTATCTGCTACACGCCCAGCGGTTGGTTGGCTGATAGAGTGAAACCGATGAAACTGATCACCCTGTCGCTATTGGGGACGGGCCTGTTAGGGCTTTGGTACAGTACCTTGCCTTCCTATACCGCGCTATTAATCATTTTTTCTGGCTGGGGAGTGACCACCGGTTTGACCTTCTGGGGTGCCGTTATGAAGCGCATCAAGCTGCTTGCGGCCAAAAATGAGGCTGGGCGCTTTTACGGTATTTATGATGGTGGCCGTGGCCTGGTGGAATCGATCCTGGCGAGCATTGCGTTATTTATCTTCTCGATGACCGTCGGCCCGAATGACGAGAACGTGGTTCAAGGGTTGGTCTACGTTATTCACCTGTACTCCTGGTTTTGTATTGCATTAGCCGTAGTCTGTTTTGTCTGTATCTGGTTTGAAGGAAACGCACCGAAAGAGACAGAGGAAAAGCAGACAAAAGTCACTCATAAAAACGTGATGAAGGATTTAGGTTTTATCCTGCGCCAACCCGAGGTATGGCTGATCGCGATTATTATCTCCTCCGGTTATCACTTATTTTGGTCTACCTACAGCTTTTCAGGCTATTTGCAGGCCGGTGGCTGGGGATTTACCGCGGTGATGGCGGGGACGATCACCACGATCAAGCTGTGGCTGCGGCCAGTCGGGGGCGTAGTCGGTGGTTTTCTGGGCGACAAATTAGGGAATATCAGAGTATTAACCTACGCATTAATGCTTAGCGCACTTGGACTTGTCGGGCTGATCTGTATTCCAGCGACCCGTTTTGCCCCGAGTGTGGTGATTGGCTTCTGCGTTTTCTTTATTCTGTTTGTTGGCCTGCTGACTTACGCAGTACGTGGCTTATACTGGGCGATTATTGAGAATCTGAAGGTGCCGGAAAGTAAGCTCGGTCTGGCAATTGGCGTGATTTCTGCGGTTGGCTATTGCCCGGACATTTTTATCCCACTGATTAATGGCTATATCATGGACTATGCTCCCGATCAGAAAACCGGTTACCAACTTTATTTTGGTTATACCGTCGTGATGGCCTGTTTTGGTATCGCCGCCTGCTTTGTGCTTAAACATCGTGTTACGGTTCAACCCCTTTCCACGGTCAAACCTGTTACAGCCGAATAATCCTCAGAAATGCAGTGTACCCGCAGTGAGAGCCGCGGGTTTCACCCGCACCCACTGTGGTTGGTAACCGAGCGATATTACAGCCGTGAGGTTAGGATAAGAATAAAAAAAAGCCCATCACAAAAGACGGGCAAAGACTACACACAGCAATTCACTTACATGGAATGATATTGGTTGGATATCTGCCAGAATGTCGGTGTTCTAGACAAGATATAGCAAGAAGAATAAGCACTTACGCAGGGCACGTCATTAAGACTCGTCCTAATCAAGTCTGGCGGTATAAAACGAAAAGGGGAATGAAGGAGAGATGAGCGAGATAATGGTCTGCCCGTGGCCGGGCAGACCGCTGGCTGATTACAACTGTTCTAAGTCCTTAACCACTTCCTCAATATCGGTATTGGGTTCGGGGGCTTCATTGACCCAGGCACTGACCAAGCGATAAGAAACCGCTAGCACCACCGGGCCGATAAACAGGCCAATCATCCCAAATGCCAACAAACCACCGATCACACCGGACAGGATCAGAATCAACGGCAGATCCGCTCCCATGCGAATCAGCGCCGGGCGCAGGAAGTTGTCCAGCGTACCCACCACACAACTCCATATCAGCAGCACGGTGCCCCAGGTGGTATCCCCGGTCCAATACAGCCAGATAATCGCCGGGATCAGTATCAGTAATGGCCCCAACTGTGCCACGCAGAACACAAACATTAATACCGTCAGCAACGTAGCAGCAGGGATACCGGCAACTGCCAGACCAATTCCACCCAGCACCGACTGCACCAGGGCCGTCACTACCACGCCCAATGCCACGGCGCGGATCGCTTGCCCAGCCAGCAGCACGGCGGCATCGCCACGTTCGGCAGCCAGGCGGATGGCAAAGTGGCGGATCGCCAGCCCGACCTGTTCGCCCCGGGCATACAGCAGGGCGCTGAACAGCACCATCAGCGTACAGTGCACCAGAAAACGCCCAATGTGCGCGGCCTGCGTCACGAACCAGGTGGCCGTCTGGCCGAAATAGGGCTGCACTTTGGCGATCAGTGCGGCTCCACCCGTGCTCACCAGCAGGTGATAGCTGCTATAAACCCGGTCGCCAATCAGCGGGATGGCGTGCAGCCATTCCATAGCCGGGATCTGGATCTTACCCGGTGAATTCACCCAGGCAACTATCGGTGCGCTATTGTCGACGACGCTGCTAACCAACAACGAAATCGGCAGCACAAACAGCAGGATCAGCAGAATGGTCATGATCAGCACTGCCAGCGAGCGGCGGCCCCACAGCATATTTTGTAGTTTAATCAATACCGGCCAGGTTGCGATCACCACCATGCCAGCCCAGGCAAAGCCGAGAATAAACGGCTGAACCACCCAAAAACTGGCGACGATCATAATGGCAATAAACAACACGCCAAAAATAATCGTGGGTAAATCGTATCGGCGTTGCGGTTGTGTCATGAATGCGTTTTCATCCTATTTAGTGAAATCTTTAATCCGTTTCTATCATGGTGCATTTCGGGCAACTTTCACAGCCAAGCGCACGTTTTGCCGCAGGCGCTTCTGTTGCCGTCAGTTTGTGATAATGTGAGTGCCTGCACAAAACGAAGTATGTTAGCTTTTACTGACGATATAAAGATAGGGGTGGGTCTGCATCTAGGCCCGGTTAAGTAGTTAAAAATTAGACAGACAGGGTCAAAAAAGCGAATGATCCCACAGATTTCTCAGGCACCCGGCCTCGTTCAATGTGTGCTCGATTTTTTGGAAGCGTTAAAACAAAACGGATTCAGCGGCGATACT
The DNA here is from genome assembly GCA_049288585.1 of Chania sp. Taxonomy (GTDB): domain Bacteria; phylum Pseudomonadota; class Gammaproteobacteria; order Enterobacterales; family Enterobacteriaceae; genus Chania. The sequence goes on from JBAQHZ010000057.1 coordinate 3,223, forward strand.
GCCAACAGCTACGCCGATCGTCTGACGATGGCGACGGACAACAGTATTTATCAACTGTTGCCCGATGCGGTGGTGTTCCCTCGTTCAACCAGTGATGTGGCGTTGCTTGCCCGCGTGGCGGCAGAAGAGCGTTTCAAAGCGTTGACCTTCACCCCGCGCGGCGGCGGCACTGGCACTAACGGCCAAGCGCTGAATGCGGGCATTGTGGTCGATATGTCACGCTATATGAACCGTATTCTGGACATCAATGTTGAACAAGGTTGGGTGCGGGTTGAGGCCGGGGTGATTAAAGACCAGCTCAACCAGTATCTGCGGCCGTTCGGCTATTTCTTCTCTCCTGAGCTTTCCACCAGTAACCGCGCCACGCTTGGCGGTATGATCAATACCGATGCCTCCGGCCAGGGTTCACTGGTGTATGGCAAAACCTCGGATCACGTGCTCGGACTGCGGGCGGTATTGCTGGGTGGCGATATGATCGACACTCGCGCCATGCCGACGCCGTTGGCGGAAACGATTGCTCAGGAAAACACGCCGGAAGGGCGCATTTACGACACGGTGCTCAACCGCTGCCGCGAACAGCGTGCGCTGATCCTGGATAAATTCCCCAAACTTAACCGCTTCCTCACCGGCTATGATCTGCGCCACGTGCTGAGCGACGATCTGCAAACCTTTGACCTGACGCGTATTCTCACCGGCTCCGAAGGTACGCTGGCGTTTATCACCGAAGCGCGGCTGGATATCACGCCGCTGCCGAAAGTGCGCCGCTTGGTTAACATCAAATACGACTCTTTCGATTCTGCGCTGCGCAATGCGCCCGTGATGGTGGAAGCCAAAGCGCTGTCGGTGGAAACCATCGACTCCAAGGTGCTCAACCTGGCGCGTGAGGATATCGTCTGGCACTCCGTCAGCGAGTTGATCACCAACGTGCCGGATAAAGAGATGCTCGGGCTGAATATCGTCGAGTTTGCCGGTGATGATAAAGCGCTGATCGACGGCCAGATGTCAGCGCTGTGTGAACGCCTGGACGATTTGATTGCCAAGCAACAGTCTGGGGTGATTGGTTATCAGATTTGTGGCGATCTTACCGGCATTGAGCGTATCTACAATATGCGCAAAAAGGCGGTGGGGCTGTTGGGCAATGCCAAAGGGCAGGCCAAGCCGATCCCGTTTGCTGAAGATACCTGTGTGCCGCCACAGCACCTGGCCGATTACATTACCGAATTCCGGCAGTTGCTCGACAGCCACAACCTGAGTTACGGCATGTTTGGCCACGTCGATGCGGGGGTGCTGCACGTGCGCCCGGCGCTGGATATGTGCGATCCGCAGCAAGAAGTGCTGATGAAGCAAATCTCCGATCAGGTGGTGGCGCTCACCGCCAAATATGGCGGGTTGCTGTGGGGCGAGCACGGGAAAGGCTTCCGCGCGGAATACAGCCCGGCCTTCTTCGGTGAAATCCTGTATGAAGAGTTGCGCCGCATCAAGACGGCGTTCGATCCGCTTAATCGCCTCAACCCCGGCAAAATCTGCCCGCCGATGGGCGTGGATGAGCCGATGATGAAGGTGGATGCGGTGAAACGCGGCACGCTGGATCGCCGTATTCCGCTGGATATCCGCACTTCGTTCCGTGGTGCGCTGGAGTGTAACGGTAACGGTTTGTGCTTCAACTTTGACGTGCGCAGCCCGATGTGCCCGTCGATGAAGATCACCGGTAACCGTATTCATTCGCCAAAAGGCCGTGCGGCGCTGGTGCGTGAATGGCTACGGTTGCTGGCTGAAGAGGGCGTCGATCCGGTAGCGCTGGAGCAGCAACTGCCGCAGCAGCGCCTTAGCTTCCGCACAGTGATCGAGAAAACCCGCAACAGCTGGCGTGCTGGCAAAGGGGAGTATGATTTCTCGCACGAAGTGAAAGAGGCGATGTCCGGCTGCCTGGCCTGTAAAGCCTGTTCGACCCAGTGCCCGATCAAGATCGACGTACCGGGCTTCCGCTCCCGCTTCCTACAGCTTTATCACACCCGTTACCTGCGCCCGGTGCGTGATTACATGGTCGCGGGCGTGGAGAGCTATACGCCGCTGATGGCCAAAGCGCCGAAGGTGTTCAACTTCTTCTTTAAACAGCCCTGGATGCGCGAACTGAGCCGCAGCACCATCGGCATGGTGGATTTACCGCTGCTCTCCAGCCCGACCCTGCGCCAGCAGCTTTCCGGCCACAGCGCCTTTACCATGACGCTGGAACAGCTTGAAGCTCTGAGCGAGGCGCAGCGGCAACAGCATGTGCTGATCGTGCAGGATCCGTTTACCAGCTATTACGATGCGCAGGTGGTGGCTGATTTTGTGCGGCTGGTGGAGAGGCTGGGTTACCAACCGGTATTACTGCCATTCTCCCCTAACGGTAAAGCACAGCATATCAAAGGGTTCCTGACGCGGTTTGCTAAAACGGCGCGCAAAACTGCCGATTTCCTCAACCGGGTGGCGAAGCTCGGTATGCCGATGGTAGGGGTCGATCCGGCGTTGGTACTGTGCTATCGCGATGAGTATCAGGAAATCCTCGGTGATAACCGGGGTAATTTCCAGGTGCAGTTGGTGCACGAATGGTTGCAACAGTTGCTGGCCGATCGCCCAGATCAATCCGCAACCGGCGAAGCCTGGTATCTGTTTGGCCACTGTACCGAAACCACTGCGCTGCCTGCCAGCACCCAGCAATGGGCCACGATCTTTAGCCGTTTTGGCGCAAAACTGGAGAACGTCAGCGTCGGCTGTTGCGGCATGGCGGGAACTTACGGTCATGAAGCCAAGAATCTACAGAACTCTTTGGGGATTTATGAGCTTTCTTGGCACCAGGCGCTGCAACGTTTGCCGCGGCAACGTTGCTTGGCGACCGGTTATTCCTGCCGCAGCCAGGTGAAACGCATTGAAGGCAATGGCGTGCGGCATCCGTTACAGGCTCTTCTGGAGATAATGATGTGAAACTGTGGAAACGTGAAGCAACGCTGGAACAGCTCAACCGCACCGGTGAAGGCTGCATGGTCGGTCATGTTGGCATCCAGTTCACCCGCATCGAGGATGATTATCTGGAAGCAGTAATGCCTGTTGATCAGCGTACCACCCAGCCGTTTGGCCTGTTGCACGGCGGTGCTTCGGTGGTGCTGGCGGAATCGATGGGTTCTATGGCCGGTTACCTGTGTACCGAAGGTGAACAGAAAGTGGTTGGGCTGGAAATCAACGCCAACCACATTCGGGCGGTGTTTGAAGGGCAGGTGCGTGGCGTTTGCCGCGCGCTGCACGTCGGCCGGCGTAATCAGGTCTGGCAGATCGAGATTTTCGATAGCCGTGACCGCCTGTGCTGCACCTCTCGCC
>JBAQHZ010000058.1:0-6975 GCA_049288585.1 Chania sp.
CTGAATCAGGGAGCACGTGAAGGTGCTGCCGGTATTGCTTTGGCTGATGGGGACGTCAGCAGAGCTAAACAGTTGGTTGGTGGATTACCGGCGGTAAAAACATCAGATCAACTGCTGCTCGCCGCTCGCGTTGCCAATGCTGATGGCAATTACACGCAAGCCATGTCCCTTCTACGCGAAGCGAAAAGCCGTTTAAATGGCGTGAGTACCCAGGCAGGTAGCGGGCAGGCGGCAATGATCGGCGGGTTGAGAATGGCAGATAACCCCTTCGCCGGGCAGGCATTTTCGCCATCCAACCTGAGCACTACGCCTTCTGCCTATGGTGAGGTGTTACCTTGGCAGGTAGCGGCACCTGGCCTTGCTGGCAGTTACGCGACTGGCGCACCACGCTTACCGGGAACCGTAGCCGTAGCCAAGAATCCTACGTTGCAGCAGATCGAGCAGCTAATGGATGAGGTGCAAAACAAAACGGCGACCTGGGTGCAGGGAAATATCGCGCTGCGTGATAACAGCAGCGGCGAGAGCGGGCTCAGTAATATTACGGAAATAAAAAGCCCGATCAGCGTGTCGGGTATGCCAATCGATAATGGGCGAGTCACCTTTAATGTGACGCCGGTGATGCTGAAATCGGGCACCCCGTCTAACAGCGCCAACGTTCGCTTTGGTACCGGTGCTTTGCAACAGGCCAAGGCCGTAGAGGCAGCGACGCAGGCATCGATTATTGCCTCGCAGAATTCAATTGCCGCAGCGCAAGCAGCTGACCTGCGTTATCAGGAAATTCATGCAACGCGGGATCATCTGTGCTCGATCGACTCCACCTCGGCAGAATGTGATGCTGCGACGATTGCGCAGGAACAAGCCTATGCGGATAAGCAGTTGCTTGATGGCCAGATTACTCAGCCACAAAAATATAACCCTAATGATTTCTATGCTGATTCCCCAGGGCAACAGCAGGAAACCGGCGTTGAACTGGCGTTGGCCCTGAGCGGCGACAGTTACAAAGTGGATGTAGGCAGTACGCCTCTGGGTACAGGGATCAGTTCGGTCATTGGTGGCTTGAAATGGTCGCCCAAAGTCGGTGCTCACTCAACGTTGGATATGACGATTGAGCGGCGGGCGGTTGCCGATAGCCTGCTCTCTTATGTTGGTACTGAGGATGTCATCACCGGCAAAAAATGGGGGGCAGTCACCAAGAACGGCGGTAGCCTGAATCTGGGATTCGATGATGGTACCGTCGGTGCTTATGGTGGAGCGGGTTATTACAGCTATATGGGTGATAATGTTGCCAGCAACAAAAGTATCAATGCGATTTTAGGGGCTTATATTCGCCCTTATAAAGATGATGAAGATGAGCTGAAAGTTGGCGTCAACGTCAATTATATGAACTTTGACAAGAACCTGAGTTACTTCAGCTATGGTCAGGGGGGATATTTCAGCCCACAGGATTATATCAGTATCTCGCTGCCGGTTGAATTTACCAAGAAGCAGAATGATTTCACTTATATCCTGAGCGGAAATGTCGGCTACCAGTCTTATCATAATAAGGAAAGTGACTATTTCCCAAATGACCCTGATCTCCAGTCACAATTAGAGGGCTTAGTCAGCCAAGGCTATGGTAAAGAAGCCATGTATGCCGCTGAAGATAAAAGCGGTATTGGCTACAGTGTGAAAGCTGGGGGAACTTATAAGGTTACGCCAGCTATGTTGGTCGGAGGGCAGTTGGGTTATGACACTTTCGGCAGCTATTCCGAGAGCTCTGCTTTGCTCTATTTTAAATATCTGTTGGATGGGAAATAACCATGCAAGATATTAATAATGCGTCCTATGAACTCGATTATTATCGTCGCCAGCAGTTTAAGCCGGGTTGGCAAAACCTGACAGACGTGATTTTCACTGGCATTTTTGCTTCTGCCGATGATGTGGATGGTCGCGATTTTCTACGTTTGATGGGGAGTCATCTGGCGGAGAAAACACCTTTACCCGATGCACAAACGGTGGGTGAACTTGAGGACGGTATCAATGCGGTGCTGGGCCATTTCGATTGGGGGATGGTACAGATTGAGGCAAGTGAGCAGGAAATAGTGCTGACGCATTATGCTTATCCGCAGGCGCCCGAACCTGACAATGAGCCAATGTGGGACCTGTCTTTTGCGACTGTGCTGGAAGGGGCGTATGCAACCTGGTTGCAGGCTCAGGGCGGCGCGCCCCATGTTTCTCTGCGCCAAAGCCACCAATCTGAAGAGCGTACCTTGGTGTTTAGCTACAGAAATGGGCAATAAAGGTGAATGTTTTGGCGAAATATACTCAGGGTTGGATCAGAATATTGGTTGTGCTGACAGGGTTATTGTTTTCCTTCTGCACCCTTGCAGAAGATAGCGGCTGGGCACAGTATAAACAGCGATTTTTATTACCTGATGGACGAGTGGTTGATACCGGCAATAATAACATCAGCCATACTGAAGGGCAGGGTTATGCCATGTTGCTGGCGGTATATAATAATGACCGGCAGGCTTTCGACAGCATGTGGCAATGGACTAATGCGACGTTGTACCGCAAAGATATCGGGTTATTTTCTTGGCGTTATGAACCTGGCAAAGCCGTTCCAATAGCGGATAAAAACAATGCCACCGATGGCGATATTTTTATCGCCTGGGCATTGTTAGAGGCAGGGAAAAAATGGAATGTCCGGGAGTATCTTAGAAGCTCTTCTGACATACAGCGGTCATTGCTGCGGAATACGCTGGTAAAATATGCCGGTTATAACGTTTTGCTACCGGGCGTCACCGGTTTTAAGCAAGCTAACTCGATAACCGTGAATCCGTCCTATTTTGCTTTTCCAGCTTGGGAAGCATTTTACGAATACACGCACCTGCTGGTGTGGAAAAACCTGAGTGACGATGGCCTGGCTTTAATCAACAAAATGTCATTCGGCAAAGCACGGATCCCGACGGATTGGGTCACATTATTTGCCGACGGGCGAGTGGCCCCGGCGAATGGCTGGCCGGCCCGTTTCGGGTTTGATGCGGTGCGCATCCCCTTATATATCCACTGGTATCAGGACAATAACCCGGCTCTCGCCCCTTTTGTCAGGTTCTGGCAGGGTTATGATCGCCAAGCCGTTCCCGCTTGGGTTGATGTGATGAGCGGTGCGCGTGCCGGATATAACCAAAGCCCCGGCATGATGGCGGTCAGGGATCTGGTGTTGGGGGCAGGGGGACAATTGACCAACCGTTTGGCTGCTGACGAAGATTATTATTCTGCCAGCTTGTATCTGCTGACCTATTGGTCTGTGGCCAGCCAGCGTTAACTCTGCTGAGTGTTCAGCCTGTAATGGCAGCAGGCTGAACGCTGAGCTCTAGGGTTTACGTACATCCGGGCGCACCAGATCAAAGCGGTGTTGTTCGGAGATGCCGTAATAGGCAGTAGGGCCTCCGGCGCGCAGCACCGGCTGTGCGGCTGCGGTTTGGTAAACGCCATGTTCATCCAGCAGCGCCGGGTCAATATGCACCGCCACCACTTCCCCCAAGATCAGCCAGGTTTCGATGTTTCCCCCTGCGGCATCTTGCAACTGAATGCACTGCGTTAAGCGGCATTCAAAATTCACCGGGCTTTCCGCGACCAGCTCTGCTTTCACGCGTCGCCCAGGGATTGGCGTTAATCCGGCGAAGGCAAATTCGTCTTCACCGCGCGGTAATGACGCCGAACTGTTGTTCATGGCCTCCGCCAATGGCCGCGTTGTCAGGTTCCACACAAACTCACCGGTTTCCACGATGTTGGCAACGCTGTCTTTCCAGCCGGTGCTGGCAAAACCGATGATTGGCGGGCGATAGTTGAAGCAGTTGAAGAAGCTGTAAGGGGCCAGATTGCGTTGGCCTGCGGCGCTGAGGGAGGAAATCCAACCAATCGGGCGTGGGCCGACGATGGCGTTCAGCGGATCGTGCGCCAAGCCATGGCCTGCGGCGGGTTCATAGTAATAACGCGGTGTGCTGCTCATAATCGCTCTTGTAGGGAGGGGGCAAGTCTCCATTTTGACGTTTTTCACCCCGGCTGCAAGCGCCTTGCCGCTCTTTTTAGCGGGCTTTGTGCTATCTTACGCGCCAGAAAACCCTTTCAGAGAGCCCTCCACGGTGGAAAAAAAGAAAAGCTTCCCGCAGCAGAAAAGCGGCCTGCACCCGCGCAATCGCCATCGTTCACGCTATGATTTCCCGGCGTTGATTGCCAGTTGCCCGGCGCTGGAACCTTTTGTGAAACCCAATGCCTGGGGCGATATCTCGGTAGATTTCGCCGATCCGGCGGCGGTAAAAATGCTTAACCGGGCGTTGTTGCAACATTTTTACGGCATTGAGCACTGGGACATTCCTGCCGACTATCTCTGCCCGCCAATTCCTGGGCGTGCCGACTACGTGCATCATCTGGCCGATCTACTGGCAACCAGCAACGGAGGCGAGATCCCACGTGGCAAAGGGGTGGCGATCCTGGATGTCGGCGTTGGTGCCAACTGTATTTACCCTATTGTTGGCCAGCGCGAATACGGCTGGCGTTTTACCGGTTCGGAAACCGATCCGGTTTCTTTGAATGCAGCCAAAATGATTGTCGCCATGAACCCGACGCTGAAGAACACGGTACGCCTGCGTCAGCAAAAGCAGCCGGAGTTTATTTTCACCGGCATCATTGGCGTTGCGGAACGTTTTGACGCCACGCTGTGCAATCCGCCGTTCCACGGTTCTGAGCAGGAAGCGCGCGCCAGTACGCGCCGCAAGCTGCACAAACTGGGCAAGGGCGAGGTGGCGGACAAGCCGGTGCAAAACTTTGGCGGCAAGAATAATGAATTATGGTGCGAAGGTGGGGAAGAAGCCTTTGTGCGCAAGATGGTGGAAGAGAGCGTCAGCAAGGCGCAAAACTGCCTGTGGTTTACTTCGCTGATTTCCAAGAACACCACGTTACCTGCCATTTATGCTGCGTTAAAGCAGGCCGGGGCGGTTGAGGTGCGCACCATCGAAATGGCTCAGGGGCAGAAGATCAGCCGCTTTGTGGCCTGGACCTTCCACAATAGCGAGCAGCAAGCCGCTTGGGCAGCAGAACGTTGGTAATAAAAAAGCGGGCACGTTGAGTGCCCGCTGCAGACTGCCGACAAAGCCGGTTATTGGGGAGAGCGTGCCGAAGGGGTCGTAGCGGCGTAAGCCGCCGGAGCGCCCCTCGGTGTGCTAGGCCCGGGTATCTCAGGCTTAAAGACTACTTTGTCATCAACCTCAAGCTGGCACGTTGAGTGCCCGCTGGTTTGCACAATCGATCAGGAAACGTGTTGCAGGAACTCGCGCAGGCGCGGGCTCGGTGGGTGGTTGATCAGATCGTGTGGGTTGCCATCTTCGGCGATTCGCCCTTTATCGATAAAGATCAGGCGTGAGGCCACTTTTTCAGCAAAGCCCACTTCGTGCGTGACGATCACCATCGTCATGCCTTCTTCTGCCAGATCCTGCATCACCTTCAACACTTCGTGGCGCAGTTCCGGGTCGAGGGCTGAGGTAGGCTCATCGAACAACATCATTTTCGGCTTCACCGCCAACGCACGGGCAATTGCCACGCGCTGCTGCTGGCCGCCGGAAAGCTCGGAAGGGTAATGGTGAGCACGCTCTGCCAACCCAACCTTCGCCAACAGTTCACGTGCCAGCTTTTCAGCATCGGCCTTTTTCAGACCACGTACGCGGGTCGGGCCGAAAGCCACGTTTTCCAGCGCGGTCAGATGCGGGAACAGGTAGAACTGTTGGAAAACCATGCCCGCTTCCTGGCGGATCAGGCGATCGTCCACTTTCGGATCGTTAACCTTCAGGCCATCGACGATCAATTCACCGCTGGTGATTTCTTCCAGCTTATTGATGCAGCGCAGCAGGGTGGATTTGCCGGAGCCGGAAGGCCCGATAATCACTACCACTTCGCCCTGGGTGATATTCAGGTCGATATTGTGCAGCACCTGGGTTGGGCCAAAGTGCTTGGAGACGTTTTTAAATTCAATCACAGGATTTTCATCCTTCTTTCCAGCCGACGCAGAACGAAGCTCAGCACCAGGGTAATAATCAGATAAATAACCGCCACGGCGCTCCAGATTTCCAGCGCGCGGAAGTTACCGGCAATAATCTCCTGGCCCTGACGGGTCAGTTCCGCCACGCCAATCACGATAAACAGCGACGTGTCCTTAATACTGATGATCCACTGGTTACCCAGCGGCGGCAGCATACGGCGCAGCGCCAGCGGCATGATCACATAGCGGATGGTTTCACGACGCGACAGCCCCAGCGCCAAACCCGCTTCGCGGAAACCGCTGTGGATCGACAGCACCGCACCGCGAGTGATTTCCGCAATATAGGCACCAGAGTTGATCATGATGGTCACCACGGCGGCGCTGAGCGGATCAATACGTAAATTGCTGAACGCCATCGGCAAGGCGAAGTAGATAAACATCACCTGTACCACAATCGGCGTACCGCGAATCACTTCAATGAACACCAGCGCCACGTGGTTGGCAATCCAACCGCCGTAGGTACGGGCAAAACCGGCAACCAGGCCGATGAACAGGCCACCAATCAGACCGAGGACCGAAATCCACAGGGTCATTTTGGCGCCTTCTAACAGAATGGGGATGGCAGGCCAGATGGCACTCCAATCGAACTGCATGGTATTTTCTCCCGGTGATCCCAAACGAGGGAATCAGATACAACAAAGCGCAGGGGTGGGTACACCTCCCCTGTGCTTAACTTAATGATTAACCAATTTAATCAATTATTTAGGCTCGGTACCAAACCATTTTTTGTAGATTTCGTTGTAGGTGCCGTTGTCACGCAGGGTTTTCAGCGCGGCGTTCACTTTTTCACGCAGCTCGTCGCTGCCTTTCGGGAATGCGATGCCATATTGCTGAGCTTCCAACGATTCGCCTACGGTTTTGAACTTGCCAGCGCCAGCGGTTTTGATGAAGTACAGGAT
>JBAQHZ010000059.1:0-32645 GCA_049288585.1 Chania sp.
CCGTTGCTAGGGGCAACCGGCCATGGAGGGCCGGTTGAGGCGAGATGAACAGGGACGTGAATTGAGCCGACCCGTCCGGCAACGGGGGCGTAGCGAAGGTACCCGCGCAGCGGGCAGGCCATGTTAAACGTAGGCGTGGTTGCAGGGCCCTGCCTTGGGCCCTGCAATTGCCGTCCATTATTGTTCCATCGGATTATGATCTTTTACGGCAATTCCCATTACACCTGACTTACAGAGACGAACACGTTGTGTATAAGAGACAGCTCCCCGTGGGAGAGGGCCGGGGTGAGGGGCTTGTAGTGCGGTGATCATCCCCTCACCCTAACCCTCTCCCCAAGGGAACTGGTTAGCCTTAACTGACAAGCATTACCACAAGTGGCTGGCATTAACCGATTACCGAGGCTGAAAATGAATCAAGAACATGTGAAGTTGGCCATCGCCCCGATTGGCTGGACCAATGACGATCTGCCTGAGTTAGGGCAAGAAAACACCTTCCAGCAGTGCATCAGCGAAATGGCGCTGGCGGGGTTCATCGGTTGTGAAGTGGGCAGTAAATACCCGCGCGATCCAAAAGTGCTGAAACCGATGCTGGATATTCGTGGCATCCAAGTCTGCAATGCCTGGTTTAGCACCTTCTTTGCCGATGGTTTGAAGGAGAAAACCATTGATGAATTTGTGAATCATATGAATTTCCTGCATGCCATGGGCGCGAAAGTGATCGGCTGTTCCGAACAAAGCCGTAGCATTCAGGGCACCACCAAAGGGGTGTTTGAAGAGAAACCCTATTTCAGCGACGCAGAGTGGCAACGCATCGCCGCTGGCTATAACGAACTGGCGAATATTGCTGCCAGCAAAGGCATGCAGGTGTGCCTGCATCACCATATGGGCACCGGCATTCAGACGGCGGAAGAGATTGACCGTTATATGAGTATGGTGAACGACGATGTTTACCTGCTGTTTGATACCGGGCACGCCTACTATGCCGAAGGCAGCCAAAGCGCGATGTTGGCGATCCTGGAAAAATACCTGCCACGCATCAACCATGTGCATTTGAAAGACGTACGTGATGAGGTAGTTGCAGCAGTGAAAGCCAACAGGCTGAGCTTCCTCGATGGCGTGAAGAAAGGCACCTTTACCGTACCGGGCGACGGCGTGATCGACTTTCGCCCGGTGTTTAAACTGTTGGACGAAGGTGGTTATCGAGGTTGGATGGTGGTCGAAGCCGAGCAGGATCCGGCGATCGCCAACCCGTTCGAATACGCGGTGAAAGCGCGGCGCTATCTGCGCGAAACGGCGGGGCTTTAAGCTCTACGGGGCGTATCATCGCGCCCCGTGGTGATCTCAAACTGAACGTAACCGTGCCATATGATAGGCATCAACCAGTTCACCGTCGCGGAAAGCAAAGTGGCGGCTGGTGCCTTCAATCTCGAAACCGAATTTACGGTATAGCGCGATCGCTCTCTGATTATCGGTGAACACCGTCAGCTCAATGCGTTCGATGGCACCCCAGTTGTCGCAAATATCGATCATCGCCTTCATCAGCGCGCTGCCAATGCCTTTGCCGTGGTAATTGGCATCGACGCAGAGACCAAACGTGGCCACATGTCGGCGGCGGATGCGTTGGATGAGTTCCACCGTCAGTTGGCCGACCACCTGCTCATTAATACAGGCCACCAGGCTGTAAGTCCCGGGTTTCACCTCGGCAATGCGTTGTTGCCAGTGGGCTTTTGACGGTAGCGGCAATTGTAGCGTGTCACGGTAAACGGCAGGGTGCGAGAACAGTTGATGCAACGCTTCGGCATCTTTTTCTTCTACGTGACGAACCACAATCTCGCTCATTATTGCTTCTCCCTTGAGTTTACCTTTTGAATAATCTCTAAAATTATCTGTTTACCCTGGGGAGTCAATATTCTTGTTAGCGGTTCAAAAAAACGCTTTACAAGTGCGAATGATAATGATTATTATTAACACGCATTCAGGGGAAAGCATCAATCTTTGATACTGTCGCTTGAAGGCACGACATTGCTCACATTGTTTCCAATGTTTACTTAGCCAGCTCGGGTGCTGGCTTTTTTTTGCCCAAATTCCCCTGCCTGCTGGCTCGACCAATTTATTTGCAACTCTGTTGAAAACTCCATCTAATTTTTTGAAGAGAGGGGTGAGATTTTTACGCTTTCTTATTCTACCGCCAGGGCTAGACTGTAGAAAACGTTGAGGAGAGTTGAAGATGATTTATTTACGTAAAGCAGAAGATCGCGGTCATGCCAATCATGGTTGGCTGGATAGCTGGCACAGCTTCTCATTTGCTGACTACTATGATCCTGATTTTATGGGGTTCTCAGCCCTGCGGGTGATCAATGAAGATGTGATCGCCGCGGGTCAGGGTTTTGGTACCCATCCCCATAAAGATATGGAGATCCTCACCTACATCCTGAGCGGTACGGTGGAGCATCAGGACAGCATGGGGAATAAAGAACAGATCCATGCCGGTGAGTTTCAGATTATGAGTGCTGGTACCGGGGTGCGTCACTCTGAGTACAACGCCAATAACGATCGGCCGTTGCATCTTTATCAGATCTGGATTATCCCGGATCAGGTTGGGCTGAAGCCTCGCTATGAGCAACGCATGTTTGACGCACCGCAGGGCCGCCAACTGGTGCTGTCGCCGGATGCCCGCGAAGGCTCGCTGAAAGTGTTCCAGGATATGACGCTATCGCGCTGGGCGCTGAAAAAAGATGAGCAGTCGGTCTACCCGATTCAGGCTGAACGCCGAGTCTGGATCCAGGTGGTGCGCGGTAATGTCGCCATCAATGGCCACAAAGTGGGCACCAGCGATGCGCTTGCTGTGTGGGATGAAGTTGCATTATCGATTCATGCCGACGAAGACAGCGAGATACTGCTGTTCGATCTGCCACCGGTATGATGGAGTAGGGGCCAGCGTGTTGGCCCCTTTTTCTTGCCCGCAGGCCGCGTAAGCAACAATATCGGCCTGCCGTTTTTTTTGCTAGAATGGCCACCCATTCACGGTAAGCCAGTTCATTGATAATGAAGAAAAAACGGCCGGTGCTCCAAGATGTCGCAGATCAGGTTGGCGTCACCAAGATGACGGTGAGCCGCTATTTGCGTAACCCCGATCAGGTTTCTGCGGCTTTACAGCAGAAAATTGCGATCGCGCTGGACGATCTTGGCTACATCCCTAACCGTGCCCCGGATATTCTTTCCAATTCCACCAGCCGTGCAATCGGCGTGCTGCTGCCGTCGCTGACCAACCAGGTGTTCGCCGAAGTGTTGCGTGGCATCGAGAGCGTGACCGATGCGCATAATTATCAGACCATGCTGGCGCACTATGGCTATCTGCCAGAGCGTGAAGAAGAACGCCTGACGTCTTTGCTGTCTTACAACATTGACGGGCTGATCCTGTCCGAGCGTAACCACACTCCGCGCACCTTGAAGATGATCGAAGTCGCCGGGATCCCGGTGGTCGAGTTGATGGACTGCGTTTCGCCGTGCATCGATCTGGCGGTGGGGTTCAACAATTTTGAGGCCGCCCGCCAGATGACGCAGCAAATTATCGCGCGCGGTCATCGCCATGTGGTGTATCTCGGTGCGCGCCAGGATGAGCGTACTCTGATTAAACAGCAGGGTTACGAACAGGCGATGCGGGAATCCGGCCTTGAGCCGCACAGCGTCATGACCGCGCGCTCTTCTTCCTATTCTGCTGGTGGCGAACTGTTGCTCGAGGCACAGCGCGCTTACCCGCAGATCGACAGTATCTTTTGCACCAACGATGATTTGGCGATCGGCGCGGCGTTTGAATGCCAGCGTCAGGGGCTTTCGATCCCGCACGATATGGCGATTGCCGGTTTCCACGGCCACGATATTGGTCAGGTGATGGTGCCGAAGCTGGCGAGCGTGCTGACGCCGCGCGAGCGCATGGGGCAGATCGGCGCGGAACGCCTGCTGGCCCGCTTGCGGGGTGAAACGGTTGGCCCACGCATGGTTGACGTCGGTTTCACCGTGATCCCTGGCGGTAGTATCTGAAGCAGGGCGCATATCTGCGCCCTCAGCCCATTTATTTCTGCAGTTCGGCCACGCAACGGCTGACCACGCCTTCGATATCGGTATCGATATCAATGCAGATCACATCTTTCTCATCGGCCGTGGGTTCTTCCAAAGCGTCAAACTGGCTTTTCAGCAGATCGGTCGGCATAAAGTGCCCGGAACGCGCTTTCAGGCGCGCCAGAATCACATCGAAGCTGCCTTTCAGGTAGATAAACACCATGTTTTCGTTGTCTTTGCGCAGCAGATCGCGGTAGCGGCGCTTCAGCGCGGAGCAGACGATGATCCCATTTTCATTTTTGTGATTCAGGCTGTACGCCGCATCATTAAGACGCTGCAACCAGGGAACACGGTCATCGTCATTCAACGGTTGCCCGCTGGCCATCTTCTGGATATTGGCGCGCGGATGCAGATCGTCGCCATCAATGAATTTTGCCTGGATTTCCCGTGCGACAGCCGCGCCAATCGTAGATTTGCCGCTGCCGGAGACGCCCATCAGGATGATGCTTTTTCCCGCCATAAGTTTGATCTCTATCTCAGAATAAGAATTTTGCCTTGGTTGATGGTTTCGAATCTTACCATGTTTCCGGTATCATGATACGGGTAACAAATGGAGATGTGATTGTCATCACAAAGGGTTAGAGCCAGGGATAGTCGTCTGTACTCAATCGCACTCAAGCGGCCCAGTAACACCAGGAAAGGGCCGTAAAACTAAAACCAAGCACCCTTTTTCGCTGCCGTTTTGCGAAGAGGCCAAGTGATAAAAGAGTTGGAGAAAAATTATGCCATTAGTGATTGTTGCAGTCGGCGTAGCCATGCTACTGCTGCTGATGATCCGCTTTAAACTGAACGGCTTTATCTCGCTGATTCTGGTCGCGCTGGCGGTTGGGATCATGCAGGGTATGCCAGTGGATAAGGTGATTGGTTCCATCAAGGCTGGCGTTGGCGGTACGTTGGGTGGGTTGGCGCTGATCATGGGCTTTGGTGCCATGCTCGGCAAATTGTTGGCGGACTGCGGCGGAGCACAGCGCATCGCTACCACTCTGATCGACAAATTCGGCAAACAACATATTCAATGGGCGATTGTGCTCACCGGTTTTACCGTCGGCTTCGCTCTGTTCTATGAAGTAGGTTTCGTCCTGTTGTTGCCGCTGGTGTTCACCATCGCCGCTTCTGCGCGTATTCCGCTGCTGTATGTGGGTGTGCCAATGGCTGCTGCGCTGTCCGTGACCCACGGTTTCCTGCCGCCGCACCCTGGCCCGACCGCTATCGCCACCATTTTCCATGCGGACATGGGTAAAACCCTGCTGTTCGGCACCTTGCTGGCGATCCCAACCGTGATTCTGGCGGGCCCTGTGTATGCCCGCTTCCTGAAAGGCATCGACAAACCGATCCCTGAAGGTTTGTACAACCCGAAAACCTTTACCGAAGAAGAGATGCCTGGCTTTGCCGTCAGCGTGGCAACCTCGCTGGTGCCGGTGATCCTGATGGCACTGCGTGCGGTAGCGGAAATGGTGCTGCCAAAAGGCCATGCCGTTCTGCCTTATGCTGAGTTCTTCGGCGATCCGGTGATGGCAACGCTGATTGCGGTATTGATCGCGATCTTCACCTTCGGCCTGAACCGTGGCCGTAGCATGGATGAAGTGATGGCAACCGTGACGGAATCCATCAAAATCATTGCCATGATGTTGTTGATCATCGGTGGTGGCGGTGCGTTCAAGCAGGTGCTGGTGGACAGCGGGGTGGATAAGTACATTGCCAGCATGATGCAGAGCAGCGGCGTTTCGCCAATCCTGATGGCCTGGTCAATTGCGGCGATACTGCGTATTGCGCTGGGTTCTGCCACCGTCGCGGCAATTACCGCAGGCGGTATTGTTGCACCGTTGATCGCTACCACCGGTGTCAGCCCGGAGCTGATGGTGATCGCAGTGGGTTCAGGCAGCGTGATCTTCTCGCACGTTAACGACCCAGGCTTCTGGCTGTTCAAGGAGTACTTCAACCTGACCATTATGGAAACCATCAAGTCCTGGTCGGTGCTGGAAACCATCATTTCAGTCTGCGGCCTGATTGGCTGCCTGTTGTTGGCGATGGTGATTTAAAGCTTTAACGCCAGGGCGCAGCAGCGCCTTGGCGTGGCTACAGTTTCATATAGGCTCGGATGCCATCCAGGAACATTTGGGTGGAGAGCATCACCAGAATCAACCCCATCAACCTTTCCAGCGCATTCACCCCTTTGCTACCCAGCAGGCGCAGGAATAGGCTCGACATCAGCAGGATCGCCGCCGACAGCCCCCAGGCAATCAACAGCGCCACTACCAAGTGTGATAACTGGTTAGGGTACTGATGCGAAAGCAGCATCAGCGCTGCCAGAATCGACGGCCCGGCCACCAGCGGAATGGCAAGCGGCACCAGGAATGGCTCTTCACCGGCAGAAAGGCCGGTACTGTTACCCTCCTGAGACGGGAAAATCATCTTGATGGCAATCAGGAACAGAATAATCCCGCCGGAGATCGATACGGTTTCGGTACGCAAGTTGAGAAACGCCAGAATACGCTCACCGGCAAACAGAAAGACCAGCATCAGCAGCAAGGCGATCAGCAGTTCACGGATCAGCACCACCCGGCGGCGACGGGGCTCCAGGTGCTTGAGCACCGACATAAAAATCGGCAGATTACCCAGCGGATCCATGATTAAAAACAGTAGCACCGTGGCCGAAATCATCTCTGTCATCATTACCTCAAAATCTGAAAAATGCGCCGGTGACTCGGGCAACACCCTGGTCTCTACATCCCCATCTCTTAGAAGAATGGCAGATATATAAGAAGCATTGCTGAGAATCGCTCAGCCATCGAATAAATTCACTTTGCGCCTGCGCCGACATTTTGTAAGGTGGATAGATATTATTCACCACTTATTACGACAGTGTCGTTTATCCCCAAGGCAGGACTGTAAATTATGAAAAACGTTGGTTTCATCGGTTGGCGCGGTATGGTCGGCTCTGTACTTATGCAACGCATGACAGAAGAGCGCGATTTTGACGCCATTCGCCCGGTATTCTTTACCACCTCGCAGCACGGCGCTGCCGCCCCGGTTTTCGGCGGCCAACAGGGTACGCTGCAAGATGCGTATGATGTTGAGGCGCTGAGTGCACTCGACATTATTATCACCTGCCAGGGCGGTGATTACACCAACGAAATCTATCCAAAGCTGCGTGCAACCGGCTGGCAAGGTTACTGGATCGATGCCGCCTCCTCTCTGCGCATGAAAGATGATGCCATTATCATCCTTGACCCGGTGAATCACGACGTGATCCAGGAAGGGCTGAATAACGGCATCAAGACCTTTGTCGGGGGGAACTGCACGGTCAGCCTGATGCTGATGTCACTGGGTGGTCTGTTTGCCAACAACCTGGTGGAGTGGGCGTCGGTGGCGACCTATCAGGCGGCATCCGGCGGCGGCGCACGTCATATGCGCGAACTGCTGATGCAAATGGGCATGCTGCACGCCGACGTAGCAAAAGAGCTGCAAAGCCCGGCTTCGGCCATTCTGGACATCGAGCGTAAGGTCACTGAAGCCACCCGTTCCGGCAAGTTGCCGACCGATAACTTTGGCGTGCCTTTGGCTGGTAGCCTGATCCCGTGGATCGACAAGCAGTTGGATAACGGCCAGAGCCGCGAAGAGTGGAAAGGCCAGGCGGAAACCAACAAGATCCTCAATACCTCGGTGATTATTCCTGTTGATGGTCTGTGTGTCCGCGTCGGTGCGCTGCGTTGCCACAGCCAGGCATTCACCCTGAAGCTGAAAAAAGATGTGCCGCTGGCGGAAATCGAACAGATGCTGGCAACGCACAACGACTGGGTGCGCGTGATCCCGAACGACCGCGAACTGACCATGCGTGAACTGACGCCTGCGGCGGTGACCGGTACGCTGAACACGCCGGTCGGCCGTCTGCGCAAGCTGAATATGGGGCCGGAATATCTCTCCGCGTTCACCGTCGGCGATCAGCTGCTGTGGGGGGCTGCTGAACCGCTGCGCCGCATGTTGCGTATTCTGCTGTAAACCTCTGCCCAACAGACCTCAGGATGCACTGTAGTCTGAGGTCCAGCGGGATAAGCTGAACTTCCTGAGGGCTGGTCTCTTTCGGCCCTTTAACACCTTATTTTCAACACTCTCTGTTCTCTGTGTACGCAACCCACCTTTTATCGTTTCTGGCGCGAAGGGAGATGGAAAATCGCTGAAAGAGGGAATGAAACACTGCCGTAACACGCATGTCACAAAGCCGGTTGCAGCGCAAAGAGGCTGCCAGATCTGCTGTTTTTCCAATGCAAAATTTTCCTTTGAAATCATCAATGCTTTAACAGACTTTGGCTATGCTTGTTAGGCTGGCGAATTCATGCCGATTAACGGTGAGTATTTGTCTGAAAAATAGACATAAAGAGCGGTATTTCGGCTTTGAAGGATGCAAATTAATCAATAACCGACCGAAATCACGCTTTAGGTTCTGAATGAATTGCATGATAGACACAACGGCTGCTGTTAGGTGTAGCCCCTTAAGAGTCATGCTCTTAATCTAAGGAAGAATGCCATGCCTGTACTTCCCGATCGTGACGTGATCAATCAGATAATTTCCGGCCACTACGCCGATCCTTTTGCCCTGCTGGGTATGCATGTTACAGAGCGTGGGTTGCAAATTTGCGCTCTATTACCGGATGCGGGTTCCGTGTGGCTGGTGGAGAGCAAAACCGGTAACCGTTTGGTTCAGCTCAATTGTGACGATGCGCGCGGCTTTTTCAGTGCCATTGTACCGCGCCGTAAAACCCCTTTCCGTTATCAGTTGGAAGCCAGTTGGCGCGATCACCAGCAAATTATCGAAGACCCTTACCGTTTTGGCACTCTGTTGCAGGATATCGACAGTTGGCTGCTGGCCGAGGGCACCCATCTGCGGCCCTATGAACGACTGGGGGCTCACCCCGGCGAACTGGATAACGTAGAAGGTGTCAGCTTTGCCGTGTGGGCACCGAATGCGCAGCGCGTTTCTGTGGTTGGCGAGTTTAACTTCTGGGATGGCCGACGCCACCCAATGCGCCTGCGCAGAGAGAATGGGATTTGGGAACTGTTCCTGCCGGGCGTCAAGGCCGGGCAATTGTACAAATACGAGATTGTTGACTGTTACGGCAATGTTCAGTTGAAAGCCGATCCTTATGCTTTTGAAGCACAGATGCGGCCGGATACGGCGTCGCTGATTACGCCGCTGCCAGCCGTGGTGGAAAATACCCCTGAGCGGCAGCGGGCCAATGATTTTGATCGCCCCATTTCAATTTACGAAGTGCACCTCGGCTCATGGCGGCGTCATACCGATAACAATTTCTGGCTCAGTTACCAAGAACTGGCCGATCAGCTGATTCCTTACGTCAAAGAAATGGGTTTCACCCATATTGAACTGCTGCCGATCAACGAACATCCGTTTGACGGCAGTTGGGGATATCAGCCGTTGGGAATGTATGCTCCGACGCGCCGTTTCGGTACCCCTGCGGAGTTCAAAGCCTTTGTGGCTGCGGCGCACGAAGCCGGGATCAACGTGATTCTTGACTGGGTGCCGGGGCATTTCCCAAGCGACGCTCACGGGTTAGCGAACTTCGACGGCACGGCGCTGTATGAGTATGCCGATCCGCGTGAAGGGTTCCATCAAGACTGGAATACCCTGATCTACAACTACGGTCGCCACGAAGTGCGTAACTTTTTGGCAGGTAACGCGTTTTATTGGTTGGAACGTTTTGGCATCGATGGGCTGCGTGTGGATGCCGTCGCTTCGATGATCTACCGCGATTACAGCCGTGCCGACGGCGAGTGGGTGCCGAACTACTACGGCGGCAATGAAAACCTGGAGGCTATCTCCTTCCTGCGCTACACCAACCAGACGTTGGGCAAAGAGCGGCCAGGCGCAGTGACGCTGGCGGAAGAGTCTACCGATTATCCCGGGGTGACGCTGCCGCCGGAAGCCAACGGTTTAGGCTTCCATTACAAATGGGATCTGGGCTGGATGCATGACACGCTGGATTACATGAAATGCGATCCGGTACACCGTAAATATCATCACAACATGATGACGTTCGGCATGCTCTACTCCCACACCGAGAACTTTGTGTTACCGATATCGCACGATGAAGTGGTGCACGGTAAACGTTCTATTCTGGACCGTATGCCGGGCGATGCGTGGCAAAAATTCGCTAACCTGCGGGCGTATTACGGCTTCATGTGGGCACATCCGGGCAAAAAACTGCTGTTTATGGGCTGCGAGTTTGCTCAGGGCCGGGAGTGGAATTTCGATACCAGCCTTGACTGGCATCTGCTGGAAGGGACGGATGGTTGGCACAACGGTGTGCAGCGCTTGGTGCGCGATCTTAACCACTGTTACCAGAACCATGCGCCGCTGTATGAGTGTGATTATCAAGCCGGTGGTTTTGAGTGGTTGGTGGTGGATGATCATGAAAACTCAGTGTTTGCTTTTGCGCGTTACGACTCGCATGGCAATGAGCTGATTGCCATCAGCAACTTTACCCCGGTGCCGCGCCATCATTATCGTATCGGTGTTTCCCGCCCTGGTGAATACCGTGAAATCCTCAATACCGACTCGCACCATTATCACGGCAGTAATGCCGGTAATCAGGGGCGGGTGATTTCAGAGTCGATCGGCAGTCATGGCCGTGAGCATTCAATCAGCATCATGGTGCCGCCGTTGGCAACAGTGTATTTGTTGCGGGAGGTGCAATGATTGCACTGATCCCCGGCCTCGCTGCGCCTTTAGGGGCTTATTACGACGGTAATGGTATCAACTTTACGCTGTTTTCTGCCCACGCCACGCAGGTGGAACTATGCCTGTTCGACGCCGAGCTGCGGGAAACACGTTTGCCGTTACCGGCACGCAGCGGTGACATCTGGCATGGTTTTTTGCCAGGTGGCGAGCCGGGGTTGCGTTATGGTTTCCGGGTGCATGGCCCGTTCGAACCGCAGCGAGGGCTGCGGTTTAACCCCAACAAGCTGCTGCTCGACCCTGCCGCCCGCGCGGTGGAAGGGCCGGTGGCCGATCACTTGTATCTGCATGGCGGTTATGACCAGCCGGATCCGCAGGACAGCGGGCCGCTGATGCCAAAATGCATCGTGATCGACGAGCGTTACGACTGGGAAGACGATCGCCCACCGGCAACGCCGTGGCGCAAAACGGTGCTCTACGAAGCCCACGTGCGTGGCTTGACGTTGCTGCATCCAGAAATCCCGCCGGTGTTGCGCGGCAGCTTCGCCGCCCTCGGGCACCCGGTGATGATCGCCTACTTCAAGCGGTTGGGGATTACTGCGCTTGAGCTGTTGCCGGTTCAGCAGCACACCACGGAACCGCGTTTGCAGCGCCTGGGATTGATCAACTACTGGGGCTACAACGTGCTGGCGCCCTATGCGCCGGATAATCGCTATTCCAGCCTGAGAACCGGGATGACGCCGCTGCGCGAGTTTCGTGATGCGGTGAAGGCACTGCATAAAGCAGGCATTGAAGTGATTCTCGATGTGGTGTTCAACCACAGCGCAGAATTGGATCTCGATGGGCCGACGCTGTCACTGCGCGGCATCGATAATCCGAGTTATTACTGGCTTGAACCCGATGGCGACTACGTTAACGCCACCGGCTGTGGCAACACGCTGCGGTTGGATCAGCCAGCAGGAGTGGCGTGGGTGATGGATTGCCTGCGTTTTTGGGTACGTGAGTGCCATGTTGACGGTTTCCGTTTTGATCTTGGCACCGTGTTAGGCCGTACACCGGCGTTTGACCGCGATGCACCGCTGTTTCAGGCGATGCTGGTGGACGATACGCTGGGGCGTTGCAAACTGATTGCTGAACCTTGGGACATTGGTTCCGGCGGCTATCAGGTTGGGGCGTTTCCCGGCCGTTTTGCCGAATGGAATGACCATTTCCGTGATGATATCCGCAGCTTCTGGCTGCAAGGGCATCTGTCACTCGGTCAGTTCGCCCGGCGTTTTGCTGCTTCCAGCGATGTGTTCAACCAACGTGGGCGCGCACCTTATGCCAGCATCAATATGCTGGCGGCCCATGACGGATTTACCCTGCAGGATGTAGTGAGTTTTAACCAGAAGCACAACCAGCCGAACGGCGAAGGAAACCGTGATGGCAGTGACCACAACTTTAGCTACAACCATGGTGTTGAAGGCCCAGTTGCTGACGACGCCATTGTGCAACACCGTAGGGTCAGTCAGCGGGCGCTTCTTGCCACGTTGCTGCTGGCTCAGGGAACGCCGATGTTGCTGGCCGGCGATGAACATGGACACAGCCAGCAAGGTAACAACAATGCCTATTGTCAGGATAACGAAACCACCTGGCTCAACTGGGCCAAGGCGGATGATTCCCTCACCGCATACACCGCCGCGCTGATCCGCCTGCGCCAGCAAATCCCTGCTTTGCAGCAAGATTGCTGGTGGCAAGAGGGAGACGGCAGCGTGCAGTGGCTGAATGTGCATGGGCAACCGCTCAGCGCACAGGAGTGGGAACAGGGCGATCGGCTGTTACAGATCCGCCTGTCACAACGCTGGCTGCTGGTGATCAATGCCACGCCGCAAGACGTTGAGATGACGTTACCTGAAGGGGATTGGCAGGTTGTTGCCCCCTTTACGCAGGAAGAAGATTCTCAGGCGGAGTTACCCGCCTGGTGCCAGGCTGCGCATTCGCTTTGCGTGCTGGCAGAAAAGAAAAATTAAAAGGAGTCAGCTATGGTTAGGTTTGAGAGTAAAGACCCCCTGATGTTAGCGCGCCAATTGCCGAATAAAACCGTTGCCCTGATATTGGCTGGTGGTCGTGGCTCGCGTTTGAAAGATTTGACCTCTACCCGTGCCAAACCGGCCGTGCACTTTGGCGGTAAGTTTCGCATCATTGATTTTGCCATGTCGAACTGTCTGAATTCGGGGATCCGCCGGATGGGCGTGATTACCCAATATCATTCCCACACGCTGGTGCAACATATTCAGCGTGGCTGGTCGTTCCTCAATGAAGAGATGAATGAATTTGTCGATCTGCTGCCTGCCCAACAGCGCCAGAGTTCCGATAACTGGTACAAAGGCACCGCCGATGCGGTATACCAGAACCTGGATATCATCCGCCGTTACGATGCGGAATATGTGGTGATCCTGGCCGGTGACCATATTTATAAAATGGATTACTCGCGCATGCTGATCGACCACGTGGAGAAAGGGGCGCAGTGTACGGTGGCCTGTATTCCGGTGCCGATCGGCCAGGCCAGCGAGTTTGGCGTGATGAAGGTGGACGATAACGACCAGATCCTGGAGTTTCTCGAGAAGCCTGAAAATCCGCCAGCCATGCCGGGGAATCCGGAGATGGCGTTGGCCAGCATGGGGATTTACGTCTTCAATGCGAAATATCTGTTCCGGTTACTGGAAGAGGATATGGCGACGCCGGATTCCACTAACGATTTCGGCAAGGATCTGATCCCGAAAATCACCGCACAAGGTGAAGCCTGGGCGCATCCGTTCACCATGTCCTGCGTGACTTCCAGCCTGGATGCACCGCCGTATTGGCGTGATGTTGGGACGCTGGATGCCTATTGGCGTGCTAACCTTGATCTGGCATCGGTAACGCCGGAGCTGGATATGTACGATCGCGCCTGGCCAATTCGCACCTATATGGAGCCATTGCCGCCTGCCAAGTTTGTGCAGGATCGTTCCGGTAGCCACGGTATGACCATGAACTCGCTGGTTGCTGGCGGCTGTATTGTTTCCGGTTCGGTGGTTGTCCATTCGGTGCTGTTCTCGCGTGCGCGAGTGAACTCTTTCTGTACTATTGACTCTTCAGTATTACTGCCTGATGTGAACGTTGGCCGCTCTTGCCGCCTGCGTCGCTGCATCATCGACCGTGCCTGCCAAATTCCGGAAGGGATGGTGATTGGCGAAAATGCCGACGATGACAGCAGACGCTTTTATCGTTCAGAAGAAGGCATTGTGCTGGTGACGCGCGAAATGCTGTCAAAGCTGTAGGCATTTGCTGAACCCGTGGGCGCTCGCTGCGCCCTCTATCTCTGCAAAGAAGTTTTTGCCGAATTTCAGGAGTGAGAATGCAGGTTTTACACGTATGTTCTGAAATGTTCCCTCTGCTTAAAACGGGTGGTCTTGCAGACGTTGTTGGCGCATTACCTGCGGCACAAATTGCCGCAGGTGCGGACGTTCGGGTGTTGTTACCGGCTTTTCCTGATATCCGTAACGGTATTCCGGACACCGTACTGGTGGCGGAGATCGACTCTTTCGCCGGGCGGGTGGGCTTGCGGTATGGCACCTATCACGGCGTCGGGGTTTACCTGATTGACGCGCCTTGGCTGTATGACCGGCCGGGCAGCCCGTATCACGATCAGTCAATGAACGCTTATCCAGATAACCATCGCCGCTTCGCGTTGCTGGGGTGGATGGCCTGTGAGTTGGCGAAAGGGCTGGATCATTACTGGCGGCCAAAGGTGGTGCATGCGCATGACTGGCATGCCGGGCTGGCCTGCGCTTATCTGGCGGCCAATGGTTATCCTGCACGCTCTATTTTCACCGTGCATAACCTGGCTTATCAGGGGTTGTTCTCTGCCCATCATATGCCGGAGCTGTGGTTGCCACCGTCGTTCCTTAATCTTTACGGTTTGGAGTTCTACGGTCAGATCTCATTCCTTAAAGCCGGGCTGTTTTATGCCGATCATATCACTACCGTCAGCCCGACCTATGCGCGTGAAATTACCCACGCGGAGTTTGGTTATGGCATGGAAGGGTTGTTGCAGGATCGTCAGCGGCAAGGCCGGTTGAGTGGCATTCTTAACGGTGTGGATGACAAGATCTGGGATCCGTCCCACGATGCACGTCTGACCGCCCGTTATGACGCCGATCGTCTGAAAGACAAGGCTAAAAACAAGGTTCATCTGCAAAAAGCCATGGGTTTACAGGTGGATGAGTCTTTGCCGCTGTTTGCCGTGGTCAGCCGCCTGACCAGCCAAAAGGGGTTGGATCTGGTGCTGGATGCTTTGCCGGCGCTGCTTGATCAAGGGGGACAACTGGCGTTGTTGGGAGCCGGTGATGCGGTGTTGCAGCAGGCTTTTCTGGCGGCTGCGGCCGATTACCCAGAGCAGGTGGGTGTGCAGATTGGCTATCATGAGGCGTTCTCTCACCGGATTATCGGCGGGGCGGATGTGATTCTGGTGCCGAGCCGTTTCGAGCCTTGCGGCTTGACTCAGCTTTATGGTTTGAAATATGGAACGTTGCCGCTGGTGCGTCGCACTGGCGGGCTTGCGGATACGGTAGTGGACTGCGCGCTGGAGAATCTGGCCGACGGCACTGCCAGCGGATTTGTGTTTGATGATTGTGACGCCGTTGCCTTGAGTAACGCGATCCGACGCGCCTTGGTACTGTGGAGCAGGCCGAAACATTGGCGCCACGTACAACGCCATGCCATGGGTCTGGATTTTGGCTGGCAGGTCGCGGCAAAGGATTATCTGTCGCTTTATCAACGCTTGTTGTAATTACGCACTTGGGAACAAATCGTTATGACTTCACCATTTAGTTACACCTCACCCACGGTCAGTGTGGAAGCGCTGAAACACTCTATCGCCTATAAACTGATGTTTATTGTCGGTAAAGATCCGGCTATCGCCACCCAGCATGACTGGCTGAACGCCGTGCTGTTTGCAGTGCGCGACAGGATGGTGGAACGCTGGCTGCGCTCGAACCGCGCCCAGCTTTCGCAGGACGTGCGGCAGGTCTATTACCTGTCGATGGAATTCCTGCTCGGCCGTACATTATCAAACTCTTTATTATCTATGGGGATTTACCAGGATATTGAAGATGCATTGGATGAAATGGGCCTGAGCCTGAGCGAGTTGCTCGAAGAAGAAAACGATCCCGGCCTGGGCAATGGCGGCCTGGGGCGTTTGGCGGCCTGTTTCCTTGATTCGCTTGCCACGCTGGCGCTGCCAGGGCGGGGCTACGGTATTCGCTATGAATACGGTATGTTCAAGCAGAACATCATTAATGGCCAGCAGATGGAATCGCCAGATTACTGGCTGGAATATGGCAACCCGTGGGAGTTCCCGCGTCATAACACCCGTTATAAAGTGCGTTTTGGCGGGCGTATTCAGCAGGAAGGGGCGAAAGCACGCTGGCTGGAAACCGAAGAGATCGTGGCGATCGCTTACGATCAGGTGATCCCCGGTTTTGATACCGATGCCACCAACACGCTGCGCTTGTGGAGTGCCCAGGCCAGCAACGAAATCAACCTGGGTAAATTCAATCAGGGCGACTACTTCGCCGCAGTGGAAGATAAAAACCACTCCGAAAACGTATCGCGCGTGCTCTATCCGGATGACTCTACCTATTCTGGCCGTGAATTACGTCTGCGGCAGGAGTATTTCCTGGTGTCGGCCACGGTGCAGGATATTCTCAGCCGCCACTGGACGATGCACAAAACCTTCGACAATCTGGCCGATAAGGTCGCTATTCACCTCAATGATACTCACCCGGTATTGTCCATTCCTGAACTGATGCATTTGCTGATTGATGAGCATAAATTCAGTTGGTTGGATGCCTGGGCGGTGGTGGAGAAGGTGTTCTCTTATACCAACCACACGCTGATGAGTGAAGCACTGGAGACCTGGCCGGTCGATATGTTGGGCAAGATCCTGCCACGTCACTTGCAGCTTATTTTCGAAATCAACGACCATTTCCTCAAGCATGTGCAGGAAGTGATCCCTGGCGATAACAAGCTGTTGTCGCGTGTTTCCATTATTGATGAAACCAATGGCCGTCGGGTACGTATGGCATGGTTGGCGGTAGTGGCCAGCCATAAAGTGAACGGCGTTTCTGCATTGCACTCTGAGCTGATGGTGCAATCTCTGTTTGCCGATTTTGCCCGCGTATTCCCCGATCGTTTCTGCAATAAAACCAACGGGGTAACGCCGCGCCGCTGGCTGGGCCTGGCTAACCGGCCACTGTCGAAAGTGCTGGACGACAGCATTGGTCATCACTGGCGTACCGATCTCAGCCAGCTCAGTGAAATCAAACCTAACGTGGATTACCCGAGTTTCCTACAGGCGGTACAGGCGGCCAAGCGCCAGAACAAAGAGCGTTTGGCGAGCTACATTGCTAAAAAACTCAACGTGGTGGTGAACCCGGATGCGTTGTTCGACGTGCAGATCAAGCGTATCCATGAATATAAGCGCCAACTGCTTAACGTGCTGCATGTGATCACCCGCTATAACCGTTTGTTGCAGGATCCGGAAACCAAGAGCGTGCCACGCGTGGTGATTTTTGCCGGTAAAGCGGCTTCGGCTTATTATGCGGCCAAGCAGATCATTCGGTTGATCAACGACGTGGCGAAGGTGATCAACAACGATCCGCGTGTGCACGACGATCTGAAAGTGGTATTCATTCCGAACTACGGCGTGAGTCTGGCGCAGATGATCATTCCGGCGGCGGATCTTTCCGAGCAGATCTCGCTGGCGGGTACGGAAGCATCAGGCACCAGTAACATGAAGTTTGCCCTTAACGGCGCGTTGACCATCGGCACGCTGGACGGTGCTAACGTCGAAATGCTGGATCACGTCGGGGAAGAAAATATCTTCATCTTCGGCAATACCGCCGATCAGGTGGAAGATTTGCGCCGTACCGGCTATAACCCGCGTCAATATTATGAGCAGGATGCCGAGTTGCATCAGGCGCTGACGCAGATTGCTACCGGTGCGTTCAGCCCGGAAGAGCCACAGCGCTACAGCAACCTGTTTGATTCGCTGGTCAATCTGGGCGATCACTATCAGCTGCTGGCAGATTACCGCAGCTATGTGGATACGCAGGATAAAGTGGATGAGGTGTATCTTAATCAGGACGATTGGACGCGGCGCGCCATACTGAATATCGCCAATATGGGCTATTTCTCTTCTGACCGTACTATTCAGGAGTACGCGGATGAGATCTGGAACATTAAGCCGATAAAATTGTAATAGAAAAGGGCCGAATAACGGCCCTTTAGTGAAAGATGTTCGGAGGCTCAGCGTGCTGGGCCTCTTTTTTGCCTTGAGATCAAGAGGCCAGCGGCAGCGCTTTCAGCTTCGTGTGTTCAGCCAGCCAGGTTTTCACCCGCGCCTGCTGCGCTTCATCAAGCCACATACCCAGTTTGGTGCGGCGCCAGATAGCATCATCCAGCTCTACCACCCACTCTTTTTCCACAAGATAGTTGAGTTCCGCTTCATACAGACCATGACCAAAGTCTTCACCCAACTCGCTCAGGCTAGAGGCATTCGCCAAGATCAGCTCGCTATGGCTGCCGTAAGTGTGGGTGTAACGGCGAGCCAGCGACTCTGGCAGCCAACCGTATTGGCGGCGCAGTTTGGCAGCGTAACTATCACGGTCGCCGCCGATATCGCCACCGGGCAGCGCACCGTTTTTGGTCCACGCCGGGCCAGCGCCAGGGTAGTAGTGCGCCAGTTTTTCCATCGCATGCTCGGCCAGCTTGCGGTAGGTAGTGAGTTTACCGCCAAACACGGAAAGCAGGGGAGCTTTGCCCTGATCGTCGTGCACATCCAGCGTGTAGTCACGGGTGACCGCCTGCGGCGAATCCGATTCATCATCACACAGCGGACGCACGCCGGAGTAGGTCCAGACGATATCGTCACGGCCCAACTGCTTCTTGAAGTGATCGTTATACACCTTCAATAGATAGTCGATTTCGTTATCGTCGATCTTCACGTCTTTCGGGTCGCCGTGGTATTCCACGTCGGTGGTGCCGATGATGGAGAAGTCATCCAGCCATGGGATCACGAACACAATACGGTTGTCTTCGTTTTGCAGAATGTAAGACTGCGGCTGGTTATGCGCCTTCGGTACTACAATATGGCTGCCTTTGATCAGACGGATACCGTAAGGGGATTTGAGTTTCAGGCCGTCGTCGAAGAAATGCTTCACCCACGGGCCGGTGGCATTGACCAACCCTTTGGCGCGCCAGGTCAAGGTTTTGCCGCTGTCGATATCGGTGGCTTCCACCATCCACAGGCCATTATCACGCCAGGCGCGGGTGACTTTAGTACGGGTACGCACCTCGCCGCCACGTTCAACCACTTCCTGCGCGTTCAATACCACCAGGCGTGCATCGTCTACCCAGCAGTCTGAATATTCGAAACCGCGCGTTAATTCTGGCTTCAGTACCGATTCTGGTCCAAAACGCAAACCTTTACTGCCTGGCAGGCTGGTGCGTTTACCCAAGTGATCGTACAGGAACAGGCCGGTGCGGATCATCCAGGCTGGGCGTAAATGCGGTTGGTGCGGCAGGCGGAAACGCATTGGAAAGGCGATATGCGGTGCCAGTTTGAGCAGTACCTCACGCTCGGCCAGCGCTTCGCTCACCAGGCGGAATTCGTAATGCTCCAGGTAGCGCAGGCCACCGTGGATCAGTTTTGAGCTGGCGGAAGACGTAGCACAGGCCAAGTCTTGCGCTTCCAGTAGCAGAACGGACAGCCCGCGCCCGGCTGCATCTGCTGCGATGCCGGCACCGTTGATACCGCCACCGATCACGATCAAGTCTTTGGTTTCCACGTTAACTTCCTCCAGATGTTCGGAATAGCTCTTTAATGTTCGTTTTCGCTCATGATTGTAATCAAAAACCAACAAACAAGCCAAGAGTTAACCAAACAAAAACATTTTTGCGTGATAGAGGTAACGATTCGGTGATGATAGGTATACAAATTGAAGGGGTATTTGGTGGTGGATTTTGGGAGCCTATTTGCAGTTATTGTGAACCCAAACAGCGGGTAAATGCGAGCCCGCGCGATTTCAAACGCGAGCCGCTATAGCTAATGTGCTCTGTTTCAGAGCATCGATCCTCCGGAAACGTCGATGACCTGGCTGGTCCATTCAGGGTCTTTTTGTGCGATGTGAGGGCAAGTCTTTGGTAGTGCTGCAGAGCCAACTCGTAGGGCTTTTTCTTGCTACCGAAAGCGTTGTAGAGGCTACCTTTGCCCAGGCCAGTCCGCTCACAGAGTTCCTGAGTGGAGGTTCCCTCGTAGCCATTGAGCCAAAAAACCTGCATGGCCGTTGCTATGACAGTATCCCTGCCAAACTCTCTGGGTCTACCCGCCACGCTGTTTGCCGTTATTTTTTCTTGATCTAGATCAGGTTTTTGGTATGCCTTTCTGGTTATACTCCAGAAATTAGTGGGTGTTTTTTATCGGTCAAAACAATATTTTGACCCTGCTTTAGATATGGTTATTCCATAGAATTACCGCTTTATATTAAATTTTCGTATAAATCCTTTCTCAATCTGAAAGAGTCAATTATTTGATTTTTCTAAGAATCCTCTTGCAGCTATAAAAATAGCACATTACATGAAACAAAATAACATCTCCTCGGCCATAAAAAAGATCTCTATAGTCCACCCATCGCAAGAAATACACATGCAACGTTAAGCATTTAATGGCTGACTTTAGCAATCAATTAACCACATTTAAAACATGACATAATGAGAGTCTCTGAAAAAAAGTGTCCATACTCCTTTTGCTCATGGTGGTATTTAATTATCATTTTTATAAAAACAATTACACATATGAAATACTCACGATATTAATTACTTATCGATACTTTGATGGCTGTTTCATATGGTTAATACCCAGAAATCACAAAAGTGGAACGGATTCTATATTAAATAATACCTGAAGTAAAAAACAATTCGTAAATAAAAAAGTTGCTTGTGAATAATTATCTCAAGCATGTTAATCGGGAGCTATTGGCCGAACGGTTTATTAACCAAACCAATAGCATTATTTTCCCTAAGTAATTCGAGTTGCACGAAAGCCAACGCCTCGGCAAGTTGAACTATGGTTGGGATATGGAACGATGCTAATGCATCAAATTAAGTCATAAATACGGAACCCGTATTTTAAAGGAAAGTGTTAAATGAAAAAGAATATTATCGTTGCCACCCTGGCTGCTGTTGCTGCTATGAGCTCCGTTTCTGCATTTGCTGCAGATGGCCAGATCAACTTTACCGGTGAAATCATCGATTCTGCCTGTGAAGTGGTGAACAACGTTAGTGCCCCACTGAATGTTAACCTGGGAAAAGTGGCTAAAACGGCTTTCTCTGGCGCTGGTGATACGGCTTCAGCCACCAAGTTTACGCTGCAGCTGAAAAACTGCCCAGCCACATTGACCGGCGCGGCAGTGAAGTTTGAAGGGGCAACCGCTGATGGTGACAGCAGTGTCTTGGCACTGACCCAGGGCGCTGGCGTGGCAACAGGCGTGGGCATTCAAATCACTGATGCTTCTGATTCAGCTGTGCAGTTGAACACCGCATCAGCCATCTACCCACTGGTATCAACCGGTGTGAATAACCTGGATTTCGTTGCGCGTTATATTGCAACCGCAACTGATGTTGGCGCGGGCCAGGCGAATGCCGTAGCCAGCTTCACCATTAACTACAACTAAAACTCAGCCCGATTATAAAGGGCTGTGAAATAACGGGGAGGCCATGCCCCCCCGTTATTATTAAATCTTCACTTGTGGAACCAAGATATATGAAATTCTCACCTGCATTAATTTTAGCCCTGTTATTCACCATCAATATCGCACAGGCGGGTGTCATTGTGGGTGGAACCCGGCTGATTTATGACGGCGATAAGAAGGAGTCTTCACTGAGCGTCAAAAACCCGGATAAAACGCCTTATTTAATCCAAACCTGGATTGAGACGACCGGTGGTGCTGAGAAAGCCCCCTTTATAGTGACACCACCGCTGTTTCGTCTGGATGGTGGAAGAGAAAACGTACTGCGTGTGGTACGAGCAGGCGGCAATCTGCCAACAGATAAAGAATCCTTATTCTGGATAAACATTAAATCTATCCCGTCTGCCGAACAGAATATCGATAGAAATACGCTGCAAATTGCCGTTAAGACGCGCATCAAGCTGATTTATCGCCCGCAAGGGGTGAAAGGTAGCCCAGAAGATGTGGCTGACAAAATCATTTGGCAGCGCAATGGCAATGACCTGCAAGTGACCAACCCCACACCCTTCTATATGAACTTCCAAGGAGTGCAGGTGGCTGGAAAGGACGTGAAAGAGGCGACCTATGTTGCTCCAGGCAGCACCGCCCGCTTTGCCTTGCCGCCAGGCGTGAGCGCAGGCCGCGTAAGTTGGAAAATCATTAATGACTATGGCGGTGCTGGCAAAGAACATACAGCAGCGTTGTAAATGATGTGAATGAGCCAGATAGCCACATATCTCTGTAACACATCTATACCCGTCATACTTCAAGTTGCATGGGTGTTGGCTGCGCCCGCTCGCACCAGTCACATAGTTATCTATGCTCCTGGCGACTCTCGGACTGGCCGCCTACATGCAACTCGAATTATTTTGGGTATAAGAAATAAAGGGCGTTAGGGGAAAGGACATTCCCCTAACGCCATTGGGTAAAACAAGTGAGTCGTCGTAAAGGTCAGTGACATGTCTAGGAATTGGGTAAAAAGTAAGTCTTCGCTGCGCATCAGCCCGCTCGCTTATTTCATTGCTACACAGCTGATGCTGCTGGGGGGAGTCTCCTTCGGGGCGCAAGCCCGTGAGTCTTTCAACCCAGCTTTATTGGAGGTCGGTAACCCGCATCACGACAGCACTGACCTGACCGTGTTTGAAGAGGGGGCCTTACAGGCTCCCGGTACTTACCGGGTGGATATCTACATCAACAATGAGCAGCAGGATACACGCAGCGTTGAGTTTCAGATGGGGAAAAATGCGCAAGGTGAAGACAGCCTGCAGCCTTGTCTAACGGTCGCTCAGTTGAATGAAATGGGCGTTAAAACTGACCTGTTCCCGGAGATGGGCAATGCTGAGGCACAGTGTGCCAACCTGAGCGCTATTCCAAAAGCCAATGCCGAATTCCGTTTTGATGCCCAGCAACTGCTGCTGAGTATCCCGCAGGCGGCCATGTCACAGCAGGCGCAGGGCGCTGTACCAGAGAGCCAGTGGGATAAGGGGATTCCATCTCTGTTGCTGAACTACAGCCTGAGTGGAGCTAACACCTTGGCACGTGACGGCAACCGCGGTGACAGCAGCAGCCAGTTTGCCAACCTGCGCCCCGGTATCAACGCTGGCCCATGGCGGTTGCGCAACTACACAACGCTGAACCGCGATGATCAAGGGCAAAGTGAATGGAGTACGGTGTACACCTACGTGGCGCGTGACATCGTTTTTCTCAAAAGCCAACTGGTGTTGGGTGACAGCACCTCACCAAGCGACGTGTTCGACAGCGTGCCGTTCCGTGGAGCACAACTGGCATCGGACGATGACATGATACCGGACAGCCTGAAAGGCTATGCGCCAGTGGTGCGCGGTATTGCACGCACCCATGCCCAGGTGACCGTCCGCCAGAATGGCTATGTGATCTACCAGAGTTTTGTGGCCCCGGGAGCATTTGAAATTACTGACATGTTCCCGACCGGCGGCAGCGGGAATCTGTTTGTGACCATCCGCGAGTCTGACGGCAGCGAGCAGCATCTGGTTGTTCCCTACGCGTCACTCCCGCTGTTGCAGCGTGAAGGCCGCCTGAAATACGCCATAACCGGTGGGCAATATCGTTCTTACGACAGCAGCGTGGAGAAAACCACCTTCAGCCAGGCTACGGCAATTTATGGTCTGCCCTATGGGCTGACCGCCTACGGCGGCGGGCAGTTTGCCAGCGGGCAGTATCAGTCCGTAGCGCTGGGGATGGGCACCAACCTCGGTGACTTTGGTGCGTTGTCGACCGACGTGACCCAGGCGTGGTCCACTCAGCAAGATCAACCACAGGAAAGTGGTCAGTCGTGGCGGATCCGTTACAGCAAAAACTTTGTGCAGACCGGGACCAACTTTGCCATTGCGGGTTACCGCTACTCTACCGATGGCTACTACAGCCTGCAGGAAGTACTGGATACCCATCGGGAGCAGGGTAGCCAGCCGCGGGACGAACGTCGACGCAACCGCTCTGAACTGACCATGAACCAGAATTTGTGGGAAGGAGCGGGTGCTTTGTCACTGAGCTGGATCAGCGAAGACTACTGGAACAGCAATCGCACTATGCGCTCAGTGGGGGCCGGATATAACAACAGTTGGAACGGTATCAGCTACGGAGTGAACTACAGCTACAACGAGAACTCGACCGCGAGTGGCAGCCATGATGGTGGGCGCGTATACGACAGGGACCAGATGTTCTCGCTTAACGTCAGCGTGCCGTTGGACCGTTGGATGAGAAACACCCATGCCAACTATATGGTAAACAGCAGCAAGCAAGAGGGAAGCACCCACTCTGTTGGGCTGGGCGGAACGGTGTTAGCAGACAACAATCTAAACTGGAGCGTGCAGCAGGGCTACGGTACCAACGGTGTGGGTAACAGCGGCAATCTGAATGCAGATTACCGCGGCACTTATGGGCAGGTGAATGCGGGCTATGGTTATGACCGCAACAACCAGCGGCTGAACTACGGTGTACAGGGCGGCGTGCTGATGCATGAGAACGGCGTCACCTTCGGCCAAACGCTGGGAGAAACCGTAGCGTTGGTGAAAGCGCCGGGTGCAGCGGGGATTGGTGTGAGTGGCCAAACGGGAGTGAAGACCGACTGGCGGGGCTATGCCATCGTGCCATACAGCAGCCCATACCGTAAGAACCAGGTGCAATTGAATACCGAAACGCTGTCGAACAATGTTGATCTGACGATGACCAGCCAGAATGTGGTGCCAACGCGCGGCGCCGTGGTGCGCGCCGAGTTTGAGCCCAGCGTGGGTCAGCGAGTGCTGATGAACCTGTTCAGAGCAGGCGGTGCGCCAGTGCCGTTTGGCGCGACGGTCAGCAATCCGGCACAGAAAGCGGCACAGGGTTTTATCGTGGGTGACAATGGGCAGGTATATCTGACCGGACTGGCGGACAGTGGTTTGCTGAATGTGAAGTGGGGAGCGGGGGCAAGCCAGCAGTGTCAGGTGGAATATCGTCTGACAAAACAGACCACAGAAAATACCGGTGTTCTAACCCAGAACGCGCAGTGCCTGTAATTAATCAGCATGTGCAGACATCGGCAATATTTATTGAAGAGATCGTTATGAAGCAAAGAACACCACTATTTATTTTACTGCTGATCGGTGCCTGGCTGGGAACTGTTCGGGAGGCTGCGGCGGATTCCTGCACGGCTATCAACAACACTTTTGTCATGCCCAGCACCTTGGTAATCCCACGGGATTTACCGGTAGGTGCACAGATTGGTGCTGATATCACAACCGCAACCTACACGATGTATAACAACTGTAGCAAGACCTCGACAGGCAGCCAGAACGTGGGGATTGGCACCAATGCCACCTTTGTACAAAGCATCACGGGCGCTCGTTTGTATGCCACAGGGATCCCCGGCGTCAGCTATTCGTTGTCAGTCACACAACCGGGCGGTTGCTCCGCGACCAATACGATTGGTAACAATGCGGGTTATCAGGGCAACCCGAATATGCGTAATCAGTGCGTTAACACTGGGGTTTGGGGGAGTGTCACGTTCCAATATATACTGCGCTTTTATAAAACCGCCGCCGTCACCGGTTCTGGCAATGTGGGTTCTTTAGCTGCGGGCTATGCCTTTGTGAGGTTCGATGGTTCCGGTTTTATCACCCCATATGCCAACCTGACGGTGACGGGGATGACGGCAAAAACCACAACCTGCTCGGTGACTGACAGTAACATCAATGTCAATCTGGACAGTGCCAAAGGCAGGGATTTTAGCGGAATAGGCAGCACGGCAGGCAGCACCGCGTTCAATATCGGCCTGAGTAATTGTGATGCCGGGTTGAATGTCAGAATGACACTCAGTCCAGGCAGCGGCGGCAGCAGTAATAAAAGCCTCGGGCTGTTAACCACCGATGGCACCTCTACCGCCAGCGGTCTGGCATTGCAGCTATTGTACAACAACGCGCCTGTTCAACTGGATACTGCTTTTAATGTATTGGGTTCGGCGACAACTGATGGGGGTACTTACCAAATCCCGTTGGCGGTGCGTTATTACCAATCAGGCGAAAAGATAACCGGTGGTACGGTCAACTCCAACGCGACGTTCACCATGACGTATAACTGATCTTGGTGGCCTTACTATGAATCACCCGGGAGCATTCAATGCTGCCGGGTGATTATCGTTGGGGGAGAGGACAAAAATCAGCACAGCTCCAGCTGCACATCGTACTGCTCGATGATCTTCATTACGCTCGGCGGTGGAGCCTGGTCGGTAAACAGGTAATCAATCAGGTTCATATTGCCCAAGTTAACCATCGCATTACGGCCGAACTTGGAGTGGTCAGTCACCAGCATCACGCAGCGGGAGTTTTCGATAATCGCGCGTTTGGTGCGTACCTCATGATAATCGAATTCGAGCAGTGAACCGTCCATATCGATCCCGCTGATACCGAGAATGCCGTAATCCAGTCGGAATTGAGAAATAAAGTCCAGCGTGGCCTCACCCATAATACCGCCGTCGCGGGTACGCACTTCGCCACCGGCCAGGATCAGACGGAAATCCTCTTTGGCGGTAAGCAGGGTGGCGACGTTCAGGTTGTTGGTTACGACACGCAGGTTTTTATGATTCATCAGCGCATGGGCCACCGCTTCCGGGGTGGTGCCGATATCGATAAACAGCGTTGCGCCATCGGGGATCTGGCTGGCGACGCGTTGAGCAATGCGCGCTTTCTCTTCGGACCACATCACTTTGCGATCGTGGTAGGCGGCATTGACTGAGCTGGACGGCAGCGCCGCGCCGCCGTGATGGCGTTGTATCTTGTTCTGATCGGCCAAGTCATTCAAATCACGGCGAATGGTTTGCGGGCTGACGGCAAAATGCTCGACCAACTCTTCTGTACTGACGTAACCCTGCTGACGCACCAATTCGATAATGGCGTCATGACGCTGTGTTTGCTTCACGATAATCCCCTAAAACGCCCGGTGTCTTTCAGGCCGCCACCTGGTCGGCAGCCACCCGAAATCCGCAGAGTAAATTATTTTTCGTTGTGCGTGCGATGACGCGTGTCCCAAAATGCCATTAATAACCCTAACACTAAACCGGCTACGTGTGCCGCGTTGGCGATCGACATTCCTAAAATATCGAAATAGCCAGCGACCAGCCAGAGCACGGAAAA
This sequence comes from Chania sp., assembly GCA_049288585.1. Lineage (GTDB taxonomy): Bacteria > Pseudomonadota > Gammaproteobacteria > Enterobacterales > Enterobacteriaceae > Chania. The sequence continues at coordinate 27,264 of JBAQHZ010000059.1, forward strand.
CACCATTAAACCGCGTGGCAGATTGAGGCCGCATTGTGGATTGCGTTCACCGCTCAGCCAGACGTAGCCCATCAGCGCGTAAACCACGCCGGAAAGCCCACCAAACAGCGCACCGCTGAACAGGGATTGTGCCCAGCCGCTGAAAAAGGCCGAAACCACGGCGATCACGAACAGTTTTCCCGCGCCGAGACGTTTTTCTACTGGGCCGCCAAGGTACCACCACCAGAGCAGGTTGAAGGTAATGTGCAGCAGCGAGAAGTGCAGAAACGCATGGCTGAACCAGCGCCACAGTTGGCCGTATTGCGAGCTGTTCTGCGGCCAGGAGAGCCAGTACATCACGGTATCATCCCCCAGCACCTGCATCAGGATATACACCAGAATACACAGTGACATGACCGTGAGCGTCAGCGGCCCGGCTTTGCTGCGGATAATTTGCAGGTAAGAGAATTGCTGGTAATGCAAACCGGCGTCGGTATTGCCCGCCTGCCAACTGGCGGCCTGATAGCGGCTATTCAGCGGATCGAGCAGAAACTGTTGCAACTCACGTTGCACCTGTTCCAAGTGGCCATCGTCCGCCAGCCAGATTTCTGCCACCTCGCCGGTATTGCGGATCTCAAGCGGGATGTGCTGCGTTGCCATGTAATCGACAAAGGCTTGCGCCAGGCGAGGGTTGGATAAGGCGATCACTCGAACCATGGATTTTCCGTCTAAGTAGATGATTTTATCCGCGAGTTTACCCCTCTGCGGCATTGATGGCAGATTATACCGTTGAAATACTGAACGCAGCGATAAAAACAGCGGAGAATTGAGCAGGCCGCCTAAATGAACGGCCTGTAAAGAATCAAGCGGAGGTTTCGACATCCTGCGGGAACTGGCGTGCCCAGGCTTCAAAGCCGCCGTCGATGCTGTAAACCGCGTCAAACCCCTGATGCAGCAGGTACTGTGCGGCGCTGCGGCTGCTGTTGCCGTGGTAGCACATAACCATCACCGGGCGTTCGAACTCATTTTGCTGCATAAAAAGCGGCAGGCTGGCGTTGGTAAGATGAAACGCGCCCGGTGTATGCCCGGCGGCAAAACTTTGCGGATCGCGGATATCGACCAGCGTCGCGCTGCCTTCTTTCCAACGGGTATGGGCCTGCTCAATGCCGATCGCTTCAAACTGTTCCATGACTTCAGACTGCCTCGTAATTGGGGGGATCTGATTAGTGTAACCAAATCCACCCCATTTATGACCAGAGCAACCCTGTGGGCTTTCCGGCAGGCAGATTACCAGCGGTAGCTCAGACCCAATGAGGCACCGTAATCCTGATAACTATTGCTGCCCATGGTGGTGCCCCCTTCCATCCAGAGCTGGAATTGGCTGGAAGTTGGCGTTTTTATGCCGACTTTCACTTCGAATAGATTATTAAGGGAGCCTGCTTCTACTCGCGATTCATTAAAATAGACTGCGTTGCTGCCGTTATTATGCCACCAGTTGGTGGCCAGATAGGCGGTAATATTGTCGTCTTGATTGCTATACCAACGAATGCCTGCCCGCGAAGTGAAATCTGGTGCATCACTCTGCCGAATGAAGGTGTCTGTGGCATCACGATAATTATCGGTACGGAAATCATTATAGATAAGCTGAAGCTGTGGCTCGATAATCAATTCCCACGCAGAGAGGGGTTGGAAAGCATAACCGGTTTCCAAAGAGAGGCTAAAATTGTTGCTGTTATAATCCTCTTGCCCCGCACTATTGTTAAACCAAGAATACTGGAGCCACGAATCAATATAAGCACCTTCATGGTTTTTACTGTCTTGATACCAAGTGCTATAAAGCCCGACGGAATAACCGTTAACTTGGCCGTCAGATGTGGTGTTGGCGAAGTGCGACTCGGTATCAGCGCGGCCGTATCCCGTCATAAGACCCACGGTCCACTCTTCGTTTTCCTGCTGTAACGCAAAAATATCGCCACCGAGCTGGAACACCTGGCGATTCATATCGATCGGCAGGTTATCATCGGCTGCGCTCAGGTTCTTGGTGCTATAGCCGGAGGCGCGTAACCATAATTGATCGCTACCTGGCGATGTTTTCCGCTGGTGCAAGGTTTGAGAAAATAATGAACGTGCGGCGATCTGATTGCCTAAATAGGTGCCCGCATCTGCGCGATAGCTATAATCTGTGGTCGTATTTTCGCTGGCTATTGCTGGGGAAATAGCGAAAGAAAGGCCTATTGTAATTAGAAAATTCCTAGTTATTGCCATTATTCCAACTCCTTATGGAAAATATTAGGCAATACTACTTACAGCAAGAGCTAATGTCATTGGGCTTGTGCAAAATAAGAATACGCCCGTCAATTTTCAAGCGGCAGTGTTCAGCTCACCGAGCGGCTGAACACCGAATGCCGTTAATTCCCCGTTATGCCCCATAGCCCATCATTTTCAGCAACTGCTGTGCTTGCTGCACCGCTTCCTGTCGATGGGCAACCCCCAGTTTCTGATACAGATTACGAATATGGGTTTTGATAGTGGTAGCCGCCACCGCCAGTTCACCGGCGATCTGCTCGTTGCTGTAACCGGAATAAATCAGACCCAGCACCTGCCACTCACGCTGGGTCAGCGGGCTGGTGCGGATCAGTTCCGGTACCTGCGGGTGGGTCAGCAGTTTATCGACGAAACTCTCGTCAAAATGAGCGAACTTGTGGCGATGATGCTGGTTGATGTCGCGCAAAATGCGTTGCGCGCGGTGCTGCTCCAGCTCAGGCAGCGTATTGAGTTGGATTAACTGACGCAGTTGCTGCGCCATGGTTTCCCCTTCAATCACAAAGTGGCTGATAAACCCGGTGCGGTTTGCCAGCGCCAGCGCTTCGATCAGCACCCGCAGCGCATCGCCTTTGCGATCCATCTGCCAGTAAAGCTGATTGCTGAGCAGCAGGTTACGATTGAGATCGCTGACCAGCCGCAGGCGGCGGGCGTTTTCATTCAATTCGTCCAGCACCACTTCGGCCTCTTCGAATTGGCCGAGCATAATCTGCACGCGGGCAATATTGCGCCACTGGCCCTGCATAAAGTGGTTGTTCGCCATGCCCGGTTTTTCGGTATGGCGCAGCCAGTTGGCGGCGGCGGCGGTGTCTCCGGTCATCTGCCAATGGATCACCCGGGGTTTATCGGCGTTGGTCAGCCAATCGCGGTGATATTGCGAGCCGTGCAGCAAGACTTCGCAACGCAGCAGGTGGCTATTGGCATTATCCAGATCGCCCCGCGCCAGTGAACATTTCGCCAACATTGCCAGGCATTGCAACTGCTGCTGTGGCTGGTAGTTGGCCAGCACCTTCAGCCCTTCGCGCGCGGCGTCCTCAGCCTCATCCAGCCGTGACCATGACCAGAGCACCTGCGAACGGATACGCAGCAGGAACTCATGCATCGGCAACTGTTCCAGATGCTGTTCGCGCACCAGCTCAAAGGCTTTTTCCTGCGTTTCATAAGCGGCCTGCAAGAAGCCTTGGGCGATCAGAATTTCGCTTTGCTGCAACAGTGCCCACAGCGCGTAATGGTAAGCCTGATGGCGGCGGGCCATCTGTTCGGTCTGCTGCATCATCGGCAGCGCACGCGCCAGATCGCCTTTGCAGTGGTGAACTTCGCCAGTGACCGAGGTGGCCACGATGCGGCTGTAATAGCTGGAAAGCGGCAGGAACTTCAGCGCTTCGGTAGCCAACCGTTCGGCCTCTTCCGGCTTGCCAGCGTTGATCGCCACCTGCGCGCGCAATGCATCGAATTCGGCATGCAGGGTTTGGTCGATGGAGATTTTCTGCTCGCACATGGCCTGTTCGGCGCGTTCCAACTGGGTGTTGACCTCACTGTAGCGGTGCTGGCTTTGTGCCAGCCAAGCCTGCAACAACGCCAGTTTCGGGCTTTGGATCAAGCGTTCATACGGCAGTGCCTTTAGGCACTCTTCCAACAGCGCTAACTCACTGTGGTGGAACAACGACCAGGCATGTTGCAGCAGGATATCGCGCAACATGCTGACGTCGCTGGCCGCCAGCGCATGGTGGATGGCTTCCGCTGGGTAACCGAGTGCCAGCCAGCCTTCGGCGGCGGCACGATGCAGGCCCGGCAGCTCCAGTGCCAGTTCCCACTGGCAGCGCTGGCGCAGGAATGAGGCGAATAACGGGTGGAAACAGAACCACTCACCGGTATCGTCCATGCGGTGGATAAACAGCCCTTGGCGTTCCAACTCTTCGAGACGCTGCTGGCCGTTATCTTCGCCGGTCAGGCGCACGATCAGCGCGTCGTTCATCGAACGCAATACTGAGCAGCGCAGCAGGAAGGCGCGGGCATCGGCATCGACGCGATCCAGCACCTCATCTACCAGATAATCCGAAAGATGGCTGGCATTCAGCCCGGCTAAACGTTTGGCGGATTGCTGGGCGGAAGAGGTGGACTGGCGGGCAGACAGCGCGATCAACTGCAATGCGGTGGCCCATCCTTCCACTTCATCGCACAGGCGGCTGCTGTCATGGTGTTCAAGCGGTGAACTCAAGCGGTAGTCAAAGAACTGCTTGGCTTCCTGGTGGGTAAAGGCCAACTGCTGCGTGCTCAATTCCAGCAGTTGGTCGCGCACCCGCAGGTTGGCGATGCCGAGAGCGGGCAGCGTGCGCGACAGCAGGATCAGCGTCAGGTTTTCTGGCTGATGGCGCAGGAAGAAGCGCATCGCTTCGTGGATCACGTCGTTGGTGATCAGATGATAGTCATCAATCACCAGATACAAAGGGTGATGCCAATCGGAAAGCTCGATAAACAGCTGTGCGAATAGCGCAGACAGGCTGGCGTACTGGTGTTTTTGGCTTAGCGCCTCGCTTTTGACACAGTGCCCGCCGGTTGCCTGCTGCACTGCGGCGATCAGATAACTGGCGAAGCGCTCTGGCTGGTTGTCGCTTTCATCCAGAGAGTACCACCCCAGATCCGATTTGCCCGCCGCCCATTGGGCAACCAGCGTGGTCTTTCCATATCCTGCCGGGCAATTGACCAATGTCAGGCGATAATTTGCAGCGCTGGCTAATTTGACCAGCAGGCGATCGCGTATCACTGTATTTTGCAGCCGTACCGGACGGCTCAGTTTTGATGGGATCAGCATAATATTCCAGGTGTAAAGTGCGGTTCCCGCCGCCGAAGGACTGCCCGAAGGTTTTTTGTCACGAATCATCTTCGGGACCGGGGTTGCATTAATTATTTTGTAGCTCGTAATTAATCCCCCTCAATAACTTCGAACATCGCCAAACGTATTGCAACAAGCTTCCGCTTTGGCTTGGAGTTAAGTTGCTATCGATCACACTTTTTTACGCTCTCTGCCAGATCATAACCAAGGCATTTTTTATCGTGACGTTTAATTGCACTCGGTAACTG